>PBDC01000002.1 GCA_002717185.1 Rhodospirillaceae bacterium
AAGCTGACCGGGGCTGGCCGTGGGATGTGCCGGCAGGCTGTAGTCGGTCAGCCGATCCCCATGCGGCACGACATACATCATGTGCGTGCCGCCGACGCCGCCCGGGTTGTAGATAGCGGCGTGTTCATAACCGCGTTCCTTGAGCCGCTCAACCTTCTTCTCGGCCTGGGCCAGCATGTCGTCCTTGATGCCCCACTCGATAGCGTTGGTGGGACAGGTCTTCACGCAGGCGGGCTCGAGACCGGACTCGACCCGGTCGATGCACATGTTGCACTTGGCAACCTTCTTCGTTTCCTGGTCGAACCGGGGGATGTCGAACGGACACCCGGAAACACAGTACTGGCAGCCGATGCAGTTGTCCTGATTGAAGTCGACGATGCCGTTCTGATACTGGACGATCGCACCCGGAGCCGGGCAAGCAAAGAGGCACCCTGGATCGGCGCAATGGAGACAGGCGTCCTTCTTGATGAGCCAGTCGACATCCTCGCCGTTCTCCACCTCATTGAACCGCATCAATAACCAGGTGTTCGATGACAGGTCCTTGTGGCTCTGGTAGCTGCCGAAGTTGCTAGTCTGCTCGACCTTGAGGTCGTTCCACTCCTTGCAGGCCACCTCGCAGCCCTTACACCCGATGCACTTCGAGATATCGACCAGCTTCGAGTAGACGGGTCCACCCGATCTGAGCGCTTCGAGCGGAATTAGAGCGCTCTGGGAGGCCGAGACGCGCTTGATGGAGAGAGTGTCAGGCATGGAGATCGGCGCTCTATGGCTCGGGGCTTTGGGCTCTGGGCTCTGTCACGAACTCTACCCTATGTGGTTTGCGGTTCCGCTGGTGCCACGTTGACGAGAAAAGACTTGAACTCGGGGCAACGGGTGTTGGCGTCGCCGACGTACGGCGTGAGGAGATTGGCCATCGACCCCTGCGTGATACCCACGAATCCCCAGTGGACGGGGATGCCGACCGTCCACACGGTCTGACCGTTCACCCTCAGTGGCTTGATCCGCTTGGTGACGATCGCCACGCCTTCGACCTCGCCACGTTTCGACCAGACCCGAGCCCGCGATCCGTTAGCGATCCCTTTCTCAGCCGCGAGCCCTTCGGGGATCTCGACGAAAAAGTCCGGCATCGCCTCGACGAGCAGCGGCACGTTCCGGGTCACGAAATGCTCGTGCTCCACCACACGGTAGACGGTGCAGGCGTACGGGAAATCGTCGTCGGCGGTGGCCAGCGTCTCCCGCACGCCGTCATACCAGTTGATGGTCGGGTTGATCGGCACCGCGGGGTGCAGCGGATTACCTGTCGGGCTCTCGACAGGCTCGTAGTGCTCGGACAGCGGACCGTCGGCCAGATGGCTGCTGAACAGCCGCGCCACGCCCTCCTCGGTCATGATGAACGCCCCGGGCCCGTCCGGCGGCGTCGTCCGACCGTAGTCCGGCACGTCGCCAATCCACTCACGACCGTTCCAGGCGATACCGGCGCGAGACGCCTCCCAGGGCCGCCCGTCGGCGTCTGCCGACGCCCGGTTGTAGAGGACGCGCCGGTTGAGCGGCCAACTAAACGCCCAGCCGTGGTGCATCCCGAGCCCCGTGGGATCGGCGGTGTCCCGCCGCGCCATCATGTTGCCTTCCTCGGTGTAGCTGCCGGTGTAGATCCAGTTGCCCGAGGTGGTGGAGCCATCGGCAGCGAGCTCGCCGAATGACGACAGCAACCGGCCCGTCTCACGGTCGTAGCCGTTGATCTCCTTGGCGAGCTCGACCAGGGTCGGCAGCCGCGGATTGAGATAGTCCCAGGTAAGGTGCTCGATCGGGTCGTGGTAGACGGCGTCCTCGCCGTCCTCGCGATAGAGCTCCTTGACCCGCCAGAACAGCTCCGACAGCACGTAGGTGTCCGACCGCACCCCGTCAGGCGCGTCGATCGCCTTTTCCTTCCACTGCGCCCACCGCCCGCTGTTGGTAAACGAACCGTCCCGCTCGATCCAGTGCGTGGTGGGGAAATACATCACCTCGGTCTGGACCGTGGCGGGGTCGACCCCTGGCGCCCGCCAGAACTCGGCGCTGTCGAGCATGAACGGATCGATGACCACCTTCCACTGCAACTGAGCCATCGACTCCAGGAGTCTAGGAACGTCGGGACCCGCCAGCAACGGATTGAAGCCGAGAGACACGAAGCCCTCAATGCTGCCCTGCCGGACTTGATCCCAGATCGAGAGCCAGGTGGCGTCGCCGTCCTGCTTACCGAGGTAGTGGTAGCCGAACTCGTTGGCCTCGGTAGCGTGATCGCCGAACCAGGCCTTGAGCTGGGACACGAGGAACTTGGGGTAATTCCCCCAGTAATTGACCGTGTCCGGCACCAGCGGCGTCGGCGTCGACGCCGCGAGATGCGCGTCGAAACTGCCTTGGTCTGGCGTCGGCACCTTCAAGTAGCCCGGGAGAATGCCCGCCACGATCGCGTGGTCGGTCGCACCTTTCACGTTGGCGTGGCCTCGGAGTGCGTTGATCCCGCCACCCGGACGGCCGATGTTCCCCAAGAGGAGCTGCAGGATGGCCGCGGTCCGGATGATCTGGCTACCCACGGTGTGCATGGTCCAGCCCACCGCGTACATGATCGTGCCCACCCGGTCGGCACGACCGGTGGAGCAGATGATGTCGGCCATCTCGAGGAACTTCTCCTCGGTGCAGCCGGCGATCTGGGCCACCACGTCCGGCGTGTAGCGGTCGTAGTGCTGCTTCAGCAGCTGAAAGACGGCGCGCGGGTCCTCAAGCGTCTCGTCACGCCGCACATAGCCATCCGGTCCCCGCTCGTAGCCCCAAGACGTCTTGTCGTAGGCGCCGGCCGCCTCCTCGAAGCCCGAGAACAGCCCGTCTTCGAACCCAAAGTCGCCGCTGACAATGAACGAAGCGTTGGTGTGGGTACGGACGTAGTCGGCATGGTGGAGGTCGTTGGCCAGAATGTGACGGATCAGCCCGCCCAGCACCGCGATGTCAGACCCCGGGCGGATCTGCATGTGCTTGTCGGCCACCGCCGATGTCCGCGTGTATCTGGGATCGATGGTGACAAGCGTGGCGTTGTTCTCGTCACGCGCCTCGACCGCCCACTTGAAGCCGCAGGGATGATTCTCGGCCGGGTTGGCCCCCATCACCAGTACGACATCGGCGTTCTTGATGTCCTTCCAGTGGTTGGTCATCGCCCCGCGACCGAACGTGGCGGCCAGACTGGCCACCGTGGGGCTGTGTCATATGCGGGCCTGATGGTCGATGTAGGTTAGCCCCATGGCACGCATCGTCTTCGTGATGAGATACGCGTCCTCGTTGGCCACCGTCGCGCTGCCGACCCAGGCGATGCCGTTGCAGCGGTTAACCGTGCGCCCCTGGCTGTCCTGCTCGACGAAAGTGCGGTCGCGCGACTCCTTGAACTTGCGCGCGAACCAGTCCATGGCGAAGTCCCAGTCGACTTCCTGCCACTCGCTGGCGCCGGCGGCCCGATACATCGGGCTCTTCTTCAGCCGCGGGCTGATGGCCAGTTGCATCTGCGACGCACCCTTGGGGCACAGGGTGCCGCCGTTGATTGGGCTATCGGGGTCGCCTTCGACGTGGATGACCGTGTTGGTGGTGTTCAGTCCGCCGCTGCCGTGGGTATAGGCGATGGTGCCGCAGCCCACGGCGCAGTAGGGGCAGACCGTCTTGTACTCGCGGGCGTTCCGAATCTTGAGCTGCCGCACCGCGGCGTAGGCCGGCTGCAGGTCGAACCCGAGCGCGCTGACGCCGGCCGCGGCGCCGACCGAGACCTTGAGGAACGTGCGGCGAGATAGCGACATGGTGAGCGCCTAATTTAGCACAGGGCCTGAGGGGATCCGAGACGACACTGGAATGCCGCACCGATGTCGCCGCTCTGCGCTCGACCAGCTGCGGCGACCGGCGCGTCGCGGAGAACGCCGCTCCCCGGGCCCCGTGTTCGTTCTGCCATACAATCGCGACATGACGGTGTCAGCAGTCGGTCTGCGAGCGGTCGAGGTCACGCGGAACGACGGGGTACGAAGCAGTGACGTCGTGGCCGTGGAGGCCCCGCTAGAGATCCGGGTAGGCGGTCAGCCCCTGGTCATCACCATGCGGACACCGGGCCACGACGAGGAACTGGCGGCCGGGTTCCTGTTTGGCGAGGGCGTCATCACCAGCGGCGGGCAGGTGGATTCTATCCGCCACGAACCTGGCGCTGAGGCCACATCACCAGAGGCTCTAGCGGCAGGCCAGGTCGGAGGCGGAGACCGGGTGCTGGTGACGCTCCAGAACGGAGCGGACGTCGCCGGCGTCGAACGGGCGCAGCGTCACTTCCGCGCGACCGCGGCATGCGGAGTCTGCGGCAAGGAGAGTCTGGACGACCTGGACCAGGCGCTCCCAGCGATCGAGGCCAGGGACTGCCCAACCCAGCTGCTGGCGTCGCTCCCGGATCGGATGCGTCCGCACCAGCCCCTCTTCGACGCCACCGGCGGGATTCACGCCGCTGGTTTATTCACGTTGGAGGGCGAGCTCCTCACCGTCCGCGAGGACATCGGGCGGCACAACGCGGTCGACAAGGTCATCGGGCGGGCCGTGCTCGACGGCGCCACGTCGCTCTCCGACCGCATCCTGGTGGTCAGCGGACGAGCCGGCTTCGAACTGGTACAGAAAGCGCTCAAGGCGGCCATTCCCATCATGGTCTCGGTTGGGGCCGCCTCGAGCCTGGCGGTCGAGATGGCCGCGGCGGCCGGGATGACGCTCTACTCGTTCGTCGGCCCCGGCCGCGGGAATCTCCACACCTAGGGCTTCTCGAAAATGTTGTGATCGACCTCCCCGTTCACCTCGACGGTGTCGTAGACGGTGTCGATACTGAACGCCCCGGGAATCGCCAGGCCGCTGATGGTGGCGAACAGCACTCCGCCGTGCTCCTGGTATCCCTCCACATCCAACGTCATACGGACCGTCCCCAGCTGCGGCAAGCTGGTGTCGACCGTCATGCGTGACACGAGGTAGGTCTCAGTGTCGACATAGACGTCGAACGTCACAACGGCAGCCGTGATCTGCACGACATGGTGCGGACGCCCGCCCACCTCAGCATCGTCGAGCTTGCTGTACTCCCCCAAGGCAGGGTCGCCAAACCCCTGGAACGGATGAAGCGAGGTCTGCGCGGCCCACACCGCCACCTGCTCGCCGGTCGCGTCCGTCATGCCCTGCATGCTGTCGGACTGCCACCCCACCGTCCCGTTCCAGGCGTTGGTCTGCTGGAAGAAATCACTGTCGAGGTCCTGATAGATCTTCTGGTTGGGAATAATGACCACCTCGGTGTCGCCTTCGAGGTCGCCGTAGTCGGTGCTCATGACAGACCCGCCGACCTGACGCAGGCTGGTGATCCCGGCCAGAGCCTCACGTCCCCCGACCGCCTCGAGGCTCGCCTCGACAATCTCCGCGACCGTCTGTGCCTGGGCGCCCGGCGCCACCAGCAGCGCCAGCACCAGAAGGTTGGTGCCAGCCACCACACGAATCCACGCTCGCGTACTCTGGAGTGCCATCGATGTCCTCCTCCTCTGACTAACGTTGGGTCAGCCTATCAGGTGCACAGCCGCGTGCTATCCTGCGCCATCGGTCGAGATCATGAAGATCCAATGGATGTTCCGGATCGGCCTCATCGCGTGCGCCATCGCGCTGGGCATCCTGAACCTGACGCTCTGGCAGCAACGCGCCGAGGTCGTCCCGAGCGACGACGAGTTCGAGGTCGTCAATCTGGAGGCCCTCCCAGAGACGAACGAACCACAGCTCGTCAACGAGGCCTGGGAGATTACCGACATGGCGACCGCGCACGGCGCGTTCGTCATCGAGGTCGAGGCGGACGATCCGAGCCGCACGGAGGAAATCGGCAGATCGCTCGTCGAGCCGATCAAGGGCAACTACGACGAGATTCTCGTCTACATCAACCAGCGGGGTGACGAGTCGGACCTCCCGGCCCGGCGGATGCAGTGGACGCCCGCGGGCGGCTACGTCGAGTTGGAGTACGCGTCCGAGGACGACTCCGCACGGTAGGACGTGATGCACCAGGCGGCGGCAGGTGGCGCAAAGCGCTGAGGACTCATGATGCAGCCCTCTTCGTATGTGCATGGCACCAGCGCTGTTCCGCTGCTGGGCGAGACCATCGGAGAGAACCTCAGGCGTACAGTGAACCGGGTCAGCGACCGCGACGCGCTGATCTCAGTGGCGCAGGGGTACCGGGCGACCTACCGGGAGCTGTGGGACGCCACGACCGAACTCGCCAAGGCGCTGCTGGCCCGCGGCGTCGCCAAAGGGGACCGGGTCGGTATCTGGTCGCCCAACCGGTTCGAGTGGGTGGTCATCCAATACGCGACCGCCCGAATCGGGGCCGTCCTAGTTAACGTCAACCCCGCCTACAAGACCCAGGAGCTGCGGCACGCGCTCAACCAGTCCGGCCTAGGCCTGCTCCTGCTGTCGAAGGGGTTTCGGCAAACCAGCTACGAGGACATGGTGGGGGCCGTCCGGCCGGACTGCCCGGCACTGGGCGACGCGGTCGTCCTCGACGACCACTGGGAGGCGCTGCTCGCCGACGGCACCGACATCGGCGACGATCAGCTGGCGGCGCGCGAGTCCACGCTCAATTTCGACGACCCGATCAACATCCAGTACACGTCCGGCACGACCGGCGCTCCCAAAGGCGCGACGCTGTCGCATCACAACCTCCTCAACAACGGGTTCTTCTGCGGGGAGGTCCTCGGCTATACCGAGGTCGACCGCGTCTGCGTGCCGGTGCCGTTCTATCACTGCTTCGGCATGGTGATCGGCAACCTAGCGGCAACGAGCCACGGGGCCTGCGTCGTGACGCCCGGAGAGGCGTTCGACGCCGAAGCGACACTGACCGCGGTGGAAGCTGAAAAATGCACGGCGCTCTACGGTGTGCCGACCATGTTCATTGCCCAGCTCGACCATGCCCGGTTCGGACACACCGATTTCAGCACCCTCCGAACCGGGGTAATGGCCGGTTCTCCGTGCCCCATTGAAGTGATGAAGCAGGTACGGGAGCGGATGCACATCCCGGAAATCACGATCTGCTACGGGATGACCGAGACGTCGCCGGTCTCGACGCAGACCCGAGTCGACGATCCTGTGGAGAAACGCGTCGCCACCGTGGGTCCGGTGCATCCGCACGTGGAGGTGCAGGTGATCGACCCAGAGACCGGGCGGCTGCTCCCCCGCGGCGAACGGGGCGAGCTTTGCACCCGAGGCTACTCGGTGATGCTGGGATACTGGGACGACGAGGAGGCGACGGCCACGGCAATCGATCGGAGCGGCTGGATGCACACGGGCGATCTGGCCACGATGGACGACGACGGCTATCTGAGCATCGTGGGGCGCATTAAGGACATGATCATCCGCGGCGGGGAGAACATCTCGCCACGGGAGGTGGAGGAGTTCCTGTATACCCACCCGGACGTGGCCGACGCCCAAGTCATCGGTGTCCCGTCAGCCCGTTACGGAGAAGAAGTAATGGCCTGGGTGAAGCCTCGCCCCGGCGCCACAATCGATGCAGACGGATTGGCCAGCTTGTGTCGCGGCGCCATCGCGACGTTCAAGATTCCCAGGTACTGGAAGATCGTCGACACCTTCCCGATGACGGTCACCGGGAAGGTGCAGAAGTACCGCATGCGGGAAATCGCGACCGAGGAGCTTGGTCGAACGGAGGATGGCCCGGCGTGATGCGCGTGCGGCTCGCGCGGAAGAACGGGCTCGCAGAGCGGGCCGCGATCGTTGGCGAGCGCGAGCATGTGAGCGCCTGAGGCCGCGCCGGTCGGCGTGTCAGCCGTTAGTGCTCAACGCCCTTCTTCCGGTCGAGATGCACGGCCAGGGCGTCCTGATAGGCAAACAAGGCGGGTGTGCCGCCGGAGTGCAGCATCACCACAGACGCACCACCCGGCCACCGGCCTGCCGCTTGGTGACCACACAGCCCGGCGAACACCTTCCCCGAGTACACCGGATCGAGCAGGATCCCCTCGGTCGACCCCATGCGCAGAATGGCGTCGAGACAGGCCTCTGTGGGATCCCCGTACTCGCGCCCGATGTATCCATCATCCACTTCGATCGGTCCGCGTGGACGGTTCGGGTCCAGCTCAAGGAGCTCGCTGACGGCACGCCACCAGGCGTCGATCCGTTCATAACACTGCGCCGCCGGCCGGTTGACGCTGATGCCGACGATTGGGCAATCAACGCCCGCATCGCGAAGCGCGGTCGTGAGTCCTACCAGAATCCCGCCAGTTCCACAGGGCACGTAAATCGCCGCCGGCTCGAGTTCACGCTCGCCTAGCTGGTCGACGAGTTCGAGTCCCGCCCGCACGTAGCCCAGACAGCTGTGCGGCGTCGACCCGCTTACCGGAATGAAGTGAGGCGTCTCGCCTGCGGCCCGAAGCTTGTCGCAGACGACGCGCGCGTCCTCCTCTAACGCCCAGTGGTCTGCCGTGTCGACCAAACGGACGTCGGCGCCCATGAGCCTGACCGTCAGCAGGTTGCCCTGGAACGTGACCCGATCGTCGCGACCGAGCACCACCGTGATTCCCATCCCAACCCGCCGGGCCGCCGCGGTCGTCAGCCTGGCGTGATTGCTTTGCGCACTCCCAACGGTGACCAGCACCGTCGCCCCAGCCGACACCGCCCTGGCTACTTCGTACTCGAGCTTGCGCGGCTTGTCCCCACCCATCGCCAGATCGGTTAGGTCATCACGCTTGAGATACAGGTCAAGACCGATCTGCTCGCCAACCCGGGTCACTCGATCGAGCGGCGTGGGAACCCGTGTGAGTGAAACTCTGGGATAGCGTGCGAGCGCGTCGGCGAGTGGGCGGGACATCCCCGGATGATCGCCTCCGACCGGCCACTGAGCAAGTGCTGCCTGCCGAACCGGGACCTCCCTGTGACATAAGCGAAAGCATTTCGACACGATCCGGTCGTGAGCTCGGGGTGCGCCGGCGCGTCGGGCCGTACAGAAAGTGCTGGACCGTCGGGCAATGCTGGCGCTGGGCGCGTGATTTAGCGGGGACAGCACCTGCGGGGCAGGTTGTTTGGAGCCGGACAAGGGGCCGGATAGGATCAACCGCATGCAGACTCGGGGAAACTGGACGACGTTGCTGGGGGGCAGCCTGGTCGCGACGGCAATGGCCGGAATGGCCGCCTGCGCCGAGAGTGCCAAGTCGACAACGGCCGCGACTGATGAGGTCGCTCCGGCCACCTGCGCCGCGCTGGCCGCACTCGTCCTGCCGGACACGACCATCACACTGGCCGAGGCGGTTCCCGCCGGCTCGTTCACGCCGCCGGGGGGCGACGCGATAGATCTCCCGACCTTCTGCCGCGTGGCCGTCACCAGCGAGCCGGCCGTCAACTTCGAGGTCTGGCTGCCAGAAGACTGGAACGGCAAGTTCCACGCCGCGGGCAACGGAGGCATGGCGGGCGTCATCAGCTACGGCGCGATGGCCGGCGCGCTCCGGCGCGGCTACGCGACAGCCAGCACCGACACCGGCCACGTGCGCGGCGACGGGGGCTTTGATGCGAACTGGGCCCTGAACCGGCCGGATCTGATCGCGGACTTCGGTCATCGGTCGATGCATCTCACAGCCATGCACGGCAAGGCGATCACGGCCGCTCATTACGGCAGCGCGCCGGACTACTCGTATTACGTCGGGTGCTCAAAAGGTGGCCAGCAGGGCATGATGGAGGCCCAGCGCTATCCGGAAGATTTCGACGGTCTCGTGGTGGGCAACCCCGCCCACGACTGGACCACGTTCTACGCCGCCGCCCACCTGTGGTACGCGCTGGCCACCCTGGACGACGAAGCCAGCTACATCCCCCCCGACAAGGTCGCGGTGCTGGGCGATGCGGTGACCAAAGCCTGTGACGCGATCGACGGGATCAAAGACGGCGTGCTCGACGACCCGCGCAAGTGCGACTTCGACCCCGGTGTGTTGACCTGTGAGGGGGGCGAGACCGAGGGATGCCTCACTGCCAAGCAGGTACAAGCGGTGCGAGACATCTGGCAGGGTCCACTTGATGCCGATGGTACGCCGATCTATCCGGGACTGGTTCCGGGGGGCGAAGCCGGTCCCGGCGGCTGGTCGAGCTGGGTCACCGGGCGGCAGGCGTACGCGGGGACCCACTTCCTGGCGGCCGAAGACTTCATGCGCAACATGGTCTTCGATGATCCGGTGTGGGACTTCCGGTCGTGGAACTACGAGCGGGATCTGCCGATTGCGCTGGCAAAGACCGGCGCCGCGCTCGATGCCAACAACCCCGACCTCAGCGGCCTGAGGGATCGCGGGGCGAAGCTCCTCATGTATCACGGCTGGAGCGACGCCGACATCTCCCCCCTCAGCAGCATCGACTATTTCGAACGGGTGGTCACCGAGATGGGCGAGGGGGCTGACGACACCACCAAGCTGGCGAGCGTGCAAGACTTCTACCGGCTGTTCATGGTGCCGGGTATGGGCCACTGTCGCGGCGGCCCCGGACCAGACAGTTTCGACGCGCTGTCTGCGCTCGAACGTTGGGTCGAACAGGACGAGGCGCCAGCCCAGATCATCGCCTCGAAGCTCCGCGACGGCGAGGTCGTGCAGAGTCGGCCGCTGTGCCCTTACCCACAAGTGGCCCGGTGGGACGGCAGCGGCGATACCGACAACGCGGCGAGCTTCTCCTGCGTGAACCCGGACTAGCCGCAGACTCCGCGCACCCCGGGTCAGGTTCCGGCGTACCGGCGTATGTAGGCAGCGCTGTCGAACTTCCGCCGTGTGCTGGAAAACGACATGAAACGCACCGCACCGAACACGGGGCGTGTCGGTCCCCATGCCCGATCGTGCTTGCCCCCCACCGCCCACGCGATGCTGGCATAGCCGTTGGGGTCTCGGCCGTCGAGCTGGTAGCGGTCATTCAGCTCTACCGCTATGGCAAAGGCGTCTTCGGGCCGGGCCGTCCACTCCAAGATCTTCTTCGCCCAGTACATGCGGATGTAGCCGTGCATCCAACCGGTGTCCACGACCTGGCGCTGTGCGGCGTTCCAGAGCGGGTCATGCGTCTCGGCTTGCTCCAGTTGGCGGAGGGTGTAGATGACCGGACGCCGATCCAGGCGATGCTCGTCGAGCGTGCGCCTAGCCCAGGACTCGCATCCGTCGAGCCGGTCGTAGCAGTCGTTGTAACGGACAAAGTTAATGGCCAGCTCACGCCGCACGATCAGCTGCTCAAGAAACGCCGCCCGGTCCACCTCCGGCGCGTCACTCTGCTGGATCGCGATTGCGAGCGCCCGTGGACCGAGATGGCCAAAGTGCAGATAGGCCGACAATCGACTGGTCCCGTCATGCTCCGGATGACTGCGCGCGGTGGCATAGCCCGAGAGCCCGGTCCGGACAAAACGGCGTAGCCGCCGACGAGCCTCTTTCGCCCCGCCGACGAGGCCGCCAACGCCACCCACGCGCCGATCGAGCGGGTAGTCGGTCGGCACCTCGCCCGTGGGTCGCTCACGCGCGAGTCCCCTCCCGGGGGACCACGGAATGTGCGCTCGCGGACTGGGGGGCCTCACGAGGTAGGTCGGTAGGAGTCGATGAATCCGAGGTCGGATCGTCCGGGCCGCATACTGCTCCCGCTCCAGGCAGACCGACGGCACGACGACCTCGGTGTCGACGGTCCAGAACGGTACCCGCACCCGTTCAGCGACCTTGGCGCGCCAGGCCTCCGTCTCGCGGAGTGGGTTCTCATCTCCAACCAGCAGTGCCGGTCTGACCTCGTCCAGCAACAGCTCCAGGCGATGGCGAGGATACAGGCGGAACACCAGTCCGACACCCCGGCGGCCAAGAGCAGATTCCAGCTCTTCGAAACCCTCGAACAGAAAGCGGTAGTGCCTGAGGTTGCCGTTCGGGTAGTTCGGCACTGGCGCCAGGAACACGACCACCGGTCGTCGCAACAGGTTGCCCGCCCGGATGGCCACGTCGAGCGCGCGATTATCCTGCGCCCGCTGCGCGCGCTGCATCCAGTAGACAACACCACGCCCTTCCGGATCCGGGGCACCGCGGCGGCGCACCCTGACCTCGGGGAGGACCGACAAGTCGTCGAGTGTGTTCACCGGCACAATTCCCCAAAGAAAGAAAACGAATTATGTTGCTCAGACATGTTCGATCAACGCCCTCTCGTCCTTCTCACCGGCGCCAGCGGCTACATCGGACGCCATCTCGTCAGGTCGGGCGATGCCGACGTGGGCCGGAGTCCAGCTTGGCACCCGGTTGGTCGACAGCCGCGCGGTCGAGGTCGACGCGTCGCCGACCGACGCGTTCAGGCCGATCCGCCAGATCGGGGGAGTACGTGGGTGGTATCACCTGGATGCCCTCTGGACGATCCGGGGCTGGATCGACCTAGTGCTCGGCGGGGTGGGGATGCGACGCGGGCGGCGCGATCCAGAGTCGCTGCAAGTGGGACACACCCTCGACTGCTGGCGGGTCGAAGCATTTTAGCCAGATCGCCGCCTCCGCCTAGTCGCCGAGATGAAGCTCCCGGGACGGGCGTGGCTGGAGTTTGAGGTACAGGAATCAGGGCCCGGCCGGAGCCTCGTGCGACAGACGGCTATGTTCGACCCGTTGGGTCTCGCCAGCCTCGCCTACTGGCACGGCATCTATCCGCTACACGTGCGGATTTTCGCCGGCATCCTGCGCGCCCTGGCCCGCCAGGGCGAGATGAGGGCGAGCCGGCGTCAGGCGGTTCTCCACCAGTCGGAGAGCACGTCGGCTTGCATCGACTGACGAAGCTTCTCCAGCGCGCGCACCTGGATACCTCGCACTCCCTCTTTGGTGAGTGACAGGCGGGCACCAATCTCCGCCAGGCTGCGGTAGGCGCCACCGTCGAGCCCGAAGCGCCACACGAGAACCTGCGCTTCGCGAGGCGCCAGAACAGAGAGGACACGACGGGTGTCGCGTCGCAGACCTGCGGCCACCAGTTGCTCGTCCGGCGGCGGCGTTTTGTCGTCGCGCACCTGAACCGCCGGCCCCCAGTCGCCGGTCTCGCTCGAATCGAGTGGCCCAACCTCCGGCACCGCATTGACGATCCGCTCCATGACGTCGGTGGTCACGCCCAGTTGGCGCGCCACCTCCTCGTCAGAGGGCGGGCGCCCGAGCTCTCGTTCGAGGTGTCGACGCGCTCGCTGCGCCTGGCGCCTTTGGTGGACCCGATGGCTCGAGATCCGGATGATGGGCGCCTTGTCAATGAGTGCCCGGACGATCGACTGCCGGATCCACCACGCCGAGTAGGTCGAGAAACGTACCCCCCGATGCCGATCGAACCGCTCGACTGCCTTTAGTAGACCGACATTGCCTTCCTGGATGAGGTCGAGCAGCGAGAGTCCACGGTGTTGATAGCCTTTGGCCAGCATCACCACTAGCCGCAGGTTCGACTCCACCAGCTGCTGATTCGCCCGTTCGGCCGCACGCGTACGTTCCTCCGGGTCGAGACAGCGGTCGATCCCGTCAAGCATCGACCGTTCCTCGTCCTTGCTCAGGATCGGATGCTTCGATACGTCACGGAAGTAGACCTCGACCAAGTCATCGGTGCTCGATCCCGCCCTACGTGCCGTGCTGCCGTTCATCTCCATCCGTATTTCCCCATCAGGCCGCGTCATCGAAGCGACTTTCGAATCCGTCTCTCATCGAGACCGGTCCGCGGACGATCCGAGCATTATCCAGACGCTCCTGCCGCTCCTGACAGCGAACGCACCGGGTCGCCCAGGGCGCGGCGGTCAGCCGGGCCTCGGCGACAGCAGCATCGCAGCTGTCACACCGGCCATAACGGCCGGTGCGGATCCGGTCCAGCGCCGCCTGGATCTGGCGCTTGCGTTGCCAGTCCACCTCGATGGCCTGTGCTGCGACTGCGACGTGCTCACTCCAAACCCCTTCGTCGATCACATCGCTATGAGCGTTGGCACGCAGAGACTCCAACTGGCTTCTGAGATCCCTGGCCAGTGACCGCTTCAGTTCCCTACGAATACTCTGTAACTGTTGCATTCCTGACTACCTCCTTGCGTCCGTTCAACTGCCTGTATTTTATTATAAAGAAATACTATTTTATTAAAGGTGAAAGGAAAAACACAGATCGTTTTCCTCCGGATGCACCGGGTTCAGTAGATCTAGACCGAGAAGAAAACGGAGCCGCTACGACTCGGCGGGCGCCGGGGATCCGGTGGCCGGCAATGCCACCGACTCCGACCGACCGAGCACCATGACGTGAACGTCGTCGAGGATGAGATACGCGGTGGGAACCAGCACCAGCGTGATGAAGGTGGCGAACAGCACGCCGAACGCCAGCGAGACAGCCATAGGCACCAGAAACGCGGCGTGGAAGCTCTGGTTGAACATGAGCGGTGCCAACCCGGCGAAGGGGGTCAGCGAGGTCAACATGATCGGACGGAACCGGGCGACACCCGCCTCACGGACCGCACTGAGCAGACTGGCCTGGCGTTCCCGCTTCCGGTTGATGAAATCCACCATAACCAAGCTGTCGTTGACGACCACGCCGGTAAGCGCCACAAGGCCGAACATTGAGATCATCGTCACGTTGAGTCCCATGACAATGTGCCCCCAGATGGCCCCCACCAACCCGAACGGGATGGCCGCCATCACGATGAGCGGTTGGATATAGGAACGGAGGGGGACGGCGAGCAAGGCGAAGATCAGCAGAACCGCGAGGCCAAACCCGCGACCCAGCCCGTCGATGGAGTCGGCCTGCTGGGCCTGAGCGCCCTCGAACGAAAACGTGATCCCTTGGAAGCCAGCCAGCACCTCGGGCAGAATGACCTGCTCCAGTTCTTCCGTGACCGCTCCAGACGTCGTAGTGGTGGGATCAATCGCCGCCGTCACGCTGACGGCGCGATTGCGGTCGACACGCCGGATGGAAGAGAAGCCACGACCGGTCTCGACCACCGCCACGTCGCGGAACGGCACCTCGGCTCCCTCCGGCGTACGAATGCGCATGTTGTCGAGGTCGCCGAGGGAACGTCGCTGCTCCTCAGGATAGCGGACCAGCACCCGGACGTCGTCGCGGCCACGCTGGATCCGCTGCGCCTCCTCACCGTAGAACGCCTGGCGGACCTGTCGACCGAGATCCTGCAGGGTCAGCCCGAGCGTCTCCGCGGACGGCCTGATGCCAAGCCGTATCTCCTGCTTGCCGTCCCGGAAGGTATCGGTAATCTCGTACACCCCGGCCAGCCCGGCCAACCGGTCTTGCACGACGAACGCGGCATCTCGCAGCTGGTCCAAGTTCCCCCCCATGAGCTGGACATTGACGTCCTCGCCAGGGCTCATGATCGTGGCGCTGAACGTGGCATCAATCGCCTCAGGGATCGTGCCGGTGAGTTCTCTCCACCGGCGGCCGAGCGTCTCGCTGTCAAACATGCGTTCCTCGGAGGGAATCAGCTCGATCGTCACCTCGCCTACATTGGACCCGCTGGTCGATGTCCCACCCATCGGCCCGCCCGATTGCGACTGTCGTCCCATCGAGGAGAAGACATGGCGGAACACATCCTGCCCGGTCTCCTCGAACACCTCTTTCCGGAGACGCGCCGCTCCGTTCTCGACTCTGGCTAGCGCATCCGAGGTCGCCGTCAGCGGTGCCCCCTGCGGCATCGTGACGTTGGCCGACATGAAGTCCGCTTCGATCGACGGGAAGAAGATGAAAGTGGTGTAGCCGCTGGCCACCAACCCGGAGGTCAGAATCAGCATGGCGATGCCCACCGACGCAGTGAGATAGCGCCAGCGTAACCCGAACTCGAGGGCAGGCTTGTAGAGTCGTTGGGTCACCCACGCCAGCCCGCTGGCAAACAACCCTTGGAAGCGCCGCCAGGGCCCGCGCCCTTTCCGCCGCGACATGTGGGACAGGTGAGCCGGCAGGATCATGAGCGACTCAACCAGCGAAAAGAAGAGACACGGGATCACGATGAGCGGGATCACCATGAAAACCTTGCCCAGCGGTCCGGGAACGAAGAGCATCGGCATGAACGCCGCCATTGTGGTGAGGACGGCGAAAATGATTGGCCGTGAGATCTCTCGGGCTCCCTCGATCGCCCCCTTCATTCCCTCTCCGTGACGCTGCTGGTGCGTGTGGATGTTCTCGCCCACGACAATGGCATCGTCCACGACGATGCCCAGCACTAGGATGAACGCGAACAGCGACATCACGTTGATGGATACATCGAACGCCGGCATCAGCCAGATCGCGCCAAGAAACGAGATGGGGATCCCGAGGCTGGTCCAGAACGCCAGCCGCAGATCCAGAAACAGGGCGAGCGCGACGAAGACGAGGACGAACCCGCCGAACCCATTGCGGAGCAGCAAGGACAGCCGGGCGTCCAGCGCCTCAGACTGGTCCTGCCACATCGTCAGCGTCAACCCGGCGGGCAACGTGCCCTCCGCACGTTCGACATACCGCTCGACCGCATCGGCAATCTCGAGCACCCGCTGATCGCCGGTTCGATAGACCGACACCAACACCGCAGGTGCCACATCGAAGCGGGCCGACTCGTCGGTCTCGGCAAACCCGTCGATTACCGTGGCCACGTCTTCCAACATCAGCCGGGTGCCATCCGGGCGGGTGAGGAGCACAAGATTCTCGTAGTCCTGACGCCCGTAGGCCTGACCGATGGTCCGCAGCAGAATCTCGCCGCTCTCCGCCCGGACCGCCCCCCCCGGAAGGTCGAGCGATGACCTGCGCACCGCATCAGCCACATCGTCGAACCGGAGCCCGTGTCGCCGCAGCGCAGTTTCCGACACCTCGATACTGATTTCGTAGGGCCGCGCGCCAACCACTTCCGCCTGCGTGATCTCGGGCAGCGCGGTGAGCTCGTCACGCACACGCTCGGCGACCCGTTTCAGGCTCAGTTCGTCGGTGTCGCCCGCCACCGCGATGTCGACGACCTGCTGGCGGGTGGTGAGCTCTCGGATAATCGGTTTCTCGGTCTCGGCGGGAAACGTCGTGATGGCGTCGACATTGCTCTTGATATCGTCGACGACCTTCCGGGTGTCAGCGCCGAGCTCCAGCTCGACCTGGACCGTCCCCATCCCTTCGGATGCCGTTGACGTGATCTCCTTGATCCCGTCGATCCCCTGGATCGCCTCTTCGATCCGCACCGAGACGGCCGACTCGACCTCCTCAGGGGCGGCCCCCAGATAAGGCACCTCGATCGTCACCAGGTCGAGGGCGAACTCGGGAAAGACCTCCTCTTTTACCGTCAAGGAGGCGACCGCGCCGCTGACGACCAAGAAGACCATCAGTAGATTGGCAGCGACAGGGTTCCGGGCAAACCAGTTGATGATGCCGTTCATGGTTCCGTCGATCTAATCACGACTCAGGAAGAAAATGTTTTTGCCCTTGAAGAAATTCGCTCGGCATTGACTCTGGAGAAAAACGGCGCCAGTGCGGATTGAGCGAGGGGCAATCCCGGCACTCCGGCCGCCTACCGGGATTAGACGACGATCGCCACTCATCAGTTTCGCGAACCTGCTATCGTGTCCTGACATGGCCCGGCTCCGCCTCACCGCGCCGATGGCTGCGGCCGCATCCGACGAGCTGGTTTTACAGCTCAAGCGTTCGCTGGCGCTCTTTCCCGAGCTTGGTGACGCACCGGTCACAGTCGGGGTCACCGCCAGTCGGCGGCTGGACGGGCTGGCAATTCCCTCTGACCGCCTGATCCGTCTGAATCCGTACCGGCGCCGGCGAGTGACCTACTACACGATCGGTCACGAGCTCACGCACCTGCTCCAACCGCCCGGGATGGAACTGATCCCGAGCGGCGAGATTCAATGCGATATCTGGACCCTAGCCAGGGACCCACTGTTCTGGGACGAGAAACCCTGCTATCTGCAGGTGGATTGTGACGGGAGATCGTGGCGGCGTCATGCCGGCGCAGTAGCGTCGTTGTGCCGCCAAGCGATCGACGAGCGGTCGCACAACCGCCGCTACATCATGTGGCTGCGGCAACAACTCGAGCGCTATGCCAGAACCGGCACGGTCGCCGCGCCATCTTTGGGCGACTTCTCGCCGACCGTGGCGCCGCTCGCGGCTGGCCAGCTGCGGTTGCTCTAAGCGTTTAATGGCGGGGCGGAAACCGGCCCTACGGGGTCGCCAGGTAGCCGCGGATCTTGGGCGCCTGGTCCGCCACGCTGTCGACGACCGCCTGACTGACCACATTCGTAAACATCTGTCTGATGTTCAACGGGCCATGCCCCGCCAGCTGGATAAACATGAGCCCGACGAGGTCTTCGGCCGGATCGGCAAAGTAGAGGGTGCCCCACGCGCCACCCCACCCGTAGCCACCCGCCGACATAGTGTCAAACGACTTGGTCGGGTCGACCAGCACTCCGAAGCCGAGACCGAACCCGTAGCCCGTACCACGAATGTAAACATCCATGTCGTCGGTGTGGTTGCTGACCATCAGATCGACCGTCTTCCGCCCAAGCAACCGGAGGCCGTTGAGCTCGCCCCCGTTAGCCACCATCTGGGCGAACCGGAAGTAGTCGGACGAGGTGCCACTGAGCCCAGCCACGCCGGGAAAGTAGGTGGTCGGCTCCCTGAACCCTGGCGCCCTAAGCAGTTCCATGCCGTCATCAACCCGGCGGTAGGCGGCGGCCACCCGGTCAACCTTCTCCCGAGGGACGTTATAGAAGGTGTCCTCCATACCGAGCGGGTCGAAAATCCGCTCTTGCAGGAATTCGGCGATCGACTGACCGCTGATCCGCTCCACGAGCACCGCGACGTAGTCGGTCGAGGCCCCGTACTGCCAATGGTCGCCCGGATGGAACGCGGCTGGTATCTTCGCCGCCCTGGTGACACGCTCGGACAGAGTAGCGAACGGCTCCCCGTCGTTGGTGACATACCGACGGTCCTCGGCCGAGAGCGCCGCGCCGTTCGCGCTGAGTGTCAGCCCGGAGGTGTGGGTCAAGACGTGACGGATGGTGACCGGGCGCGCCTCGGCGACCGTGCGAGCGACCGGACCTTCGGTTTCACGAACCATGTGGTCGGCATACTCCGGAATCCAGTCCGCGATCGGATCGTCGAGCCGGAAGCGCCCCTCCTCAAACAGCATCATTAACGCGGTCGATACAATGGGCTTGGTCATCGACATCAAAACGAAGATCTGGTCGGTGGACATCGGCGTCTCCACCTCTAGGTGGTTCATCCCGACGGCCGAGTGATGCACGACCTTCCCGTGGCGCGCGACCAGGCTAACCGCGCCCGCGATCTTCCCCTCGTCGACGAATCGCTGAAAGTACTCGTCGATCCGTTGCAACCGCTCGCTCGACATGCCGACCGACTCTGGCGCGGCCGTCGGAAGGTCCTCGGCCGCCAGCCCATCGAGGGTCGGTGACGCCAGCACCGCCGCCGCGGCCAGCCCAACCACCCACCGTCGAACGATCCGTCTGTACAGGTTGGTCATTGCTCGACTCCCTCCACGCCGCCGCCTCACTCGGCGGTCAGCTTCACTAGGTGCGTCTCGTCGCGCACAAGCAGTCCGTCGTCCAGCAGCACCGGCAGCGTCCAGGTCTGGCTGTCGGCCACGGTGTAACTCCGTTCGATACGGTAGATCGCCCCGCCCCGCTCAACCACCAGCAACTGCGCCTCGTTAGTCAGCAGCACTAGGTGCTCGGCGGTCAGCAACGCTGTAGCGTGCTCTCCCTCACGGCCCTCGCTCGACCAGGTCACCTCGCCGCTCGCGGTGTCGAGCGCCACGAACCGGCCGGCCCTCTTCGACGAGAGACCGTACAGCAACCCGTCGCCCAGGACCGGCGAGCTCATGTAAAACGTGACCTCGGGGTTCGTCCAGATCTCAGTGTAGCTCCACGCGCCCTCCTCCTTGACGAGGCGGTAAGCGTGCGTGCCGGCCCGGGTACCGGACATGATGAGCTCGGCCCCGGTCCAGACCGGCGTCACGATGTTCTCAAGCAACTCGTCGAGGAACGGAATGGTCCAGCGGGGGACACCGGTCGCCGGATCGAGTCCAGCCAGCGACTCCTGGGTCACCACGACCAAGTGGCCTACGCCGCCAGCGTCGAACCGGATGGGGGAGGCGTAGCCTGGCATGGGCCCTTCCAGACGCCACCGCTCAGCACCGTCCGTCGAGTCCAGGGCCAGCACCACGCCGCCATGCACGTCGCTCCCCACCTGTACCACCAGCAGCCCGTCGACCATCAGCGGCGACGCCGCCGTGCCACCGAACAGGGCCGTCGAGTCGACAAGGTCGACGAAGCTGCGACGCCATAGCGGACGCCCGTCGTCAAGCGACCACGCCGAGACGATGCCGCTCACCCCCACCGTGTAGAGGCGGCCGCCATCGACCAACGGCGTAGCGTAGGGACCCTTAGCCATCTTGAGCGCGTAGGGATTCTTCTCGAACGGCGCCTGATACAGATGCTGCCAGAAAACAGTGCCGTCGGTTAAGGACAGGGCAGTGACGACCTCGAGCGGATCCTGCCGGCTGAAGGTATAGGCTCGATCGCCAACCACGACCGGGGACGCGTAGCCCTCGCCGATCTCGAACGCCCAGGCGCGCTGCCAGGCCGCCGGCCAAGCGTCAGGCGTGACCGCGGCGGACACGACCCCATCCCGCGCCGGCCCGCGCCACTGCGGCCAGTCCTGTGCGGCGCCTGGCGCGGCCGCCAGCAGCCACGCGACGAGACAGCATCCTGTCGCTCGCACCTGCACCTTAGGAATCACGAGAGCCATTGTCGTCGGAGTGGCGCAAGCGCGGCAAGACGCCGCTACTGCGCATATCGCGCTCGGAGGCGAGCTAGGTCGAGGTCGGTCAAGGGCAGCCACTCCAAGGTCTGGTCAGCGGCCGCCACCGAGGAGCACGGGGCGCACATTAGCGTGAAGCTCGTCCGATGATGTGAAAGCCCGAGCGTATGTCCCAGTTCGTGCGCGATGACGTTCCGGAGCACGCGCTCGTCCCCGGGACGTCGGCGCTCCAGCTGGCGGATCGCGACGAAGTAGTCGGGTCGCCCGACGAGCGGCCAGGCGAACGGCAACAGCTGCTGTCGAGACAGCAGCACCACGACGTCGCCGTCCAGCTGAGCCAGCGTCTCCGGCGGGGCCGGCCCATTGGTTCCCTTGGGCATCCGACCGCCACGCTGAGACACGAAGCGCGCGAACGTCTCAATCGCTCGCGCTTGGGCCGAGGTCACCAGAAGCTCGGCCTCCTGCAACTCGAGGTCGAGGCCCAGATCGGCCAGCGTCTGGTTCCAGAAGCCGATCGCCTCGCGCGTCAGACCGATCCGGGGGTCGTCAGCGTTGTCGACAACGATCACGAGCCTGTGCGCCCGCTCCTCCGCCGACCGGACATAGGCGGACCACGGGGCCGCCGCCAGCAGGACGCTCGCGAGGGAGACAAGGACTCGGCGGATAAACATCGAACCGTGAGTCTACAAGACCCGACCCCAACCCGCCGGGACAAGGGCCTACATAGCGGGAGAGATATCCGATTCTGGTGAAGATCGCCCGGATCGTCCGGCGCAGGTCTCGACTGAAGAACAGTCGATAGCGAGCTCTGAGAGACAGGACTCTCGAAATGTCGACGCTGCTGCCGCCGATCGATTACTCCGATCTCTCGAAGTCGATCTCGCCGAAACGCTCCATGTCGCGCCGGCTGTCCGCATTGAAGGAGAGGTTGCGGGCAAACTCGAAGTTGCGGCTGGCGCTCAGGTTCTCGTCCTGGAGCGTTCCATCGTAGTCCCAGCGCCAAGTACGACCCGACCGGGCCAGTAGGCTACACTGTGTCGGTTCTAGCGCCCAGGCAGGTACACCACAGCAAATGAAGGTCTTCATCGCGGGCATCGACGGTTATCTCGGCTGGTCACTCGCCAGACACCTGGCCGGGCGCGGGGCCGACATCTCTGGTGCCGACCGCTTCCTGCGTCGCGCCTGGGTCGAGGAGATGGGCTCAGGGTCCGTCGTGCCGATCGCGCCCATGCCGGAACGGCTCGATGCCTTCCGGAGCCGCTTCGGCCGCGATCTCCGGTTCTTCGAGGGCGACCTCTGCGACTACCGCTTCGTGCGAGACGCGCTGGCCGACGTGCGACCGGATGCCGTCGTCCATCTAGGCGAGATGCCGTCTGCGCCTTACAGCATGATCGACGTTGACCACTGCGTCTTCACCCACCAGAACAACGTGATCGGCACGCTGAACGTGCTGTATGCGATGCGGGAAGCGTGCCCAGACGCCCACCTGCTCAAACTGGGCACGATGGGAGAGTACGGGACCCCAAACCTCGACATTCCGGAAGGGTTCTTTACCGTCGACTACCGGGGGCGGACCGACACGTTGCCGTTCCCGCGACAGGCAGGCAGCTGGTATCACTGGACGAAGGTGCACGACTCGAACAACGTGATGTTCGCCTGTCGGCTCTGGGGCTTGGCTGCGACTGACATCATGCAGGGTGTCGTCTTCGGCACCGGGCTGGACCCGACCGAGGCGCGGCTGAATACCCGGTTCGATATCGATCAGGCCTTCGGCACGACGATCAACCGTTTCTGCGCCCAGGCCGTGATCGGTCATGCGTTGACGCCCTACGGCTCCGGTCACCAACGGCGCGGCTTCCTTCCCCTGGCCGACTCGATGGCCTGCCTGACACTGGCGCTCGACCACCCTCCGGGGGAAGGCGAGTATCGGGTGCTAAATCAGTTCCAGGAGGTGTACTCCGTCACCGAGCTGGCCGAAAAGGTGCGCGCGGTGGGGAACCGCAAAGGACTCGATGTCACCATCCAGCCGCTCGAGAACCCGCGCGTCGAGCGGGAAGACCACCACTACAACCCCGACCACCAGGGTCTTCGCGACCTGGGCTACGAGCCCACCACGGACGTCGAGACCGAGCTGGGACGAGTGCTCGACGACCTGACGGATCATCGTGGCGAGATCCTGAAGCGCCAGTCAGTCTTCGTGCCAGACATCCGGTGGAACGCGGCGCGGCGTCCGGTCTCGGCGCAACCGGTAGCCGACGACGCGATGGATAAAAGCCGTTGAAGTTCGGCTTCATCGGGTGCGGGCCGATGGCGCGCCACCATGCAGCAGTCGTCCGTGGTCTGGGTCATCAGATCGATACGGTCTGCACGACGGGCGACTCTGACCGCCGTCGCCGATTCATGGACGACTTTCAGGTTGGCCGGGCGTGCGACCGAGTCGAGGACCTCCTCGCGATGGACCGAAACGTGGTGGAAGCGCTGCTGGTCGCCACCCCCTGGGATCGCACGGCCGACATCGCCGAGCAGGTACTCGAAGCCGGCATCCCGAGCCTGATCGAGAAACCGCCCGCGCTGTCATCCCGCAGGCTGCGCGAGTGGCTCGAGCGTCCGACACCTCTCGGGGAACGGACCCTGATCGGTCACAACCGCCGGTTCTACGAGTTCCTTCCGGAGGTGCGGCAGGCGCTCAGCACCCGCACGCTGCTGTCGGTCGAAGGAAGCTTCCCCGATCCGCTCGACGCGGATTTCGCGTCGGCGCCGGCTTGGGTGCCCACGATGGGGCTGCTGTCACGGACGTCGCACCCGCTCGATCTACTGCTGCACCTGCTGGGCGACCTGCGGGTCGAGCAAATGCACCGCACGGGACGACGGGACGACGGCGGGTTTGCCGCCTACAACGGACTGCTCGTGGCCACCGCCACCGATGTGCCTGTTCACCTGCGGATCAACTTCGACGCACCCAGCCGGCACCGACTCGCGCTGCACTTCAGCGATCGGATCTACGAGCTGTCCCCGCTCGAAACCCTGACCGTGTATCACGGGATGGATGTGGCCGACCCAACACCCGAGCATCCGATCCGCCGCTACTCGCCGCAGGTGGAGATCAGCCTGAAAGCGGATCTGACCTACAAACCGGGACTCCGTGGACAACTGGAGGAGTTCATCGCCAGCTGCGTCCACGGGAAGCCCCGCGGGGTCGGGTGCACACTAGCCGACACCGAGCGGGTCACCCGTTTGTGCGAGGCGATCGTCGGGTCCAACTGACCGGGCGGCCGTCGGCATCCCATGCATCAGCCAGACTGAAGACCTCGGGCGACGGTCCCTCCCGCCACAAGCGCTCCAGACGCTCCATGGCGTCCGAAACCGACGGCCGCTCGCTCTCGGCCACCCACCACATGGCCACTGGCGGTTGCGGGGGACGAATGAACCACTCCCGCCTGCGCCGGAAAAAGTCGGCATGCTCGGTGCGATACACGTAGTGCCGGAGGTCGTCGATCGACCGCCAGATCGTCAGATTGAACAGAATGCGGGGATCATCGAGCACTCGCACGGCGGTAGCGTCGCCGTCGGGGGTCTCGAAACGCCAGACACAGCCCGGCGAAGCGTCGCCAAGGCGGTTGATGCGGTCGATCTCGTCACGCATCGGCGCCATCCGCGGGTCGTCGAGCGGATAGCGCATCCAGGCGAGGTTGGTCTGCGCGAGTAACTTCATGCCGCAAGCTATGCGGCCTACTACATCACAAACGCGAACAGCTGGGACCGTACAGCGCTCGCCCGCGCGCGATAACGTCACGATCACCGGGCGGCCGCTGCAACGAAGGATGGGAGTGCTGGCTGGAGTCTTGCGCGTCGGCCGCCCAAGACGAAAGTACGCTCAGCGTCGTCAGTGCGGTCACCGTACTCACTCGAGACGACATGGTCCTGTCGGACGAACCTACGACTCGTCCTGCTACTGGCCGCGCGCCGCCTCCTGCGACCGCTCGGCTAGCAGGATGTTGGTCATGGCGTAGTTACCTTCGTGGCACGCGTACTCATAGATGACGTAGTCGTCCAGCCTGGGCATCGGCCTGACCGCGGTCCACGTCCCGGTATAGACCGTCGGGTCCTCGATCGTGAACTGATAGTCGATCCGATCCTCGCTGACCCGCCTGAAACGCTCGACGGCCTTAGTCGTCGGTGACGAGGGGAAACGGTGCACCGTCTGGTCACTGAAGTTCGCCGTCTCGACCACCAGCGTGTCTCCCTCCCAGAAGGCCCGCGAGTCGCCATTCCACTGACGGATTGCGTCGGTGAGCTTCGGACGCCCGTCGATCGGGATGATCCGCACGTCGTGGATATTCTCCACCCGAATGGCCACATGGGTCGGCGTCTGCAGGATCTGGTAGGTGTTGTTGTATCCGGTCGAGACCGGTGGCACACCGTGATAGGTGATGCAGCGGTCCCAGTTACTCCGGTCCAGCCATGAATCGGCGGGGTGATCGCGAAGATAGGCGCGGCGCGCCTCAGCGTGCCGGTCGGTCTCGGTCCGGGTCGGCAGCCGCCCGTTCGGCGGGTCGACAATCAACGCGGTACGGAGATCCTCGGCGACCTCGCCCCGGTCAAACCAGAGCGCGTTGTAGGACCCCACGCTGCCGGGCGAATCCGGCTGGTCCTGGGTCACTGCGAAGTTCCGCTGGGCGGCCTCTTCGGGCGTGAAGAACTCCTTCTCAGCCATTAATGTGGGCCGCTGGAGCGGAGTTAGCGAGGCGTACGACCAAGTGCCCATCAGATCCGGGTCACCCCAGGCTGTGCGGGGCAACTCCTGGGCCGCAAGGGGGCCGCCGGCCACCAGCACCATCCATCCACCGAGCGCAGCCACGAGTCCGTATCTGGTCATCTCGAGTTCCCCCTACAGCGAGCGTCACGGGCTCGACCGACTGGTCACAGTTCGTCGTAGGCCCACCCGACCGCCCGCCGGACGTTCTCCGGCGGCGCGGGGAACCGGCTGAACTCGGCCGGCACGCGGTAGGCCTCCGCCGCCTCCTCGACACTGCGGCCGGCGGCGTGGCTGGCCCTCACCTGCTCCAGCATGTCGTTGTAGAACCCCGTGAAGGCGACGAAGTCGTTCCAGGCGACCACCCAGGTGTTGTGCCCTGGGATCACGGTGTCCACACCGCTGATGCCGGCCACTGCCCGTTCGAGCGTCGCGCCGAACTCTAGGGCACTGCCGTTGCCGTTCTCGACGTCGATGAATGGAAACCCGCTCGTCATCCGCTGGAACATGTCGCCGGTGTGCATAGCTCCGGCGGACGGGAACACCACGAACGTGTCCCCGTCGGTGTGGCCCCGACCGAAATGATGCAGCTCGACCCGGTCGTCGCCGCTGAACAAGGTGTGCCGATCCGAATACGTGGTCTTGGGCAGATACCTGGCGCCCTCGCCCTTGAACGCGTCGCAGTTGGTCACCGACGCACACGTCTCGCGCGACATCTGGGCGAGCGTATTTTCGTGCACAACGAAGTCGACCGTGTCGGGGAACTCGACGTTCGTGCCACTGTGGTCGTAATGAGTGTGGGTATTGACGATCGTCGTCACCGGCAGATGCGTGATCTTGGCCACGTGATCGATGATGCTCTGCCCGTAGCCGGCGATCTTCGTGTCGACCAGCAGCACCCCCGAATCCATGACCCAGACCGCGGTATTGCCTCCGGTTTCCATGGCATTGCTCATCGGGTCGTTGATCAGGACATACAGCTGCTCAGATACCCGTTTGATCCCGTAGATCTCTGGCCGGGGCTGCCGCGCCTCCTGGGCCGCCACAGTGAAAATCACGCCGACGGCGGTCAGACCCGCCAAGCACATGACACGTCGCATTGCTCCCTCCAAAGTTAGTTCGTCAGTTCGGCCTTCAGCCAGTCGAGCAGCGCCGGCTCAAGGTCCGGGTTTTTCTCGAACATCGGGAGCCCATGCTCGGTGCCCTCGTAGATCATGGCTTTCGAGCTCGGATGCCCGGACCCGGCGACGGCTGCCCGTAGAGCATCGGCGACACCCTGAGTCACCGGATCATCCTCGGTGGCCGCGCCGAACACCGCCAGCTCCGGTGACGCAGCCATGTTCTCGACTGCCGCCGCGCTGGGCGGACTCGATAGGAGCATCAATGCCTCGACTGGCTTGCGGGCCGCCAGATCCGCGTTGATCATCCCGCCGCAGCTGGCGCCGCCCACACCCATCCGGTCGGTGTCGACACCCGGCTGCGCCGCCAGATACTCGTAGGCCATGTCGGCGTCGTCGGCCGACTTCTGGAGCAGGGTCGGAAACCCGGCCGACATCCCCTCGCCGCCGCTCTCGCCAAAGCCGCGCAGGTCGAGCGTGAGGACGTGGACGCCGGCGTCGACGAGCTCGCTCGCGATGCTCGTCCACGAGCTCCGGTCCATGTTGCACTGGTGGATGAACAGCATGCCAGGACCCGGCTGCCCTGGCGAGGTATAGGTCGCCTTGAGCACGACGCCGTCAGACGCACGGAGATCGATGACCTGGGACTGCGCACCAGACGTAGCAGCAAGCAGTAGCGCAGCGATGGCGCACGGGGCAATAGCAGTGGCTTTCATCGGTCCTCCTCGGACTTCCTGTCAATAGCGGGCAACCAGTCTATCTGAATCAACAGTGGGCCGCGGGGTCCGGCGGCGCGATCGAGGCCACCCGGAGCGACTCTGGCCAGGCTCGACCCGCGCAGCTCAGGGCGCGCAGGGTCGGAGTGTCGTCGAGCGCGTCGGGGGCGATCGGGTCCGCGGCGAGCTTGAGATGAACGAACATCGGTCGGGGTCCGCCGGCCGGGAGGACGCCGACCTGGGCGTCGACCTCGGCGGGCAGCAACTTGAGACCGACCGTGGCTCGTACGTTGCCGCCGATGGCGAGGATGCGGAAACGGTCCGGCTCGAGCTTGACCACGATGTCGCAATGCATGCGGGCCCCCTCGCCCATCTGGTGCCGCCGCTCGGCTACCGACCGATAGACG
>PBDC01000104.1 GCA_002717185.1 Rhodospirillaceae bacterium
CATTCGACTGCGTCGATATCTATATCCCAAGTCTTGGCGGCGCACTCACGAAGTTGCAAGATGCAATCTTCTGCAGCCTCTATAACAACGGCGCCTAACGCGAACGTCACACGGCTACCGCCTGTGTGGCGGTTGAATGCAGTCGCCGTGGTATCACCGATTACCGCCCGCACTTGATCAATATTGATACCGAATATTTCAGCAGCCATAATACAAAGCGAAGCACGCGACCCGCCAATATCCGGCGCACCAGAGGTCACCGTGATGGTGCCATCTTCGTTTACGCTGACCGACGCACTCGATTCTCCTCCCACATTGAACCAATAACCCGACGCAATGCCGCGCCCCTGGTTCGCTCCCAAAGGCTCAGACATCTGCGGATGGTTCTTGGCTGCTTCCAGCGTCTCTTCAAATCCGACGACACCAAGCGTCGGGCCATAGGCCGTCCGCGTCCCCTGTTTGGCCGCATTTTTCTCGCGGAGTGCCAAAGGATCAATATTTAGCTTTTTTGCGAGCTCGTCGATCGCACTTTCGATACCGAACGCTGCAATTGGCGCCCCCGGCGCCCGATATGAGATAGCTTTAGGGCGATTGGTCACCACATCGTAACCGACAGCCTTCACGTTCTCGATATCGTAGGGCGTGAAGCCACACATGCAGCCAAGATGCACTGGAGCCCCCGGAAATGCACCGGCGAAGAACCGCAGATCTGCCTCGGCTGCGGTAATCATCCCGTCCTTCTTAGCTCCAACCTTGATCGTCATGTAGGAACCCGAAGTCGGACCTGTACCTCGGAAAACTTCGTCGCGTGTCATAACCATCTTGATCGGTAGGCCTGACTTTTTCGACAGCAATAGTGCCACCGGTTCAAGATAAACCGTCGTCTTTCCGCCAAACCCACCGCCGATTTCCGCTGGCGTAACCTTAATGTCGCCAATATTCATATTTAGCAGACCGGCGCAGTACTGCCGAACCATGAAATGTCCTTGGCTGCTGCACCAGATATTCGCCTGACCATCCGCCGCCATGCTGGCGACAACAGCATGCGGCTCGATATAACCTTGATGGATACCTTCGGTATCGTAGTGCCGTTCCACGATTAAATCAGCCGACTCAAAACCAGCGTCAGTATCGCCGATCGCAAACTCTACCCGCTTTGCGACATTCGACGGTTTTTCCGGCTTCGGGTCTACTCCACCGGTGAACAAATCGTCATGCAGGATCGGCGCATCTTCAGCCATGGCTTCAAGTACGCCGGTCACATGCGGCAGCACTTCATACTCGACCTCGATGAGGGACAACGCTTCAGTGGCTATAGCGGCATTCGTCGCGGCCACGGCGCCGACAGCGTGACCGTCGTACAATACCTTTTCACGCGCCATCAAATTTTGTGAAAGATGGCGGTAGTTCGGCGGCGAACTTCCCTTTGTCGCCTCAGCGGGCAGAATTTCCGGGAAGTCGGCCGAGGTCACAACAGCTTTAACACCGGCAAGGGCCTCGGCCTTTTTCGTATTTATACCGCGGATGCGCGCATGCGCATGGGGGCTGCGCAAGATTTTGCCAACAAGCATACCGGGAAGCGAGAAATCGGCACCGAACGCAGCGCGCCCTGTTACCTTATCTACACCGTCCGGACGGATCGTCCGGGTTCCGATCCACCTATACCCGTTGGTATCTCCGTCCATGCTTACGCCCCTTTTGCCTCTTCTGCTACCTCGAGAACCGACCGGATAATCTTATCGTAACCGGTACAGCGACAGAGATTGCCAGCAAGCCAGTAACGTACTTCGGTCTCAGTCGGATCCGGGTTCTTCTCCAGCAATGCCTTTGCGGCAACCAGGAAGCCTGGAGTACAGATACCGCATTGCAAAGCAGCGTTTTCTAGGAACTTCTGCTGCAGCGGATGTAATTGATCGCCATCAGCCATGCCCTCGATCGTTTCGATCGACTTGCCCTCTGCTTCCACACCCATAACCAGACAGGAACAAACTACCCGGTCATCCACCATCACGCTGCAAGCTCCGCAGTCACCAGAAGCGCAGCCTTCCTTGCTCCCGGTCAGTTGCAACTCGTCCCTCAAAACATCGAGCAATGTTTGCTGAGTCTCACAGAGGAACTCTACGGGTTCGCCATTGATTGTTGTCGTAACATGATTTTTAGCCATCGGTTAACTCCCCGCCCGCTCGAGCGCGATTGCGGCCGCCCGGCGCGCCAGGACGCCAGAGACCTTGGTCCGGAATTCTACAGTGCCCCGCTTATCGTCAATAGGGCTCGCGGCCGCGCGCGCCGCCGCGTCAAGATTAGCCATTGCGGCCTCATCGACCTTGGTTCCGATAAGCGCGTCCGCACAATCTTTGACCAATAGCGCCGTAGGCGCGACTGCTCCCAACGACACCCGCGCGTCGGTGCAAGTTCCGCCCTCGTCGAGGGTTAGGCACACACCGGCGCCCACAACGGCAATATCCATCTCCGTGCGCGGAATAAAACGCAGATACGCGTCACCAGTACGCGAAGCCTGCTTCGGCAGCTTGATAGTGACAACGATCTCGCCATTTGCCAAAGACGTCTGTCCTGGTCCGGTACAGATATCTTCGACAGGGACATCCCGGCGACCATTCGGCCCAGCAACCGTGCAAATTGCACTGGCTGCGATCATCGCAGGTACGCTGTCCGCTGCCGGCGAAGCGTTGCACAAGTTTCCACCAAGCGATGCACGACCTTGAATCTGGGTCGATCCGACCAGATCCATCGCTTCGATGACACCAGTCCACATTCCCAGAAGGTCGGCATCCTCGTGCAATTCCGCACTCGGCACCGCGGCGCCAATTGTGTACGCACCGTCATTTACCGAATACGTCGTCATCTCTTCAATATTCTTGACGTCGACAACGAGTTCTGGCGCGACCATACCAGCCCGCAATTGAACCAAAAGGTCCGTGCCACCCGCGAGCACTCGAGCTTTCCCGCTTGCGCCTGCAAGCAATGCCGATGCTTCGTCAACCGAACTAGGCGCTTCGTATCGCATACCGTTCATGTCACTCCCTTGCCTTTCCAATCCTGCGACCCAACCGAGCTGGCAATCGTCCCAGCTCGTCCAACCCGCATGGCCCTTCCCGGGAATTTATTCTTGTCCCGCTAAGCACCTGACGCGATTTCGTTAATGTCGCTCCGGATATTATTCACTGCTGCGCGACGACCCCACGTCGGACCCGTCCAACCCTCAGCAAAATCCACCCCCAAAATATACAGCCCCGCACCAGCCGCTTCAAGCGTCGCTCGAAAATGACACTCTCAGCGGATCAGAATACCCGCCAACGCAAAAGTTCCGACATAGTGAGAGGATGTACCTCCGAGCCACCGCGAGGCGCAAAGGAAACCCTATATCAGGCGACCACGGCACGGGAACCTGGCTAGAAACGAATGTCACGTTTAAATCGAAACTCCGACGATCAAACTTTAACACGCAAGAGCTGTTCCCCTGGGGCGTGAAATTACAGAACTTCGCGACTTTTGGCCGAGTCTTTGTGCTCGATTTCAAACAGCCTGATTATGCATGTTTCGGGTTTTCCATCGAATGAGTGCCTACGCTCGACTACCCGAATACCAACCCGACGAAGTTGGATTTTCACCTCTTTCAAGAACTGGTCACAATGACGCTTGACCGCGCCCGACTAGCTGCCAGCTAGGCGCTCTAGCTTGTACAAAACGCGGCAACGAAGAAACTAATAATACAAACTTGTCATTCGACATCGCATATCACTAAATCGACAGCGACGAGCGGCTAAACCTTTAATCCAGAGCCACCTTTACATCCGGAAAACGCCGAACTTCGTCGGTTCAATCGACTTATTCAGAGCGGTGGAGATGCCAAGACCTAGCACTCGCCGCGTTTCTGCCGGATCAATAACACCGTCATCCCATAGGCGTGCTGTCGCATAGTAGGGATGTCCTTCTCGTTCATACTGTTCGCGAATAGGCGCTTTGAAGGTCTCCTCATCCTTTGCGCTCCAGTCCTCACCCCGGGCCTCCAGCGCGTCGCGCCGCACCGTTGCAAGCACGCTTGCCGCTTGTGTACCGCCCATCACCGAAATTCGTGCATTTGGCCACATCCAAAGGAAACGGGGTGAATAGGCGCGCCCGCACATGCCGTAATTACCAGCCCCGAAGGAGCCGCCGATGATGATAGTAAATTTGGGGACGTTCGCACAGGCAACAGCCGTAACCATCTTCGCGCCATCCTTGGCGATACCGCCGGCCTCATACTTTTCGCCAACCATGAACCCAGCAATATTTTGCAGAAAAATTAATGGGATACCGCGCTGAGCGCATAACTCAATGAAATGCGCCGCTTTCAACGCCGATTCAGAAAAAAGAATGCCATTGTTTGCGACTATGCCAACCGGATAACCAAAAATATGGGCAAAACCGCAAACCACGGTAGTGCCGTAGAGTTGCTTGAACTCGTCTAACTCGCTGCCGTCAACAATACGCGCTATCACCTCACGTACATCGTAGGGCTTGCGCGGATCGGTCGGTATGACGCCATACAATTCATCGGTAGGATAAAGCGGCTCTACCGGAGGCCGCGTCTTGAGCTGCGCTGGCTTGGTTCGATTCAAATTAGAGACGATATTGCGCGCGATCGCCAGCGCGTGCCTATCATCGACCGCAAAATGATCGGTCACGCCAGAAGTCCTCGAATGCAAATCGGCGCCGCCCAGTGCCTCTGCCGACACGACCTCGCCTGTTGCCGCCTTTACCAACGGAGGGCCACCGAGGAAGATTGTGCCTTGCTCTTTGACAATAATAGACTCATCCGACATCGCGGGTACGTAGGCACCGCCCGCCGTACAAGAACCCATGACCGCGGCGATCTGCGGAATACCAAGCCCGCTCATCGTCGCCTGATTGTAAAAAATGCGGCCGAAATGTTCTCGGTCAGGAAAGATACCGTCCTGTTGCGGGAGATTAGCGCCACCGGAATCGACCAGATAAATACAGGGTAGATTGTTCTCGCGGGCGACTTCCTGGGCACGCAGATGTTTCTTGACCGTCATCGGATAGTAAGTGCCGCCCTTTACTGTCGCATCGTTAGCAACGATTACGCATTCCGTGCCCGAAACAACGCCGACACCGGTTACAATACCGGCCGCCGCTATGTTGTCCTCGTACATACCGTATGCGGCCATCGACGACAGCTCGAGAAATGGTGCGCCCGGATCGCATAGCTCCCTGACCCGCTCGCGCACAAGAAGTTTGCCACGCGCCAAATGACGCTTCCGCGATGCCTCAGAGCCGCCCAACGCTATTTCTGCTGATTTCTCGCGTAAATCGGCAACGAGTGCTTCCAGCGCAGCCGAGTTTTCCTTGAAGTCCTTAGCGCGAGGCTTAAGCGTAGATTTGATAACCGTCATACAGGGTCGTGTCCGTGAGTATGGAGAAAGTGCGCGCGATCATACCCAAATCGGGCCGAACAAACACAAAAGATTTTCCCATACGCCCGTCCCGGTAGCCAGCTATGCCGCCGGCCATGGACGGCCGAATACGCCCAAGCTGAAGTCGGTCCCGTCGTGACAATTTTTCCCGCGTACCAGTTCGATCGGCATGTCGGCCCAATCAGCAGCCGAATTAGGCATCTTGCGATAGACCTGTGACGTGGCAGGCATATAGCGTAACGCCAATCCGGCTCGCCGGCGCCCAGAACTGTTGGCGGCGGAACTGTGCACGATACCAATATCATGAAGAGAGACTTGCCCCGCCTTGAGCGAAATCGTCACTGCGTCACAATCATCTATCCCTTCAGGGTCAATTTCGCGGTTCAAGGTCGAGCCAGGCCGGTCAACGAGGTGGTGCGGTTGGTATTCGCGATGCGAGCCTGGTATCACACGCATGGCACCATTTTCCGCATCTACGTCATCCAGCGCCACCCAGACCGAGACCGACTCAAGCGGCGCAACGGGCCAGAATGGACCGTCCTGGTGCCACGGGACATCGCGTGCACTGTTGGCTGGCTTACAGAACATATGCGTAAAGAGTAGCACTAGATTCGGACCCATCACCGCTTCAGCCAGGTCAAGAATGCGCGGGTCGCACGCCAGATCATAGAAAGCACGCTGGCCACGTATTCCATACGGTTTGCCGCCATCAAGATGCGTATTGATTAAACGGTCTGGCAGAATATCAGGATTGTCGACAAGTATCTGTTCGAGCGCATTGCGCAACGATGCCAGTTCGTCACATGCAAGGCGGAATTCCTTCGGGATGACATAACCATCGCGCCGGTAGGCTCGAATTTCAGCCTTTTTCAACATTGTCGCCTCCCGTCCATACAGAATGCTTAGCCCAACCACTATTAAAAACCAGCGGAGCGGTGAGAGGAAAGTGAAAGCCTCATCTTTCGCTGGCGCACATCGCCACCGGTCAGAGAAAAGTATCGTTTCAGTTCTTTACTATCTCGCGACCAATTATAAGACGCTGGATGTCGCTAGTTCCCTCATAGATTTTACAGACACGCACGTCACGGTAGATGCGGGCGATCGGGAAATCCTCAAGATAGCCGACCCCACCATGCGTCTGGATCGCGTCAGAGCAAACCTTTTCCGCCATCTCCGTCGCGTAAAGCTTGGCCATCGCCGCCTCCTTGAGGCAAGGCACTCCGGCATCACGCAAACTCGCCGCATGCAGGGTAAGTTGGCGGGCCGCCTCCAGCTTGGTCGCCATATCGGCGAGCCGGAAACCAACAGCCTGGTGGTTAACGATCGCCGTGCCCATACTTTCGCGCTCCTTTGCATAACTGAGCGCAGCCTCATAGGCAGTCCGAGCCATACCTACGGCTTGCGCGGCGATCCCAATTCGGCCACCCTCCAAATTCGAAAGCGCTATCTTGTAGCCTTCACCTTGACGGCCCAGCATCATGTCCGGTGTCAGCACCATGTCCTCAAAACGCAGCTGGCAGGTGTCGGATGCTTTCTGTCCCAGCTTTCTTTCCACGGAAGTGACCTGATATCCCACTGTATCAGTCGGCACAATGAAAGCGGAAATACCACGCTTACCCGCATCTGGGTCGGTGACTGCGAAGACGATAATAATGTCGGCGTTCTGGCCACTGGTGACAAATTGCTTCGTGCCGTTCACGATCCAGCGATTACCGTCCCGCACCGCACGCGTCCGCAGTGCTGCCGCGTCCGAACCCGCTTCAGGCTCGGTCAGCGCAAAACCGCCAAGCAGGTCGCCGCGAGCTAGCGGGCGCAAAAAGCGCTCTTTTTGTTCGTTCGTTCCGAACTTGTAAATCGGCAGGCAGGCGACCGTGTTGTGCACAGTCATGATCGTCGAACACGCGCCATCGCCGGCCGCTATCTCCTCCAACGCCATAATATAAGCGATATTGTCGGCCCCCCCACCTTCCCATTCTGGTGGGATCAACATGCCCATCAGACCAAGTGCCCCCATTTCTCGAATGACCTCGACGGGAAATTTAGCGTCCCGATCCCATTCAGCAGCATGCGGTGCCAGCTTTTCCGCTGCAAAGTCCCGCGCCATATCGCGAACCATGAGGTGCTCTTCGGCAAGGATCATAGTTCCTGTCTCCGCGCTACCACGGAATATCCGTACCGTCGTAGTTAATGAAACGACCATTGTCTTTGGCCTTTAGGCCCTCAATCACATCGAACATGCCGCGGACGCTGGTAATTGTGTCAATCGCTGCGGTTGGGCCACCCATGTCCGTGCGGACCCAGCCAGGGTGTAAAAGCACGCAGGCAATGCTGCGAGATTGAAGGCCATTGCCCATCACATTCACCGCCGCATTAAGGCAAGCCTTAGACGACCGGTAGATCATCCCTTCACCGGTGGCAGTTTCTGCGATACTGCCCATAACCGATGATATAAAGACCATCAGTTTGCGGTCCGACGCAGCAACGTTCTCGGTCAGAGCCGCGGCCACACGGATTGGTGCCATTGCATCAATTGACAGAACTTCAGACCAAGCGTCGTAGTCGATCTCATCATAGGCGTAGGTCCGAGGACCGAAGATACCGGCATTGTTAAGCAACAGGTCGATCGGCTCGTCATTCAGCGCTGTCACAAGGGCGTTAACAGAGGCCTGCTCCGTAACATCAAGCGGGTGCACTTCACCACTGAGACCGGCCAAACTCGGGTCTCTGCAGGTAGAAATCACGCGCCATCCAGCCGCGTTGAAACGATCGACAAAACCGCGTCCTATACCGCGGTTTGCCCCAGTGATCAGGACTGTCGGCATAAGCTAAATTCCTATTATCACGAGGAAAATCATCACTTGGCCTACGAATCCACCAAAGAAAGAGACCGTACGCAGCCAAGGAATACCGAACGTGTAAACAACCGCGTGCACGACGCGAGACCAGAAGAAAAGGGCCGTCCCCCAAGCCGTCAACTCATTGGCCATGCCACTGACATGGGCAACCAGCACCAGCGCGGCAAATGGCACCAGATTCTCAACCAGATTGGCATGCGCCTGCTTGGTTCGAGCGGACCAGCTAGGCACGTCCTTTGTGGTTTCCGGATAACCCACTGTGTCTATAAGGCCCCAAGCACCGATGCGCGCCAAAATGTAGGGGACCCAAAGCAAGGCGCACAACGCCGAGCTCCAAGCCAGCATCGTTAAATCTGTTGTCATCACGTTCCTCCTCGCTTCAGGGCTATCGGCCTTATTCTATCACTCACGAGCGCGACGCCGGGGGCGACGCAACAACTCACCACCGCAACTCGAGTATGACTGCTTCATATCAGTCGCGTCGGGACTGCGGAAAGTACATTCGTAAGAGCAGACCCGAGCCTCGCCCATACCCTCCAGCGCATCATCACACTTCATACAAGCCGTCTTCATTTCCAACGGCATTAACAGCCTCTTTAGTAAGGAGTGCCGTCCTTTTTAAAGAACTTGAAACCACCGTCAGCGAACTTACCTGCCAGATCGATGTCGGGGTAAGCGACTTCATCACCCGCGGTGCGGTCGCCTATCTCCAGATAGCGGGCTTCCACATCGCCTTTATTGACGAGTTGATGACCATCCGCGACACCGGCTGGAAATCCAGCTGTCATGCCGGGCTTAAGTACCTGCTCGCCGTAGTTGGTGATCAAAGTGAGTTCACCTTCTAGCACGAAGACTAGCTCGTCCTGCCGAGTATGCCAGTGGCGTTCTGCTGATCCCGAGCCTGGCTTCAGATTGACCAGGTTAACACCAAATCTAGTCAGTCCAAGCGGATCTCCCAACGCGCGCTTTTCACGATTAGCGCAGAGAGACTGAAATGGTGATGGATAGCTCGCACCTATTCGTGGTTCAAGCGCAGAAGGATCAAGCGCCGGCTTGCGCGGCTTATCACTCATTATTTTATCTTCCAGATTGTTCAATCATCTCATATCAAATTCATGCACCAGGCCACTACGGCATTGATCAAACCCATAGGTATCAATGTGGGCACAAATTTCTTCACCCTCTCGGACAACAGGTTGTTCCGCAGCCGATCCGCTTGACGGCCAATTCGCGTCCACTGTTTATCAGTTCAATGGCGAAAACGAGCAGCCCTATGCATACCATCATTATTTATTCCGTCCCGGTCTTGCTAAGGCATATAGCCGGGAATATCGAGGGATGCTTAGGATAGCCTTTTGGCGAAACGCGGTATACGATTATCAAGCTAGTTCTAGGCTGCCCACGAATACCCGTTTGCTTTGAGCATCCGCTCCGTTGCCCTCTCTATAACGTCTCCTGAAATAATTCGCGGCCAATCAACATGCGGCGGATCTCGCTAGTGCCAGCGCCAATTTCGTAAAGCTTAGCGTCACGCAACAGTCGTCCGGTCGGGCTCTCGTTGATGTAGCCCATACCGCCCAGCGACTGGATCGCCTCCAGCGCCATCCAAGTTGCCTTCTCTGCTGTGTAAAGCAGCACGCCCGCGGCATCCTTGCGCGTCGTGTCCTGCCGATCGCACGCCTTGGCAACCGCATAAGCGTATGCCTTGCAGGCATTCATGGTTGTATACATGTCAGCGAGTTTACCCTGCATAAGCTGGAACTTGCCGATTGGCTCGCCAAACTGCTCGCGCTCATGCACGTACGGGACGACCACATCCATGCAGGCCTGCATGATCCCGAGCGGTCCTCCCGACAACACTAGCCTTTCGTAGTCGAGACCGCTCATCAGCACACGGACACCAGCACCGACATCACTGACCACATTTTCCTCTGGCACCTCGCAATCCTCGAATACAAGCTCGCCGGTACTCGATCCCCGCATACCGAGCTTGTCGAGCTTCTGCGCGACCCTGAATCCTTTAAAACCCTTCTCGATGATAAAAGCGGTGATGCCATGTTGCTTCGCCTCTGGGTCGGTCTTGGCATAGACCAGCAGCACGTCCGCCTCGGGAGCGTTCGTGATCCAGAATTTGGTCCCGTTCAGGACATAGCGATCGCCTTTCTTTTCCGCCCGAAGCGTCATCGACACAACATCGGAACCGGCATTCGACTCGCTCATCGCCAGCGAACCAACATGTTCTCCGGAAATGAGTTTTGGCAGGTAGCGTCGCTTCTGATTTTCGCTGCCATTACGGCGGATCTGGTTAATGCAAAGGTTGGAATGGGCGCCGTAACTGAGACCCACCGACCCCGAAGCGCGGCTAATTTCCTCGACAGCCACGACATGTTCCGTATAGCCCATACCGGAGCCGCCATACTCCTCCTCGACCGTTAAACCGTGAAGGCCGAGCGCGCCCATCTTCGGCCATAGATCACGCGGAAACTCATCACTACTATCGATTTCGGCTGCGCGCGGCGCCACTTGATCGGCGGCAAAACTCTGCACCGTATCGCGCAACATGTCCGCAGTCTCTCCGAGAGAGAAATCAAGCCCCCGTGCCACATTGGGTATCATGACCGTAACTCCTTCGCTTCGATGGTTCGATTATGCGCGCTTTTCAGTTGGTGTCACCCGGTCATCGCACTAATCCGAACAGCGAATAAGGGTTCCAAGGCCTGCCGCGCGCAGTGTCTACGCCACACCCTCGCAGCCGAGAACATGAGCTTGCGCGACAGGCCCGTTCGGACCGACGCACCTCGGTCCCTGCAAGACCCTGATCGCCGCCCCCTCCGGGGCTACCAGTTTAACTTTGTATTCGCCCATCAGAACCTTACTGCCTTCGTCAAACAGGCAGAAAGTTGCGCAGGCGGTTGTGTTTTCCGACTATCCCCAATCGAAGAGGCCGCGCTGCTGTGTGACCGCCTTCTCTTATGATAGGGCAATGGTGGAGTGAACCGGTGCAAGTTCGGCTACATGGGCGTCGATTGACCTTATAACCGGTTGGCTCAAAAAACTGTCCTTGATGCGCGTATCAATATTCAGATCAGCATATTTGGGCCTTTGGTTCATGCCATGCCCTTATCCGCGTGCAATGCCTTCAGGCTCTCAACACAACGCGCCGAAACAGTATCCAGTTCACGTAGCGCCACGGCGATATCAGCGCGTTGCTGAAGCAGTCGGGTCCGCCGGTCATCGATCTTCTCGATGAGTAGGCTCAGTTGCCCAGTTTCTCCCGGCGGCGCATCGTACATATCGACAATCTCATTGATCTCCGAAAGGCTAAACCCCAATCGCTTTCCACGCAGAATCAACTTCAAACGCGTCCGGTCACGCTGATTAAAAAGCCGGGTCTGGCCGCGCCGCCGCGGTGACAGCAGGCCCTGATCCTCGTAAAAGCGAATCGTTCGTGTCGTGACATCGAACTCCCGCGCCAATTGCCCAATCGAAAAGACTGATTTCATTGGTTAAGTTTAATGTTCTTTACGTAAACGTCAATTCTAACCTGTTAATATTTAATTACGCTTCTTTAAAAGAGAACGATGGCCGCCAGGCCCAGGAAGCAAAGAAACCCGACCACATCCGTCACGGTAGTCAGCAAAATGCTTGAGCCTACGGCCGGGTCCGCGCCTGCACGATTGATCGCCAACGGGATGAGAATTCCCGCAAGACCGGCGACCAGCAGATTAACGACCATCGCGATACCGATAACGATACCAATCATCAGATCGTCAAACCAAAAATAAGCAATTACGCAGATAAGCATAGCGAAGGCCATACCGTTTATGCCACCAACAAGAATCTCCTTCCCGACGATCCGCAATGCGTTATCGGGCGTCAGTTCTTTCATCGCCAAGGCACGAACCGAGATAGTCAAGGTTTGCGTTCCGGCGTTACCGCCCATCGAAGCAACAATCGGCATCAGCACGGCGAGGGCGACAACCTTTTCGATTTCAGCCTGGAAAAACCCGATGACGATTGAAGCTAAAATCGCTGTCAGTAAGTTCAAGACAAGCCATGACAACCGCGACCGGATCGTATCAGCGACCGCTTCATACAAATCGTCCACCGCGACGCCACCCAGTTTAAGCATGTCCTCCTCATGCTCCTCATGGATTACATCGACCACATCATCGACCGTGATCACGCCGATAATTCGCCCGTCTTCATCGATGACCGGTGCCTCGACAAGCCCGTACTGCCGGAACAAGAACGCGACGTCTTCCTGATCCATCGTCACAGGAATTAAGCGGATCTCTGGCGCCATGATTTCCGTAACCGCAACGGGGCGATGCGTCCGCAACAGTTGGCTGGCCATCACAACACCAAGCGGTTTATTGTCTGGCCCGACTACGAACAAACCATAAAAGTTCTCCGGCACGCTAGGATCGTCGCGCATAAAATCGATGGCTTGTCCAGCCTTCCAGATCGAGGGTATCGCAGCATATTCCCGCCGCATCAGGCGCCCGGCGCTGTCTTCCGGATAGCCAAGAGCCTGTTCGTAAAGCAGACGGTCCGCATCAGAAATTCTTTCGAGGAGAGCCCGCCGCTCTTCTTCCGCAAGCTCCTCGATAAGCTCGACGGCATCATCACTGTCCAGCTCGTTGACGACCTTAACCAGCTCGTCGGCATTGAGTTCGTCGATCAAATCTTCACGAACAGCCTCATCGAGATGAACAAAGACTTCGGCTTCGAGATCGTCGCCTAAAAGCTTCTCTAGCCGGATCCGGTTGTATCCGGACAACGCCTGGAAGAGGTCCGCGACGTCCGCCGCGTGCAGCGGTTCAATCAACTCTTTCAGGCGGGCACGATCCTGAGCTCCAATTGCCGCCAAAGTCTCACGTACGAGATCAGCCGTAAGACCGTAGAGTATTTCAAGATCAACGTCGTCGGTTACGACCCGTTCATTACCAAACTCGCCCATAATTCATGCTCCCGTTGGGCGTTCCCGGTTGGGACAGGTTAGCGCCCCTGAGCCTCGACCACAGCATAGGCGGTCATGTTCATGACCCCGCGCGTTGTCACCGACTGGGTCAATACGTGAACCGGCGCCGCCATGCCGACAAGCATCGGACCGACCGACAGTCCCTCGCCCACCGTCTTCAACAAGTTGAAGGCGATGTTCGCGGAGTCCAAAGACGGTGCAACCAATAGGTTAGCGTTTCCGGTCAGCTTCGAATCTGGGAAGACATGATTGCGTATATCTTCGCTGACCGCCGAGTCGGCGTGCATTTCGCCCTCGACCTCCAGTTCCGGATCACTTTTATGCAACAGAGCGACTGCTTCCCGCATCTTGATCGCCGTAGCGTGGTTGCTGGTACCGAAATTTGAATGCGATAACAGAGCAACCTTCGGTTCGATTCCAAACCGTTTCACTTCGGCTGCCGCAAGACGGACCATCTCGGCGATTTCCTCCCCCGTGGGATCCAACGAAACATGCGTGTCACAGATAAAATATGTCCCGTGCTTAAGGATCACCAGGCAGAGCCCGGAAACTTCGTTAACATCCTTCGCCTTACCGATGATTTGGCGCAGATGATCGACATGGCTCTTATACTGGCCGTAGGTGCCACATACCAAAGCATCTGCGTCGCCGCGCTTTACCAACATTGCGCCAATAACCGTCGAGTTGGTACGCACCAATTCGCGTGCCCGATTTGGCGTCACGCCATTACGCACAGTCAGTTCAAGATAATGCCGCCAATAGTCATTATAACGCGGATCGTCCTGTGGATCGACGAGTTCGACATCCTTGCCTACTTCCAGCCGCAGACCAAGTTCGCTGATCTTCGCCTCGACGACGGCACGGCGGCCGATAAGAATCGGTTTGGCCAGCCCGTCGTCAACCGCCATCTGCGCTGCGCGGAGTACGCGCGTGTCCTCGCCTTCCGCGTAGGCAACCCGTTTTGGATCGAGCCGCGCCTTTTCAAAGACCGGCCGCATCGCGCCGCCGGAACGATAGACAAAAGCCGCCAGTTTACGTCGATAGGCGTCGAAGTCCTTAATCGGTCGTGTCGCCACACCGGTATCCATAGCCGCTTTCGCAACCGCGGGCGCGAGTTCGAGAATAAGTCGGGGATCGAATGGTTTTGGCAGCAACTTCTCAGGCCCAAAAGTAGTGGCCTTGCCACCGAACGCCGCCTGCTCAATATCCGACGTCTCGGCCATTGCCAGGTCGGCAAGTGCCTTGACGCAGGCGACCTTCATTTCCTCGTTAATCGTGGTCGCACCACAATCCAGCGCCCCGCGAAAAATAAACGGGAAGCACAATACGTTGTTAACCTGGTTGGGATAATCCGACCGGCCCGTTCCCATAATGACGTCCGGTCGGGCGGCGTGGGCTTCTTCCGGCAAAATTTCCGGTGTCGGATTAGCCAACGCCATGATAATTGGCTTGTCCGCCATCGACCGGACCATATCCTGATCCAGAGTACTCGGCGCCGAAAGGCCTAGGAATACATCGGCCTCCTTGAGTGCATCGCTGAGAGTACGCGTGTCTGTTTCGACCGCAAAATATTCCTTGTAAGTGTCCATTTTCTCGGTACGGCCTTTATAAATTGTGCCAGTCCGGTCTGTGACAATGATGTTTTCCTTTGGCATGCCAAGGCTTATCAGCTGATGCAGGCACGCCTGGGCCGCCGCGCCGGCACCTGATGTGACCAGGCGCACCTCCTTGATATCTTTCTCAACAACCCGAAGCGCGTTGTAAATCGCCGTCGCGACGACAATAGCCGTGCCGTGTTGATCGTCATGGAAGACAGGGATATTCATGCGTTCGCGCAGCTGCTTCTCAATCTCAAAGCAGGCCGGTGCACCAATATCCTCCAGATTGATACCGCCAAAGGTAGGCTCCAGTCGCGCCACGCACTCGACAAATTTGTCAACATCAGGCTCGTCAACCTCGATATCGAAGACGTCGACATCGGCGAAATTCTTAAACAGAACCGCCTTACCCTCCATGACGGGTTTGGAAGCCAACGCGCCAATATTGCCAAGGCCGAGGACCGCCGTTCCGTTCGAAATTACGCCGACCAGGTTACCGCGCGCTGTGACACTCGCAGCCTCGACCGGGTCATCTGCTATCGCAACGCAGGCGGCAGCAACGCCCGGCGAATACGCAAGCGATAGATCACGCTGATTGGCCATCGGCTTGGTCGCAACAATCGCCAATTTTCCCGGCGGATCCATGCGATGATAGACGAGTGCTTCTCTATCGTTTTCGCTAAGCTCACTCATGGCCTTTCCTCTCTTCAGTCGACGTGCAATACCGCAGCACTATGACCGCAGCATGTCTTCCTGGCTAGCATGCAAAAGGCCCGCTGGTATCAGCAGGCCTTTTCCGAACTGGTGCGGTCGAGAAGACTCGAACTTCCACGGGGTTGCCCCCACAGCGACCTCAACGCTGCGCG
>PBDC01000105.1 GCA_002717185.1 Rhodospirillaceae bacterium
TGGAACTGACTGGGGGTGTCGAGATCGACTATCTACGCCCCTCGCCGCATTGCGGGATCAAGATGCAAAACGTGCGGGTTCCAGCGGAAAACATGCTAGGACCAGAGGGCGATGCCTTCGACGCGATTTCGCTTCCTATGCGGCGGACCGAAGACGCCATTTTTGCTGCGTCGAAAGCCGGCGCAATCCGCCATCTCCTGAAACACATCTGCGCCGAAGCACCTACATTGGCAAATAATGAGGAAAGCCTAACGGAGTTGGGCAAATTGTCCGCAGCGAGCGCGGGGTTGGGCGCCCTAGCTTTCCAAGGGGCTGAGCTGCTAGACATAGACCCGGTCGGTAATGCCGACGCGGTGGGCGCTATCGCGGCTTCCGCCCGTGAATGGGCCAGCAGCCTGCATGAAAGGATAACCGCGCTTATCGACACAACCCAGTGGACGCCCTCGCCAACGCTGGCAGCGGCCTGCCTGGACCTCGGGAAATCTTTGGGCATTGCACGCGGCGCATACGCAATTCAAGCGCGCCGCCGCGGGGTCGCCCTCTTCGAACGAACAACTGAAATCAATACCTCATGAACGACATCGTTTCACAGGACGCGCTCGACAAGAAACTTTCCTCCGTCGACACTATAGCCGATGGCCTCGGCAGCATCGGCTATATCGCCTCGCGCCGCATCGCGACCGCTATCTTCGTCGCAGAGAACCTATCCAAACCGATTCTAGTCGAAGGATCGGCCGGCGTAGGTAAAACCGAGCTAGCCCTCTCGACCGCTCAATGGCTTGGACTACCTCTTATCCGGATGCAGTGTTACGAAGGGCTAGACGAGTCAAAGGCCCTTTACGAATGGAAGTACGGCAAGCAGCTACTCTACACCCAGATCCTCAAGGACAAGATGGGAGACACGCTATCCGATACGAAGGGCCTGGACGAAGCGATGCAGCGCCTACACGGGTTTGGCGACCTGTTCTTTTCAGAAGAGTTCCTGGAGCCGCGGCCATTGCTGAAGGCATTACGCCAGAAGCATGGCGCCGTCTTATTAATCGATGAGGTAGATAAGTCGGACGAAGAATTTGAAGCCTTTCTGTTGGAAATTCTATCTGCTTTCCAAATTTCAATTCCCGAGATTGGCACTATCAAGGCATCTGCTCCGCCGCTCGTTTTCCTTACATCAAACAATATGCGCGAGATGGGCGACGCTCTAAAGCGTCGCTGCCTGCACCTATTCATCCCGCTCCCTGATGCCAAACTAGAACGTGAGATCGTCGCCTCACGCGTGCCGGAAATAGAGGAACGGCTGCGGCGCCAGCTCGTCGCATTCGTTCAGATGCTGCGTGAAGAGGACCTGAAGAAACTGCCATCGATCTCAGAAACGATCGACTGGGCCCGGGTGCTCCTGCTGCTGCACGCGGACGCGTTAGATGCCGATTTGGTGCGTGATACGCTGAACGTTCTACTGAAATTCGAGCAGGATATCGCTGCCGTGGAGCGCAGCGTCGCTGAATTGACCCGTAAAGCAAAGCAGGCCTAACCCAAGCTTCATGCAGCAGACCCTCGAAAACTTCCTTCGTGCATTGCGGGCCATGGATGTCCGCGTCTCACCAGCGGAGGCAATCGACGCACACAGTACAGTCGACAGCGTAGGCTATAGCAACCGCACATTGTTGAAAGATTCGCTGTGCATAGCACTGGCTAAATCCGAAGACGAGGTCGAGCGCTTTGACGAATGCTTCGATATTTTCTTTGACCGCGACGAGTTCCGCGATCGAGAAACGGATAACGATGGCGAAGGCCTAACCGATGCTGAAAGCGAGATGTTGGGCCAACTGCCACTGGCCGAAATGCTGCTGGATGGTAGCGAGACGGAGATGGCCCAAGCGATGGAGCAGGCTGCTAACGAGGCCGGTGTAGCCAATATCAGATTTTCAACACAGCGTGGCCTGTTTACCCGGCGCATTCTCGACCGTATGGGACTACGCGATCTGGAGCGCTTAATCGCTTCGTTGAACCGACAGGAAGGCGAAGCCGCCTCTACCGAAATGGCGCAGCGCCTGGAAGAAGGTAGAGGTTACCTATTCGAAGAAGTCCGGCAATATATCGACCGCCAGTTCGACCTATATGCTCGAAATGCGGGCGAAGAGTTGCGCGAAGAGTTCCTGGCTAAGACCAATCTGTCCTCGATCGAACGGCGTGATTTCGATCGCATGCACCGGATCGTTCGTCGTATGGCGAAGAAACTCGCAACCCGTTACGCTCGCCGCCGCAAACACACCAAACGCGGCGTGCTCGACGTTCGCAGAACTCTGCGTAAGAGTATGCCCCATGATGGGATCCCTTTCGAAACCGTATGGAAGCAGACCAAGATCGAGCGACCACGCATCGTCGTAATCGTTGACGTATCACAATCAGTTGCTGCGGCGGCGCGTTTCCTTTTGCTCTTCCTCTATTCGCTGCATGAGGTAATAGCGACCCTGCGTGCTTTTGCCTTTTCCAGCCATCTGATCGAGGTCAGCGATATTCTGAAGGAAAGGGATGTCGAGGAAGCCATACCAGAAATTCTCGAGAAAATCGGGTTTCGCTCAACCGACTACGGCCGCGCCCTGGAGGATTTCGAAGACCTACATATGGACACCCTCGACCGACATACGACGGTTATTATCTTGGGTGACGGGCGCTCCAATGACACTGACCCGCGCATGGATCTGATGCGACAGATTCACAACCGGTCAAAATCGGTGATTTGGCTCAATCCGGAACCGGAGCCCTTCTGGGGAACTGGGGATTCTGAGATGCACCGCTATCGGACCTTCTGCCATGTCGCCAGGACCTGCAGCACTATTCAGGACCTGGAGCGGGTCGTCGACGATGTGATGAAGACTTATTTCCGCGTCTAATTCAGCAAGAGATAAAAAAATGGGCGGCTCACGCCGCCCATTTCGATAAAGGCAAAAGCCCAATCTTTAGTCGAGACCCGCCTTCTTGCGATGGTCAGCCCAATATCCCGGCCAAGCCTTGGCAGCCTTGATTTTGTTACCTTTCTTCTTCTCAGCAGCACGCCACTGGTTGAACGCATCTGTCGCGTTGTCCCATTCCTCGATCACCTTAGCATGACGAGCCAGTCGTGCCTGGTTCCAGGCTTCATCTTCCGAAGTCCAGACACCCTTCTCCTTTAAATATTTCACGGAACCACGATGCCAGGCGACATCGGCCGGTGTGCGACCTGCCTTCGAAAGTATCCAGTTCTTGGTCGTCGCATTGACGTCCTTGTACAGATCAAAGGCGTCATGCATTGCCTTGGTCACCGTATAAACCTCTTCCGCACTGCGGTCGGCATAAGTCGACATCATCGGATAGCGGAATTCGATGATATTAACTGGCTTGCCCTTTTCCATGCCGGCACCATCATCGATGCTCAGCGGCGAGTACATCGGGGCAATTTTCTGGATACGAGCCCAACCTTCCTTGTTTTTCGGATCGAATTGGACCCAGTCGATGCCAGCTGGAGAGGCTTCGAGTTCACGCGTAATACCCGAATAGGGCGACATCAGGAAGCCATCGATTTTACCAGTGAGACGGGCGCCTTTCATAACGCCGTATCCGCCAAACCAAACCGCCTTGATATCGTCCCGCGTCAGCCCTGCATAGGCCAGCAACGCATCGGTCTTCACATTGACCGACGGGTTACCCTTAACATAGCCGAGGCGGACGCCCTTCAAGTTAGCGCCATCGGCAAACTTTGAACCTTTCGGCACGGTCAGGCCGGTTCCCGTTGGTGGGGCAAGAACGATCCGCAGATCCTGCGGTCCCCAGGACTGCACGGCGAAATCATAGGTGCCTTCCGCGGCGAAAAATGCTTCCGTCGCCAGAAACCCATAATGTGCCTTACGCTGTGTAACCGGCAGCATACGGCCGATGCCAGTACCCGACGGCACAATACGTATACGTGTGCCAAACTTTTTCTGGAACGCGTTCGCGACGGCCGAGGCCTGAGCGAACCCAGCGCTGCCGAAATCGTACGACGTCCATACCATTGTTTTAGGCAGGTCGGCTGCTTGCACGATACCAGACGCCAGAAGCGCCGCGGCACCGCCTGCCACCTGCCATAATTGTTTCTTTAGACCCATAGTTTCCTCCTTGTTGGTCCGGTTCCTATTTAAGCCTTGGGGTTTTCTGCCAGGGACGAAGCATTATTCGCTGCAGCCCCCAAGTCTCATATCATCGTTATTCGCTTCGTCAGAATTATACCAATACTCGCTTCGCTACCTAAGCCTGAGCTTTTGAACCTCGCTGCGCGAACGCGACTGCGTAACTAGCAACAACGATCACTACCCCGATAAAGAAGCTAATCGTTCCGGGATAAAGCATAAAGGCCGCCCCGATTAGCAAAGGCGCCCGTATAAGCCACGTAACGGTCCCTACATAGTAGAGATAGCCTTCAAAAGCGGACGCCATCAGCCACACCGCAATCATGGCGGAACTAACCATCAAGATGATCTCAGTAAATTCGCCATTTAGAATAAGGGCCGGGTTGAGCACGAAAATAAACGGAAGGATAAAGTTGATAAGCCCGAGCCGCATCGCCCGCACCCCAATCGCCATAGTATCCGCCTTGGCGATGATCGCTGCGGCGACCGCCGCAAGGGCAACCGGAGGCGTAATGTAGGACAGCATGCCCCAGTAGAGGATGAATAAGTGGCTCGCGATCGGGTCAAGACCCGCCTGAATGAGAGCTGGGCCGAGGATAATTGCCAGGAAGATATAACAAGCGCTCACCGTCATACCCATGCCAAGCAGAAAACTGGTAACAGCGCCCATGGCAAGCAGTAGGTAAAGGTTGTCGCCAGCGATCTGCAGCAGTTCACGCGAAAATGCGCCACCGACACCAGTGAAGGCCAAAGCACCAACGATCATGCCGACACCGGCCAGGATCGCAATGATATTGGAGATGATTTTAGTCGAGTCGATGATTAACTCGGCCAACGTTTTGAGATTGAACCGTCGTTCCCCTTTTCGGAATAGGAACGAACACACGATCAAAATGGCTGATGCATAGTAGGGTGCGTAGAGATCCCAGCGCAGCGCGACAAGCATGTAGACCAGGGCAACGAGACTGGCAATGTAGTACCAGCCGCCCTTAAAGGTCTCCCATAGGTTGGGAATATCCTTTTCTTCCATGCCTTTCAGGCCGTTCACCGCGGCATAGCCGTCAACCTGCAACAACAGTGCGATGTAGAAAATCATCGCCGGCACGAGAGCTGCAATCATCACCGTTGCGTAGGGCACGTTCAGAAATTCTGCCATAAGAAAGGCAACCGCGCCCATGACAGGTGGCATCAGCGCGCCACCCGTCGATGCACAGGATTCCACTGCGCCCGCGTAAGTGGACGGATAACCAACCCGTTTCATCGTAGGGATCGTCAGCTTGCCAGTCGTCACGACGTTGGAGATGACACTTCCACTCAGCGACCCAAAGAAGCCGCTCGATAGAATGGCAACCTTTGCCGGCCCACCGCGGCTACGCCCCATAAGCGCCGTCGCGAAACTCATGAAGAACTCTCCGCCACCGGTAACCACTAACGCCGAGCCAAAAATCAAAAACCCTATCAATAGGTTGCCGGCGACACGCATGGGCACGCCGATAATGCTCTCGAAGCCCATCGCGTGCGATCGCACCAGTTCTAGCGGCGTTTGTCCGACGCCCCATAAGAAACCAGGAGCACTATCGGTCCAGAGCGGAAAGGTGAAAAAGAACGTCACGATAATGGCCAGCGCTGTACCACCCGCACGCCGCACCGCCTCAATCGATAGGAAACAAATCAACGCAGCCATTGCCGTGGGTGTCGGCGGAGCAATGATATCCCAACCCTGCTCAACCATGTCTGAACCGTGATAGGACAGATACAAGGAAGCCACTAATGTTATGGCAAACAAGATCCAGTCGTAGAACGGTACATGGTTCTCGTCCTTGCGCCGCGCCGGAAATACCAAAAACGAAATGGGCAGGAAAATGCCAATTAGCAAATAGAAATAGGAATTATCGACCAGAACATAACCAAACGGGTCCCAGCTGAATGTCTGGTTCATCGCGACGAGGATGCCAATAGCGCCATAAATCAGAGCGATCCAATAGACCAGCCCCGTAATCCTGTTCGTCGGTGTTTCATCGGATAACTCGTCCAATTTCGCCTGGACATCGGCGTCGGTCGCATCCGTCGTCACGGTCCCTCCTCATAGATGCGGTTTATTTTGTTTCAAATTTTAGTTTGAATCGTCTTAGAGAGACCAACCGAACCGCGCGGCGGCAAAACCTTAACACCCTGCGAAGGCTGATGCGAATCCCATAGTTCGACAAAGACGGTGTCAGGCCAGTCAGTTATATTCTGACTGCCGGGCGGCATCCTCGGCAGCCAACAGGCCGGTTATAACAGACTGGGACAGGCCACCGACGTAACCGGACGCGGCACCACCCTCCAACCCACCGGTCGTAGTCCCGGCAGCGTACAAGCCTTCGATAGCGCTGTCGTCTTCGCGCAAAACCCTCGCATCACCGTCGATCGCAATACCGCCCATTGTATAGGTAATGCCGGCGCAGACGGGGGCAGCAAAGAAAGGCGCTGTAAGGATCGGCTTTGGTGTTCCCTTCAAGGTCGTTCTCGGCGGTGACAACGAACCGACAGTGCCAAACGCAATAGCCTCGTTATAGCGTTTGATCGTCGTGGCGAGATTTTTCGCGCCGATCAATTCTGCCAATTCCGCCGTGCTCTCTGCCTGATGCAGGGTCCCACCTTCACGGGTCAAATGCGGGTTCACCGAAATTAATCCGCCCTTACCTGCCTCCTCCCAGATTTTCCTATCAAACACAACGAAAGCGGACTGCGGATCCCCGAGATTAGCCACAGCATTGGCCGCATGCACACCACCGAGCCCCTCATCGTCGATTCGATTGCCGGCTCCATCGACTAGGATCGCCGCGCCGACTAGAGAATCAAAATAGGGATAGGGCCATAGATTTTCATTGGTTAACGCGTCCAGACTGATCAGATGGCCGTAGAAACGGCTCAACCCGACCGCAACCGCTCCCACTGCTAGCGCCATTCGCAACCCGTCCCCGGTGCCGGTGCCGGCATTACGCTGATGCAATCGACCCGGCGCCTTCGTGACATGAGCTTCCAGCAAATCCAACGCCGCCTGGAAACCGCCATCAGCGAGCACCACAGCCTTCGCACGATACAATTTCGCCTCGGATGCGACATCCGCTGTAACGCCGACACATCTGCCGTTTTCTAAAATCAATTTACTGGCCCGCGCCCTGCGAATGAGGTTCCCGCCACGTTTGGCAAGGTTGCTCCCGAGCCGTCGCAGTAGGACGTCGCCTGCGCGACCTTCCCAGTCCAACCCTGGACGAGTGCGTCCCGGCGGGGCAAGCACCCAGCGATGATGCGGACTGGCACTCGCCTTAATAAATTTGCTGCCTTCGCCCTGCAGCCAACGCACGGCGCGTTCAGCATTGCGAGCCACCGCACGCACGAGGTCAGGTCGGGCATCGTCGCAGAGCCGCTTGATCGATGCCACATGCTTCTCTTCGCTCGACATGATATCAGTCAGGCAGATATGCAGGGTTCCGCCGGTATATCTGGTGTTACAGAGATAGCGATCCTCCGTGCCCTTTTCCAACACGGCAACATGCAACCCCAGCTGTGCGCCACGGTTTGCCGCCGTCAGGCCAGCGAGGCCCCCGCCAACGACCACCAGATCATAGGCCCTACTATTCATGGCGTTTCGTGATCGGTTTGTAGACGGCGAGACCCTGCATTTTCGTAAGGTTCAGTGCCGCGACAGTTGCTTTGTCAGTTAAAGCAATGGCCCGCCGCTTCGGCATCCCGTCCAGTGAAGTCGCGCCGGCCTGGCGCGGACCAGACGCCACAGTCAGCGGGGTAAACAGTACATTTGGCAAGTCAATCCCGAACGGTATGTCCTCACAATACAGGACGCGACCGTCTTCAAAGACTTGCGGCATAATCGTTATCCCATCGTATACATTGCGTCGCCGCGTGATCGAACCGTGATAAACTGCGCTCGCCTTGCCGCCGCCGCCCATATTCCGGTACGCGTCACTCTCATAAACCTCCAGACTATCCAAGCTGTATAGCGCCAGGAACTCCCAATTAACCGTTTCCGGAGCCACCGCGCGGAAGCGTTGTGCGGTGTTCAACCCGTCGAGGGAGACCAGCTTCATGAGATAGGTTTCGTACCAGGCATGCCATTCCGTCTCGCGCGACGGATCGCTAAAATTCAGTTCGACGGAATAGATCACTCCGCGTCTCCTCCTTTGCTCCGTGGGAAAGCCAGCAACCGGGCCTAGTCGCTGGCCAGCCGGGCGCTCATTCCCGCTTGGGACTGTTGATTGAGATGTCGCGAAACAAGGAGCCGCAGCATTTCACTAGATCCGTCGCCAATCTGGAATAGTTTGGTTTCCCGGTAAAACCGCTCGACCGGGTGGTCCTTCGTAAGCCCATGCCCGCCGAGGAACTGAACCGCCTGCTGCGTGACCTCGGTGCACACGTCACTAGCAACCATCTTAGCCATAGAAGCTGCCGTCGGCGCATCTGGGGTTTCGTCTTCGGCCAATACCGCAGCATGATAAGACAGCTGTCGGCCGGCCTCAATTCGGGCTGCAAGTTCGGCGGCGCGGAAGCGGAGGGCCTGGAAAGACGATAAGGGTTGGCCAAACTGCTCACGTATCTGCATGTAAGAGAGGGCGTAATCGAGCGCCCCCTGCGCTACACCAGCGCAGCGGGCGCCGTAAATAGCCCGCGTCTTAGCGAAACCGACCTGAATATAGCGGAACCCCTCGCCCGGCATGCCCATCAGGCAACTGTTCGGAACCCGGCAATCATCGAAAACTAGTTCCGCAATTGGGTTAGCCGTATGTGCGATTGTCTCGTAAGTCTGCCCCACCAAAAAGCCGGGCGTTTCCCGCTCGATGAGAAACAAGCTGATGCCACCGCCACGCGGCGCATCTTTCTCTGTGCGCGCGAACAACACAATCAGATCGGCGCGACCGCCATTAGTGATGTAGATCTTACGGCCATTGATGACCCAGTGATCGCCATCACGTTCCGCAAAGGTTTGTATCGAGGCGGCATCGGACCCAGCCTCCGTCTCCGTCAGCGCAAAGGCTGTGATCAGCTCGCCGTTCGCAACTTTGGGTAGATACTTGTCCTGCTGTTCCTTGGTGCCGGCGAACAGCAAAGGCCCGGTCAGCAAAGTTACCGGATAAGTGCCAGCAGAGAACCACACCGCGCAAACCTCTTCCAAGATTATTGCACAGGACAGCGTGTCGAGACCGAGACCCCCATATTCCACTGGGATATCAAGTCCCATGAAACCTCGCTCCGCCATCAGCGCAAGGACCTCACGCGGCAACGGCTCTCCAGTCCGTTCTATACGAGTGGCGATGGGCAAAAGCTCTTCTTGGGCGAATTCGCGGGCCGCACTCTTAAGGCGGCGTTGTTCATCAGTTAGTCGATAGTTCGTCATGGAATATGTTTCCAGCCGCTAGAGCCGGTCCTCCAGCCCATAGATCCGGATCACATTGTCGCGCAAGAGTTTTCGCTTGGGTTCGGGTCGGAAGCCGAGATCTTCTATCTCCTCCCTTGTTCGCTCGAAATCCAGCACTGGGAAGTCAGTGCCAAAGATCACTTTATCCTGCCCGTAGGTATTGATGTATTGCACGAAACTGTCGGGCCAGTATTTAGGGCTGTGCGCATCGCAGCCGAGATAGACATTTTTATGCTTCCAGGCCATGGCAATAGCCTCGTCGGTCCATGGGATACCTACATGGATCCCAATCAGCTTGAGCTCAGGAAAGTCGCAGGCAACCGCATCCATTGTGATCGGTTGGCCAACAGAGCGGATCGGATAATCCGGCGCGTACACCATAGACTGGCCTATCTGGAATTGTATCGGCACATCAAGCTCGCAGCATTTCGTGTAGAAAGGATACCAGCGGGCATGGTCGATCGGCGTCTCAAACCAATGCGGATAGCCATGCGCACCGATGTAACCGCGCTCTTCGACAGCATACTGAAACTCGCGCACGCCCTTCATACCCATTGTCGGGTCAATGCCGTACAAACCGAAAAAGCGATCCGGATATTCTGCGATGGCCCGATCTACAACCTCCATCGGGATGTGATAGCAGGAGGGATGGCCCGGCCGGCCACATTTGACGGCGATCAGAAAGCCGCGTTCAATCCCCGCCGCATCCATACGGCGCAGCATTTCGTCCAGCTCTACACCCTGCACCGTCTGGGGACTAGCTCCAATCTTGTCACCAAAGAACTCGTTGCGCCATTCCGGACGGTACTTTAGCGCATCTGCGTTGAAGATGTTGACCACAGCATCGATGGCCTGGATGTCATGCTCGGTCATGGGCTGCGCCTCCGGTTAAAACAAATGGCAGCCTACAGTTTGATGCTTCAGCGGCGCAAACGCGTGACGTAAAAATTGATGGATAGCTTAGTTTTGTATGTCCCGGCGCGACACGCGCCGCAACGGATGCAGACTGCCCCCCTCCCCTATGATGTATTCGGGAAACTCAAATTCGTCGCTTTTCAGCGTGGCGCCTGGAACTTCGGAACCGGTCCCTCCAACCGTACCCATCGTGCCATAGGTGCGCATGCCAAGCCGCTCCCGCAACTCCGGCGATGCCTCGTCAATGACCTCCTGAAAACAGGACACACCGGCATTCTCCTGCCGACGGATCCAAGGTGCGCAGAAAAAGGTTGCGATCGAGCGCCGAGTTGAGCCGTTTGAGTTTATGCCACCCGCATGCCAAAGACGGCCATCAAGCGCCAAGACTCCACCTGCGGGCACCGTGACAGGCACGGCTAGGTTCGCATCGGGCGGCCTGATCTGATGCGCTGATGCCCAGCGGTGACTTCCCGGTACAACCAAGGTGCTGCCAGCATCGGGTACGAAATCATCGAGCGCCCAGAGCAGATTGCACACGACCGGCAACTGCACCGCCACCGGCACCTGGCCCTGATCACGATGCAAGGTTTCTATTTCGTTGGTAACCCCGACGTAAATATGGCCATTGATGCTGGACAGCAGGAAATGTTTTCCCAGTTGCTTGCCAACCAGCGCAGTCGTTTCGGCGCGCTCGACCAAATCGAGAAATACTTTGCCCTTATTGACCAAATTCGGCACGAACTGTTTGGTACCGAACATACCTTTAGGTGCCAAAGGCCCAAGCGAGCGCTCTGCCTTGGCCTGCGCTTCCAATTTATTGCCAAGCTCGTCTGTTTCCCAGTCACTCAAGACATCAGTCAGCACGCATATGCCGCAGTTACTCAGATCCGTCAGGGCGGTCCCAATATCCCTCGTCGCGGATGGCAAGGGCAGCGTCTCGGGGTAGACGAGTCCTTCGGGTTCCGTAATAGGGTTCACATCATCCTCATTTTAGGGTCACTTCAGGCCAAATACCGCTCTCAAACAAACGATCCAAGGAATTCTATTAATTACGGGGCATTCCGACTGCACCGTCTGATCATAAAAGCTGACATCTCATTAGTCGCCAATAGGTTTGTCGAACGGTTTGCGCGTATTCGATATCGATAGCTATTTCCATATCCTATCAATTGAACAAGATGCCCTAAAATCCTGTCGGCTTTTGATTTTGTTGGCCCATTAGCGTAGCCTTAAATAGAAAGTAAGCTGGTGGGTATATTTAAATGGAATATCCTGACAGAATAAGTAATGCGGGTTCTTTTACTATTGGAGTCAAAATATGAAAAAATATACGCTTGTTACGTTCTGTGCTTTACTGGGTATAGCATTATTACCGCTTAAAACTGCTGCTGCCTGCGGCAATGTTTCTATTACAGAGATGAATTGGGCATCATCACAGATAATTACTGAGGTTTCGAAGTTTTTATTGGAACAAGGTTACGGCTGTAAGGTTAAGAAAGTTCCCTCAGCAACTACTACATCTGTGGCATCACTGGCCGAAACGGGTAAACCCGATATCGTTACTGAACTTTGGTTAAACTCAGCAGGCGACGCTTATAAAAAATTGGCACAGCAGCAAAAAGTAGAAGCTTTAGCTGATGTTCTGTCTCCCGGTGGCGTCGAGGGCTGGTGGATTCCACAATACCTTGCCGACAAACATCCTGAGTTACTTACAATGAAAGGGGTCTTAGGTAATCCCAAGCTCGTTGGCGCACAGTTCAATAATTGTCCTGATGGATGGGGCTGCCGTATCGTGAATGACAACCTGATTAAGGCATTTAATATGTCTGAAAAAGGTATAAAGGTCTTTAATCATGGTTCGGGGGAAACGCTGGCAACCTCTATCGCTGCGGCTTACAAAGATAACAAACCTTGGTTTGGTTATTATTGGGGGCCGACAGCTGTCCTTGGCCAATATAAAATGGCTAAGGTCAAAATTGGCGAAATCGATCAGAAAATTCATTCCGGAAACCAGAATAAAGACAACCCCAATCCTGGCATATCAGATTTTCCGCCAGCGCAAGTCTTAACTGTTGTCACTGCTGCTCTCAAGGAACGTGAGCCGGCGGTGGCAAAACTCATGAGTAACGTCAGCTTTGATGTCGATGTGATGAATGAAGTGCTCGCTTGGCGCAAGGCAAAGGGTGCATCGGCTGAAGAGGCTGCAGTCCGTTTTCTGTCAACGCAATCAAAAATATGGAGTGCTTGGGTAAGCGACGACGCACGCAAGAAACTCTCAGCACTAATAAAATAATGGATAGCTTTTCCCGCGAGGGCTCCCGCCCTCGCGGTCTATCTAAAGACAATAGTTTCCTTCGTCGCTTTTCACTTCAGCACGGCATTGCTTTTGCTAAGCCGGTTCGTTTGGAGAGGACGTACTTAATTGACAATGTATGAAGGTTTATTTAATCGCCTTGGCCTCAGAGATTGGTGCGACGCTGGGAAAACCAATGATGGACCAGTGTCTATGGCCGACCTTTTGGCAAAAGCAAAAGGTGGCGATGCACCTTCAGTGCCTTGGTGGGAATTTTCCTTCCCATCTTTAGATACACTTAACAAGGCCTGCGCCAGTTTCCCGCAATCACGAGACGTTACAAAAGGCGTTGAAGATGGGTTTCTAGAGATAAAAGACGCATTGAGAATTGTTCTCGACCCTTTGACACAGCCATTAAGCTGGATGCTCGAATTAGCCCTATTAGTTGTTCAGGTAGCGCCTTGGTGGCTAATGTTTCTACTTTTATCGCTGATCGTCTATTTCGCCTCAAAATCAATACGTATGGTTGTCTTCGTGGCGACTTGTCTCGGTTTTCTGGCCTTTATCGACCACTACGATCACGCGATGCAGACCTTGTCGATCATTTTTGTATGTGCCTTTCTATGCGTAATATTTGGGGTTCCTATTGGCATTGCGATGTCGCGAAATGACACCCTTCGGCGCATGACAATTCCTGTGCTTGATATGCTGCAGACCCTGCCGCCCTTCGTTTATTTAATACCCCTGATTTTCCTATTCTCTGTTACAGAGCCAAAATTGTACGGTATCGCGATTATTCTCTACGCTATCGTCCCAGTAATTCGGTTAACAGACCTCGGTATTCGTTTGGTGGACGAAGATGTAATCGAAGCAGCTGACTCATTTGGCATGACCGACAAACAAAAATTGTTTGGAGTGCAAATTCCTCTAGCGCTGCCCAACATCATGGCAGGCGTTAATCAAACAATCATGATGAGCCTCGCGATGGTGGTAATCGCCTCACTCGTATCAGCGCCGGGCCTTGGTGTTCTTGTATTGCGGGGTATTCGGAACCTAGAACTTGGAGTTGGTCTGGTTTCAGGTTTAGGTATTGTGCTACTCGCTGTCATCCTGGATCGAGTAACTAAAGCTGCTTTAGACCGCATAAACGCGGCTCAAAAAAATTAGTCGGCCGGATTTGATTTTGTCAGAGAATATAAAAATTTCTATCCGGGGCCTATACAAAATTTTTGGAGAAGACGCTCTGCGTGCTCTCGATTATGTGAGTACCGGTATCAGTAAAGCTGAACTTTTAGATAAACACCAACACGTTCTAGGCCTGCGGGATATCAATATTGATATGCGTGAAGGTCATATTACCGTAATAATGGGACTGTCTGGCTCTGGAAAATCCACTCTCATTCGCCATTTAAACCGACTTATAGAACCAACTGCGGGCTCAGTTAAAGTCGATGGTGAGAACGTCCTTGATTATGATGCATTCGCACTACGCGATCTTCGACGCGAGAAAATGTCCATGGTGTTTCAAAAATTCGCCCTGCTACCACATCGGACAGTAACACAAAATGCAACTACAACATTGGCAGTTCGAGGAATTAGCGAAAAGGACGCGGAACCTGAAGCTAGGAAATGGTTGAACCGCGTCGGTCTCGATGGATTTGGCGAGCATTATCCACGACAACTCTCAGGGGGTATGCAACAGAGGGTGGGTATCGCCCGAGCACTAACATCCAATTCTCCAATAATGCTGATGGATGAGGCATTTTCTGCACTTGACCCACTAATAAGAACCGACATGCAGGACTTATTACTTGAGCTTCAGCGAGAATTGCATAAGACGATAGTATTTATCACGCATGATCTCGACGAAGCTCTTAAACTCGCTGATCATTTAGTTATTTTAAAGGATGGTTCAATTATCCAAGAGGACGAACCGCAACAAATTCTTCTAAACCCAACCGATCCCTACATCGAGGATTTCGTCAGCGACGTCAATCGCGCAAGGGTTTTACGTACCCGGTCAATTATGACGTCAATCAATAACGAAAATTTAGCTGACACAAAAGGCGAAGTTGATTTTAATGATACGCTGGAAAGCGTAATCGAAAAGTCCAACGGTGATGTTTCGCATTCCTATATTGTAAAACAGAAAAACACTCCGGTTGGTATTCTTAATATGTCCAACCTCGTAAAGGCACTAGTTCCGCGAAATTCTTCTGAAGATGCAGCCCGTAAGTACTGATCCTTTCTAATGTTTATTACTGTCATTACATAGCTTACTGTTCGGTAGGAAACTCATAAAAATTAGCTAAGCTGCACGGAATTCAATATTAGTTACTCCAAGAATTCCGCTTTAAACAGCAATATAAAGGATGTTGAAATTTCTGGTTTAAAAACAGTAAATTTCAACACCTACTAAACCTTACTTACAGGCTTCTTGACGATTATCATTCGATAGTGTGGCAAGTTTATTGGTTATTTCATAGTCGATACTCTTCAAGGAGTTCCAACGTGATAGACAGCAGTGACTTCAATTTTTCGGGCCGAAGGATCTTGATCACGGGGGCCGCAGGGGGTATCGGCTCCGCTATGGCGGCTGCGTTTGCCGCGCACGGCGGTGAGGTCATTCTGGCCGATATCGCAACGGAAAACTTGGCAGAACAGGCAGATGTGCTGGGCAACGGCGCCTCTTTCCTGCGGTACGACCAAAGCGATAGTGCCTCTATTGCGACATTGGCCACTGCCGCGGGCCCAGTAGACATTTTTTGCAACAATGCGGGCATGATGCAGGCTGGAGCGTTTTTGGAACAGTCGCCAGAAATAATCGCTCGGATGATAACCGTGGACCTGACTGGCCCCATCTTGCTTGCTCGGTATATCGGTGAGGGCATGGTCGCGCGCGGCAGCGGTGTGATCGTCAATACTGCATCACAGCTAGCCTTTCATGGTGCAGCATACCGAACAGCCTACGCAACCGCTAAGGCCGGGATCGTGCAATTTACTAAAAGCGCAGCCGCCGAATTAGCTCCGCACGGCGTGCGGGTCGTCGCACTAGCTCCGGGCCGAACGTTAACTGCGATGAACGCGCCACTGCTCGCAACGGAAGAACAGCGCGCCGAAGGGCTGAAACAGATCCCCGCTGGACGCTATGGTGACCGCGAGGAAATGGCTAAGCTCGCCTTGTTCCTGGCGTCAGACGCTGCCTCCTATGTCGTCGGCGAAACGCTGGTCGCGGATGGGGGCTACGTATTGCTGTAGAAAAATGCACCATGGGGAAAGTGGTAACGTCCCATCCACGTTGCTTTTGCCTACAAAATTTACACGACAGCTTTAATACCCTAGCTTTACGGGGGGATTGAGCGCGGAGATATGTCATGCAAAGTGCTTCAGCAATACAAAATCTCGAAAAAAACAATTTTGAAGAATACTTAGCCCAGGGCGCATCGCGAGCGCTTGCCCTTGATAATCGCGGGCCTATTCACCGAACGCCTTCCGGAGAGATCAATTCTGAGATTTTGAACTCCTATTGGCGCCACGGGTTCTACATTTTTGAAGACGTCTTCAACGCCGAGGAGTTGAAAGACCTAGAAGCGGATTTTGAAAATATCCTAAACCGACTGCCGGCCCATAAAGGGTCAAACATCGATGCTAAAGGCCGGCCTGCGTTGGGCACCGATTGCACCGCAGAGAACCTGTATTGGTCGAAGCCGCTTGGCGACCCATGGGGCGGAACCTCTTTCGGACAAGGTCGCCATGCGGCCAAAATGTATGAGCCGACGCCGCGAAAGGACGCACCAGAGGAAATCGTCTTTTTGCTGATCGGTTCGCTGCAGTTTTCCGACGCCTGTCTTCGTGCCTACGGACATCCCGACCTGCTGGCGGTTTCGGCAGCCGTAAACGGCAACGATTTCGTTCCTTACACTGATGGCCTCTTCATCAAGGCCCCCGGCCTCGGCGCTTCTGTGGCTTGGCATCAAGACGGCACAACGCACTGGGGCAGCCCTGATTGGCACCAAGGATCGCACGGCTTCAATCTAATGGGCCAAATTTTTGGCTGCACGCCCGAAAATGGTGTTTGGGTTGTCCCTGGATCCCACAAAGTCGGCAAAGTCGATATCAAAGCGAAAGTTGCAGAAGGCGGAACAATTTACTTCCCAGACGCCGTTCCAATGGTCTGCAATCCAGGCGATGTAGTGATCAGCAACCGGCAACTTCTACACGGCTCCTTCGCGAACACGAGCGACAAATGGCGTGTCACGGTGAACATGGGTTGCCTGCCGCGGCAATCTGTTCTTGGTATCCGCGGCGGAGGCATCGTATCAGAAAAAATGACCTACGACGCGAAGCATATCGAACAACGTTCGCGCGTAATCGCCTACGCAATTGACGCACGGCACCAACGCTATCCAGAGGAAATGCCATTCGTTTATTTACCCTTCGCTGACCAAAAAATCGTCTGGGATCAGACGGCCCGCGCTTCTCTACATGATTACAGTTTAATGGATATGAGTGTTTGATTTTAAACGCTACCGTCCATTCATTCCCTCACCCTTGTATCCCCACGTAAAGCAATTCAGGCGTCGGTGGGTTCAATCACATGACATAAGAACAGTAATCCTGCAAAGAATAGGAAATCCGCACACGACCACTGTCCCTTGAGGACCTTCCATTTTCAATTTAGGCCGTTTTCACCGAGGCACTTGTACACGTGACGATGCGGAGATCGCCGGCGCACGCGCCGCACTCAATGTAGGAGTAGGCCACACCGTGAAAATTCACCTGACTAGAGCGGCCTCAAACTTCCAGGATAACGACAGATTACAGGCTCTAATACACTCCACTAGGCAGGTTCTAAGCGGTAACAGAAAATATAAGTGACACTTTAAGAATAAACGCGTTTACGATTAAACAATGTCATGTACTTTTGTTAAGTATCTGCAGGAATAGAATAAAACGACACTATCAACAAACCACGCCTTATAGAAAATCAGGTGCCTATCTTATTATTTAAATATTCAATTCGTGTACGATATCTATTTGTTTCCTCACCGACTTCATCTGTAGTGACATTATTCGTCCACAAATAATCATACTCACTCTTACGCATTACTGAAACATCTCCCTCAATCGAGTAAGTATGACCAACAAATCTCCATCCATTTTCTGATAAGGCTAAAAATAACTCAGACATATTTTCATTATCGACCCCATATTTATTTTTAAACCAACTAAAATCCGACATGGACGAATAGATACTGTCGTCAGGAACAAAAGAACCCTCTAAAGCCTCACTTGCACCACAAAACGCAACCACAGTATCGTTTTTACCATCAAAAAAAATCTTTTCCTCAAAGTCCTGAATTTCAAAGCGAGAGCCTGTGTTGTACTGCGTATCATACGTGTCTGCGTCAACACTCGTTTCTTCTATTGCTTCAAATTGCGCCGAAGTAAGTTCAATAGCACCCCACTTATAACAAGTCAGAAATTTTATAAGAATATTTAATTCATTATGAAGCCAAAGCGAGGTCTCATAAATTTCATTCTCATGCTTATTCTCTACAACTACATTAATTATATCTTGAGTCCACATTCACTTTCTCACACAAATTCTTTACGCTTTAGACCCAAAAACCAAAACCTATTAATGGGATTTCCTGCAATTACCTTATCTTAACACATTTTTAATGGTTAAACAGCTTTGAATAAGATGACGTCGAACATTTGGATAAGATAAGAACTGCATATATCAGCCTGGAAAATAGACCTTCTATAATATACCCAACAGTCTATATTGCCATCTGCGTGGAGTAACTGATATCATCATCACAAGAATATATCTAAATAAGAATAAACGAAGGAAATTTTGACTGGCGTGAACCCAAACTTTTAGAATATAACAACCGAATAGGAAAAGTACAGAAGGCTTTACAGCCAGAATTATCGGCAAAATATTAATTAAAGGCAGCATTGAAGACTGTTTAAAACGGCAAAAAGTACGATTGAATAAATCCCACTCTTCAATATATGTAAAAACTCGTTAAATACCAGGCACTTTCTCCCAATAACCGGAAAAAAATAGATGATGGAATAGGCGTCAATATTAAGCCCTTTGAGAACTATTATGTTCCAAAATTGTTTATCAATCATTCTAA
>PBDC01000106.1 GCA_002717185.1 Rhodospirillaceae bacterium
ATGGTTCAAGAAGAGCATCGAAGCGGATGTTCGGGAGGTGTTGGACGAGGGACAGGTGATTGTGTTGAAGTAGGTCTCCTAATGCATTTATATCCCGATCGACGGAGAGCAGCCGTCGGGTTCTAGGTTAGGTCGCTTAAAATACTAGTGTTAGACCGTGGCTTTGCGGCCGGAAGTATTAGGCTTTTGGTATTTCTAATACGACCGTGGCATTCCCAGCACGTGCTGGCCGACATAGCCGAGGATCATATTGGTGGAGACCGGGGCAGTGCGGTAGAGGCGAATTTCACGCCATTTTCGCTCGATATCGTATTCCCGGGCGAAAGCGAACCCGCCGAAGGTGGTCATGGCAGCCTCGGCGCAGGCCCATCCGGCTTCGCCGCACAGATGTTTTGCCATATTCGCCTCTGCACCGCATTCGAGGCCGGCGTCGAACAGGGCGGCGGCCTTGCGGTTCATCAAGTCGGCAGCTTTGAGATCAGCGTAGGCCTTGGCTATCGGGAATTGGACGCCCTGGTTCTTTCCGATTGGATGGCCGAAGACGACACGCTCATTGGCATAGTCTACAGCGCGTTTGGTCATGTAGTAGCCGTCACCGACAACTTCTGCAGCGACTAGGATGCGCTCTGCGTTCATGCCATCTAGGATGTATCGAAAACCCTTTCCTTCTTCGCCTATCAAACAGTCTGCAGGTATGCGCAGGTTGTCGAAGAAGATCTCCGTTGTGTTGTGGTTGATCATCGCGTCAATCGGGTTAATGTCCATGCCGTTGCCACGTGCTGCGCGCATATCGACCAGGAAGGTTGATAGCCCGTCGCTACGCCGCTTCACTTGGTCCGGGGCGGTGGTTCGGGCGAGCAGCAACATCAGGTCGGAATGCAGTGCGCGGCTGGTCCATACCTTTTGACCGTTTATGATGTATTCATCACCTTCGCGGTCGGCGCGGGTCTTAAGCTGCGTCGTGTCAGATCCTGTCGTTGGTTCGGTCACTCCAAAAGCTTGCAGGCGTAATTCGCCTGTCGCGATCTTTGGTAAGTACTTTTTCTTTTGCTCTGGTGAACCATGCCGCAGGACCGTGCCCATCGTGTACATTTGAGCGTGGCATGCAGCCGCGCTGCAGCCATTGGCGTGGATTGTCTCGAGAATTACCGCTCCCGCGCGAACTGGTAGTCCGGCGCCACCATATTCCTCCGGGATCAGTGCGCCGAGATAACCAGAATCCGTAAGCGCCTTAACGAAATCGGTCGGGTAGCTACCCTCGACTGACTGGTCTTCCAGGTCACGCCAATACTGCCCCGGGAAGCCCTCGCAGATCTTGGTTACGGCGTCGCGGATCTCTGGATAATCGTTTTCGTCCAGATCCATCATGGCGGTTTTGTCGGTCATGCGTGGGTCTCTTTCTTCAGCGGGTCAAATGGAAAACCGGCGAAGCCGTCGGCCCGCCGGTTTCCGTTACGGTCTTAAAGATGATTACGCTGCTTGCGTTGCGGGCACGAAGCCTTTGGGCGCGCCGGCTTTGGCATACATGCCGTGAAGTTGTTCCTCCGGAAGGTTTGTTGAGATGATCTCGCGTACCTCGACCAGCTTGTCGAGATCGACGCCGGTCTTCAGGCCTGTTCCTTCCAGCAGGAAAACCAGATCGTCCATAACAATATTTCCGGTCGCCTTCGGTGCAAAAGGGCAGCCGCCAAGCCCAGCAAGAGAGGCGTCAAAATGCCGGCAGCCGGCTTCCAGTGCAGCAAAGACATTAGCGAGGCCGAGGCCGCGTGTGTCATGGAAGTGCGCCGCTACGGATACTTTTTCGCCGAACTCGCTGATCACAGCGTTAAATATCTCCTTAACCTGCTGCGGGTTGGCGTAGCCGACCGTATCTGCCACCACAAGTTCGTCGGCACCGGCCTCGAAGAAGCGGCCTGCGAGCGCCATCACGTCGGCAACCGGCACCTGACCGGAAATTGAACAGCCCAACGCAGTCGCGAGCCCAGTCGCTAACTGGACCTCTGGCGCCTTTTCGTTTCGCAGTTCGACAATACGTTTAAAGTCCTCGACCGACTGGTCGACTGTGCGGCGGACGTTGGCGAGATTATGTTCTTCGCTAACCGAGGTAACGTAGTTTAGCTTTTGTACGCCGGCCTCGAAGGCGTCCATTGCGCCGCGCAAATTTGGGCTGAGGGCAGAGATGGTAAACCCATCGAGTTTTTTCGCCGCAGCGACTACCTCCTTGGCATCGGAGAATTGTGGCAGAAGCTTCGGCGGCACGAACGAGCAGACTTCAATCTCTGGCATGCCCGTGGATGCCTCGGCGGTCAACCAGGCTATTTTACCTTCCGTTGGAAAAAAGACTTTCTGGATTTGGATACCATCGCGAAGTCCGACTTCACGGCATTCGACATCAATTCCTGGGCGCATCTTGAGTCTCCTTATTTTCCCTTGAATTCTGCTTTGCGTTTCTCATTAAAGGCGCGCACGCCTTCCAGCCTGTCTTCAGTTGGCACCATCCGATTATAAGCTTCTATCTCGAACCCGTAGCCGTTCTTTAGGTCGATCTGCGTTGCCACGTTGAGCGACTTCTTAGCCTGTCGTGTCGAGATCGGAGCATTATTGCAAATCTTGCGTGCAGTTTCGAGGGTCTCTTCTAGCAGTCTTCCCTCCTTGCAGATACGGTTAAGGACACCCCATTGCAGCGCTTCCTCTGCGTTGAAAGGAGTGCCGGTAAGGATAATTTCCTTTGCGCGGCGGATACCAACGGCCCGAGGTAGGTTTTGTGTGCCCATTGCTCCTGGCATTATCCCGAGGGTCACCTCGGTCAGGGCGAAGCGGGCGTTCGGTGCACCGTAAGCGAAGTCCGATCCCAGCACGAATTCCAGCCCGCCCGCGAACGCTGCGCCATTGACCGCGGAGATAATAGGAATTGGGCAATCGGTCATGTGGATCATTGCCTGTTCGAAAAGTGCATGCTGCTTTTGCCAGGTCTCGTCGGTCATGTTGTTGCGTTCTTTTAGATCCCCGCCCGCGCAGAAGATGCGTTCTCCCGATCCGGTGACCACGATGCAGCGGATATCTTCCTGATCGATGTAGAAATGACCCCACATCTCGTTCAGGTCATAGCCCATCTGCGTGTTGAGCGCGTTCGCTGCATCTGGTCGGTTCAGGGTCACCAGCAAAAGGTGATCCTCGATCCGCTCCAGCTTCAGCGTTTCGTATTCCATCCTCATAAGGGCTTGCCTCCAAAAAGAATGTCGTTGTCCGCGCCTAACTCTGGAGAGCCTGTGCGCTGAGGTGGCCGCACGCCGTCAAATGATAACGGCATTCCCATCAGTTTGAAGCGCCCGTCTTCAGTCTCTTGAATAATATCGAGCGCTTCGGTCTGCGGGTGCGCAACGACTGCGTCGATAGATTGCAACGGTGCGCTTGGAATGCCGGCCTCTTCCAACTTTCCTTGCCAATGCGCCATAGGCTGAGTGCGGGTGACTTCCTCGATCAGGACATTTAGCGTCGCACGGTTGTCCCAGCGGTGCGGGTTTGTGTCGAAACGGTCATCTTTTGCCCAATTCGGATGTCCTAGGATAACGGACAGGGTCGTAAAAAGCCGGTCGTTCGGCGCGGCAATGATCAGATAGCCGTCAGCACAATTGTAGGCCTGATATGGTGCCATGCCCGGGCCGGAACTACCTCGCCGCTCAGCGATAGAACCGTCACCGAAATAGCTGGTGGCATGATAGTTCATCCAACCAAGTGCCGTTTCAAAAAGCGAAGCGTCGACATGGCCACCCTTGCCGGTCTTTTCTAGGTTACGCAGAGCAGCGAGTACGCCCAATGCACACCACATACCGGTGCCCATATCGACGATCGATGTGCCTACGCGGACCGGTGGTCGGCCCTCCTCGCCGGTGACACTCATGATGCCACCAAATGCTTGCATGAGTGGGTCGTAGCCGGGTCGCATGTTGAGCGGTCCTTTGGCTCCGAATGCGCCACTATTAACGTAGATAAGCGTGTCCTTTTCGGCTAGCAGTGAGTTGGCGTCGAGCCCTAATTTTTCGACCTGGCCCGGGCGCAAATTTTGTACGACGATATCTACTTCATTGATTATGTATTGCCGCAAGATCGAGCGCTGCTCTTCGTTTGAGAGGTCGACTATCACCGATTTCTTCCCGGCGTTTAGTGCGACGAAGAAACCGCTGACACCGTGATACCAGCCGGTACCCCAATGACGACAATCGTCACCGACTTCTGGTCTTTCGACCTTTACTACGGTGGCACCCAGCGTACCCAGTATCCAGGTTCCGTATGGCACAGCCACACTGCTGCCGAGTTCTAGGACCTTGAGCCCGTTAAGAGGGGTTTCGTTACTCATATTGCACGCCCAGTTGTAATATCGGCGGGGCACATTAGCGGTTAACGTCAGCAGATTGAAGGGATATTCAGAATCCGCCAGCAATCGACCGCGAGGATGGGACGAAGGCCGCATTGTCCACAATCCTTGAAAATTTCTATACTGATGGCTTGCTATCTGCGAAATGGTAATTTTGCGAATTTATGGCAGCGAAAGCTGAGAAAGCGAGCTGCACGCGCGGCTGACGCGCTAATACGCATGGAACGGTTGCTGGAAGCGCTTGCTTGCTACAAATATGTGCAGGATTTGCCGCTAATTAAGGCGGGTGGCTATTTCGCCGTGGCCAACGCTTCGCGGTCAAAGTGGTCACACAGTATGGCAGCGTGCTCAATTCGGGGGCTTCGAAAAGATGTACTTCGTTTAAATTCAATTAACGCGCAAGAAAGCAATCGTTGGGAACGGCAACTTTACTTTGTTTCGGCGATATAGACCCCATCCCAATCAATTGGCGGCGGTACTTCCTGATAATATTCGATCCGTTCCTGATAGAGGTCGTAAAGAACATTGTAATCATCACCGGCCATCTTGCGGCATTCTGCGAGCAATTCTTCCGCATCGCTCCAGTATTGCGTTCGGTAGGCCGCGAGCATCGCATCATGTTTTTCCTTGTGCTCGACGAAGTCGGGTTGCACCGCTAGATCGGAGGCGCCAATAAGAGCGTAGATGTTGACGCCTACCGATTGACCCTTAACTTGGATCTTGTCAATTTCAAGCATTGCGAACCGGTCCTGCCCGGCTTCTGCGGTCTTCGGACCAATAACGATTTTTACACCGTAGTTCTTTGATTGGCTTTCCAAGCGGGCGGCCAGGTTGACCGGATCGCCCAGAACCGAATAGTCGAAGCGCTGCTCCGACCCCATGTTGCCGACGACGCAGTCGCCGGTATTAAGTCCGGTACCCACATTGAGCGGCAGGAAAGGGACACCTTCCTCTTCAGCCTCAAGGCGCCGCTCCTCGTTGAGAATGTCTAGTACCTCGAACATTTGCAGCGCGGATTCGCAGGCGTTGACGGCATGGTTCTCGTCGTCGAGTGGTGCGTTCCAGAACGCCATTATGCAGTCACCCATATACTTATCGATCGTACCCTGGCGCGACATAATGACATTGGTGAGCGGCGTCAGCAGGCGGTTGATCAACTGGGTAAGGCCCTGCGGGTTCGACTTAAACGTCTCCGATATAGCAGTGAAGCCGCGCACATCGCAAAACAGGAAGGTCATTTCCTTGGTTTCGCCGCCAAGCTGAAGCCGATCCGGCTCGTCAGCAAGTTGTTCGACCAGTGCCGGTGAAAGATACTGTGCGAAGGCGCCGCGCACTTGCTTCTTTTCCTGCGCTTCGCGCATATAGTTTGAGAATGTCAGTACCGAATAGACAGCGACCGTTACGATGCTAGGGTAAGTAACGTCGATCAAAACGAGTTCTTCCGAATAAAGATACCAACTTGACGCGACTAGAACGCTACCAGCAAGAATTATGCCACCAAGAGTGATTTTCGGTCCCAACCTTGGGATGAGAATCATCATGAATAGTCCGAAAAATAGGATCATGGCGCATTCGATGCTATTCGCGATCGGCGGATTTTTCAGATAGAAATCCTCGTGCTTAAGCTTTGATATTTCTCGATTGACTAGCTCCGCAAACTCGCGCGACTTCGTGTTCAAGCCGGTTTCCTTGGCCTCGGCTTGCAGTCCTTGCAAGATAGCGTTTGCATTTGCTTGGCGAGCGTTCGTCGCTGCGAATATTGTTTCGAGGATGTTGGCGTGAACTTCCACCCCGGGCATTCCTGCGGAAATTGGGGTCGCTTTGATATCGATGAGGCCGGTTGCTGAGGTGCCGACAATGAACAGCCGCCCTGCGAGTTTTTCCCGTGGTACGCGTCCTTTGATGATGTCGCTGGCTGAAATATAGAGGCGGCCCGTATTCTCTTTCGTGTTGAAAGTGTCGGGTGGGGAGAAATGGACGTAGATTCTTCCCTGGGCATCGGTTGGAATTTTGAAGTTTTGGCCAGGCACCTGCAGGATAATTGCGGAGACGCCCGCCGCATCCCTTTCGATGAAGATGTTCTTACCATTCAATGCGGATCGTAATAGTTCGATCGTCAAGGCTGGCCGAATTTCCTTGTCGACGCGAGAGATCAGCGGCACTCGGCGTACTACACCGTCAAATTCATGGGAAACGGAGAAAATTCCGTGGCCTGCTGCAGCATCTTCCAACTCTTGAACGTTTCCCATGAAAGAAAGAAATCTGCTTATAAATGGATAGGGGTATCGGCTGGGGACCTTTCCCCCGCTAATCGATTTTTTGACTAGAACGCCTCTGATTGACGGTTTGTTCGATGGCGGTGCCTTGCCGTCGGGAAGCGGGGTGTTGAGGCCAACCTGCCCCACAACCGTCTTGATCCGTTTCATCGCTTTGGCGAGAACCTCCTCGCTGCGCGGCAGCGCTTTTAGTTTCTCGATTGTTTCCTCATCCGCGCCACGGATGGAGTACGCTATCTGATCCGGCGATGTCCTGTCGTATTCAGGGAACACTATATCGAAGGCAACCCCTGCTGCGCCTCCGTTTGCCAATCCATGTAGAAGGTCAGCGATAACCGTCCGCGGCCAAGGCCATTGTCCGATCTCGTGCAGGCTTTTTTCGTCGAGGTCGACGATGCCGACCGGGAGCATATTCCTGCCGTTGGCTAGGGTTTGAATTTCGCGCGGCTCTATTTGTTGGTATAAGTCGAATGTCTTGAGGCGAACCCATTCGACCCAGGGGACGTTGTTTACGCGGCCTGCAATACCTAGCATTAAAATAGATAATGCTATGATCGTTGAAACACGTAATTTCCACCAGGGCCGCTTAGGGCCGCCGCTACGAAACAACCGGCTTATAAGGTCACTGCTAAACTCACCGATACGCGTGCCCAGGCCCGGTTTTTCAGTTTCATCGTGGACATGCTCTGTTGCCGTCATCGCATCGACGCTCCCCATGCCTACTAGAGCTAATCGTCAAATTACCACATATATATTTACCGATAAATAATTGCGTGGCAGGCTGTGGGTAGCGAATTCCGTTAAAAATAGCTTTGTGCGCATTGTGCTCTTTATAGATCACAAGACGGCATGATTTCTAATTTTGGCTGGCTTTGAATCTGTGTCTGCTTCTGGAGTATTGGCCACCAGGTTAGTGGATCCGGCAGGCGACAAGACCAATGCTGTCAAGTCCCTATTTATTAGGGCAATTGCGCGAATGATTGAACTTGTTGTGCAGGATGATGGTCGGGTTATAGTCGCTGAAGTTAGGAATAAAACCTTTGGCGGTGCCGGCGACGGAGGAAGTTTTTGCAAAGCGACGTTGGACAAGGATGGCTGCGTTCCGCGATCTTGTTTTCATTTCCCTTTTTATCAACCTGTTGGTGCTTTCGATCCCAGTCTTTGTTTTGCAGGTCTATGATTGGTTGGTCTTTCACTCTGGCATGACGACTCTACAGGGTGTGGTGATTGGAATGGGGCTTGTCATCGGATTCGATTTCGTATTGCGACAGGCACGGCAGAGGAGGATGTGCGTGTGGCGTGGGAAAGCCTTCTAACGGTGCGGCGGCGGGTAGATCTTCTAAACAACGCAGTCAATCTGGCAATGGAGGTGTTCAACGCAAAGAAACGGCTTCGGGAAGCGGGCAACGAGACTTAGCTTAACGCGTTCGATGCGGAGCGGGAGGTGTTTAGCGCGCATATCAACCAGATCTCGGCCGAGTTCGACGCGCGTATCGCGTCCTACCTGTTAGCCGCCGCACTGGTATGCTTACACCCGCGGTCCTTGGTCTCACAGGGAAGTAAACGCTTTTCTTTTCTGCTATCCCCGCAATACTAAAACTTGCTGATTGTACAGCTGGGGCAAAACGCCTCTGGGGGATCTACACATGAATGGTCGAACTTTTGATCATCGACGGTATGTGATGGTTGGATACGTGGCACTGACGCTATTGGTAGCCGGTTGCAGTGATGCTCCGGGTTTGGATGCGGTCACCGGACTGTTCTCGTCCGATAGGGACCAGGGCGTAACTGCCTTGACTGCCAGTGTTGGAGAACCGGCTTTGAAGCGATCGATAAAATTTACCGTTGGTGATCGCTATACCTTCGATAATCCAGTCGAACGTTGGGAAGTCGTTGCCGTCAGGGGCGAGAAAGTTTACTGGCGTAGTGATTTCGGCGAACGGCAGGTTACGGGTTTCAATCCGCTTTTGCCGCCACAGGAATGGTCTAGCCGAAAGCTCGGTAAAGGCCGACGTTTGATTCGGGACAAAGAAGGAGCGCTGTTTCCAATGAAGGTCGGTGCCACGATGAAATTTCGTTCGACGGTTACGACTGACAGGCCACCCTTTGGCTGGGAGCACAATTGGGCTTGCGAGGTTACTGGTAAGGAAATGGTCAAGACGCTGGGCGGCCCGTTCGATACATTCGTGGTGGCATGCGGCCACAAACGACAAAAAGTTGTCACTTATCACTACGCACCAAAGGTAGGGAACTATCTGGTTCGCCGAGTGAAGAGCCCCGATGATGATTTGGATACCGTGCGTAATATGCTTTCTTTAGAACGTGCGGACGGTACGTTTGTAGCCGGTATCGGGGCTGACAGGTCCGTCACGACGCCGAAGATTGCTGCGCGAAGGAATGCGGCAGCTTCCCAGCCTGTTAGCCCGTCAATTACAACCGATGTGACGGTGCGGGACGCTGTCGCGTCCCTGACATTGTCGGAGCCGAATTTCGGACGACGCGCGACATCGCCTACAACAATGCAAACAAGCGGCGTCAAGACTTCTCCTACTGTAAGCCTGGCATCGGTAGCACAGGCAATCAGACAGCCAACGAAAAACCGCAAAGCCGTTGCCAAGCCGACCGGCCCCAAACTCAAGTATGCAAGAAAATATGGTGCTGTTCCGCGCGCTCCGGTTGTTGGCCCTAGGGTGGCAGCTACCGACAAAAAAATTGCGGCACGAGCGCGTGTTCCGGTTCCAGCCGTCCGTGCCAAGCCGATGCCTGAGACGGGGCGCGTTCCGCCACCGCCTGTGTCCGTTAAGGCCGCGCCAACGCAGCCAAGACATTTGGCCGCACTCGCTACCGCAACGGCCCTTCCGCGGACGCCGGTGGGCGGCTCGATATATCTTGCATCCTATCGCAGTGAAGCCGCAGCGAAGCAGGGCTGGCTCGCTTTCAAGGATAAGCACGGCGATCTTTTGAATGAATTGGGACCCGAGTTTCGAAAAGTTGATGTTACAGGAAAGGGAGCCTACTACAGTCTATATGCAGGACCTCTGTCCGCCGATTTGATCGCAGGCTTATGCCGCAAGTTGAACCGCCGCGGTGTTTTCTGCGCGCCGGCGAGTTGAAATTTATGGCGTTGCGTTGAGTTCAAACATGACAAGCAACGTCCGTTGCTCGCTATTAAAGTTGTCATCTGACACCAGGTAGATAAGCGTTTTGCCATTTTTGCTAACGCGTGCCGCGATCCCTTCGAAATTGTCTACGCTCAATGGATATGACAGGTATGCCAATTCCTCTGGGCTTATCAGTTTTGTTGGTTGAATTTCAGCGGTGCGCACCCGAGTCACCCGGATTTTTAGCCCCGATACGACGCTGAAACTTCGCTCGACGACGGCGATGTCGCAGTTGGGCAGTGTCACCGAACCAGTTGGGCGGAGAGTTGCCTTTGTCTGGTAGCGAAAAGAAAACCAATCTGACGAAGTCTGGATCCAACCGACGATGCCCGGTCTCTGATCGAATTTTTTTTCTGCGAGAACTAGAAGGCGCCCATCGCAGAGGCGCGTCATGGCCTCGATACCGCCATTGTCCGAGAGCCGATAAAAGCCGGCCGGCGTTTTCATCGGGGTTGGCAGGCCGGGATACCCACCAATGCGTCTAGTGTAACGCCAGAGTCGGTGCTTGCGTTCGAAAGAGATGACCAGGCTGTTACCGATGGCTAAGGACTCCGCGTCCCTCAATCTACCTTTGAGCGGTTTACCGTTAACATCTAGTAGCGGGGTGATTTCGATATTGCGCATGCCGCTGAGGTCGTTCTCTTGATAAGTTAGCGTCGCCGTGACCCAATTCCCTCGATCGGTTACGGCGTGCATGCGCTGCCCATCTGGCGTGACGTGAAGAGCCGAGAGACCTCCGAAGCGATTATCGGTGCCGGTGATGCTGAAACCGCCGCGCCAAATCAGGCGGCCGACTGCGATGCGATGAGCGTTTTCCTCATCCAGAACAATCGGGCTCACCTTGTATTGTGATGCTGCCGTCGACAACGCTACTAGGCACATCGCGATGGCCACGCAAAGTTTCGGTAACGCGGGTAACAGTAAACGTTTCATCTTGACGGTTTGGTATGTGTCAACGGAACGTTGAGGCGTAGACGGGGAGATTTAATTGATACTCGAATGTATGATTCAAGGGTGCCGAGGTGCAAGACAGTGCTTCGTTTGAAGATAATAAGACAGGATGCGAGCGCTAGTTTTATTGTATGCGTTCTCAGTTGCGGGGATAACGGCGGCAAAAGAGTATGTCCAGTGCCCCCAGTCGTGTCTGTCAATGAATACCGGTCTGGAACGTCGTTCTGCTGCTTGTGACAGATTTATCGAGGCAGGAAGCCTCGACCAGTTAAAATTTTTATCGGCACTTTAAGCCCACGGTGTGGCAAGAGTTGATTGCAGTGATCCCTTTAAGGCAATAACAGGTTTTAGTCAGGTATTTGGGTTGGGTTCGACTCATTTGAATACTTTGCATAATCGCGGAGTGGCATCTGAGGATGCAGGTCGATTTGCGACAGCAATGTGCGAAACCGGTGACGCGCTGTTTGTCGATGGTAACTTTCTTTGGCCGAATTGGACTGCAAGGTATTGATAATAGGAGTAGCACAGAACGTGGATCTTCCCGACGGGAGGAAAATTGCTCGCTTGGCACAGTGGGATTTGTATTACGTCGCCGATACGCAGCAATGCAATATACCAGCCTTCGTCTATGCCGGAGCAGTGTGCTTCGCTGAGGCCGCTAGTGTGCAAGTGGCGGTAATTGCGCGTAGCTAAGCCGGCAGCCGCGAATAGATTTTCCCTTGCGGCGGCGCGGATCTCTGGTATTTTGTATACCACAGGGTTATAATTTTGGTACAACCTCAGAAAATAGGTGGGTATGGACAGCGTCGAAGCGATCATTCAACCGATCGAGGACGTACAAAGTCTGAAAGATCGGACCTATGTATCGCTGAAACAGGCGATTACCGCCATTGATATCTATGCCAATCCAGAAGAGCCACGTCTTGACGAACGCGAATTATCATCGCGATTGGGGGTAAGCCGCACGCCGGTCCGCGAGGCGATTGCTCGGTTGGAGCAGGAAGGGTTGGTGCGGATCGCGCCGCGCAAAGGCGTCTTCGTCGTGCGCAAACCTAAGCAAGAAATCCTGCAAATGATCACTGTTTGGGCCGCTTTGGAAAGTATGGCTGCCCGGCTGATCACGTTGCACGCCAGCGAAGCAGAAATCGCCTCGCTGAGGATCCTTTTCGCGTCGCCGGTTGGAGATCAGGCGAAGGCCAATATTGATGAATATTCCGACCGCAATATCCGTTTTCACCAGGCTATAATTAGCATGAGTAAGTGCGACCTGCTCGTCGATATGGCGGACAATCTGTTCATTCACATGCGGGCGATCCGTGCGAAGACAATTTCAGAGAATGATCGAGTTAGTCGCTCGATCATCGATCATATGAACATTATTGAGGCGCTTGAACAGCGGAATACTGAATTGGCCGAAAAATTGGCGCGGCAACACACTCTGGATCTCGCCGCGCATGTCGAAAAGAACGTGCACTATTTGTGATAAACGTGCCAGAGCGTGCAAAAGGGAGAGGAAAATGGCGGAACAAGCAGCGGATGAAGGAAACCTGACCGACGGTTTCAATCTGGTGATCGACGCGCTCAAGATGAATGGCATCGAGACTATCTACAACGTTCCGGGCATCCCGATCACCGATCTGGGGCGCTACATGCAGGCCGCCGGCATGCGGGTTCTGTCGTTCCGGCATGAGCAGAACGCTGGCTACGCCGCTGCGATCGCAGGGTTCCTGACGAAAAAACCTGGCGTCTGCATGACTGTTTCCGCACCCGGATTCCTTAATGGCTTGACCTCCTTAGCGCATGCGACCACCAACTGTTTCCCGATGATCCTGATTAGCGGCTCATCGGAGCGTGAGATCGTCGATTTGCAGCAGGGTGACTACGAGGAAATGGATCAGTTGGCTATCGCTAAGCCACTGTGCAAGGCCGCATATAGGGTCTTGAAAGTGGAAGATATCGGCATCGGTATTGCGCGGGCAATTCGAGCTGCCGTGTCGGGTCGACCAGGCGGCGTTTATCTCGATTTTCCGGCGAAGCTGTTGGCCCAGGTTATGGAAGCGGATGCGGGCGAGCGCTCGCTGGTAAGGGTAATCGACGCGGCGCCACGCCAAATTCCTGCGCCCGAGGCGGTATCGCGCGCGTTGCGTGTGCTGAAGGGGGCCGAGCGGCCGCTTATCATACTCGGCAAGGGTGCGGCGTACGCCCAGGCTGACAGCGCGATCCGGATGCTAATCGAAAGAAGCGGAGTGCCCTACTTGCCCATGAGCATGGCCAAGGGTCTACTACCCGACACGCATCCCCAATCCGCTGGCGCAGCGCGATCGCTCGTCTTGAAAGAAAGTGACGTGGTGATGCTCATCGGGGCGCGGCTCAATTGGTTGCTCTCGCACGGCAAAGGTCGCACCTGGGGGGATACGCCGAAGAAGTTCATACAGGTCGATATCGAACCGAATGAAATGGATAGTAATGTCGAGATCGTTGCGCCCGTAGTTGGCGATATTGTGTCTTGCGTGGACCTGTTACTCGATGGAATGGGCGACGATTGGGCCGCGCCGCCAAAGGAATGGACTGTCGCCGTTCGGGAGAAGGTCGAGACCAACGTTGCGCGGATGGCGCCGCGCCTGCAGAACAACAACGTGCCGATGGATTTCCACGGTGCGCTCGGCGCCTTGCGCACAATCATCCAGGAAAGGCCAGAGACGATTTTGGTCAATGAGGGCGCAAACACACTCGACTTCGCGCGCAGCATTATCGATATCTACCAACCCCGGAAGCGGCTCGATGTCGGAACGTGGGGCGTCATGGGCATCGGCATGGGAACGGCGATCGCTGCAGCGGTGGAGACTAGCCATCCGGTGCTGGCGATCGAGGGCGACAGTGCGTTTGGTTTTTCGGGAATCGAGATTGAGACGATCTGCCGATACAATCTGCCAGTCTGTATTGTCGTGTTTAACAATGGTGGCATCTACCAAGGGGCAGGCATTAACCCCACCGGTGAAACAGACCCGGCGACTACTGTGTTCGTCAAGGATGCCCGCTACGACAAGATGATGGAGGCGCTGGGTGGCACTGGAGTGAATGCTACGTCTCCGGACGAGCTGAGCCAGGCCGTAAACGTAGCACTGGATTCGGGACGGCCAACATTAGTCAATGCCGTTATTGATCCGACGGCCGGCACTGAAAGCGGCCGTATCGGTAACCTTAACCCACAACGGGTCGTGGCGAAGAGGTAATCGTACCCATTATGGACAACACGCAAGCACGGGAAGTGATGCAATGAGTAAATCGCTAGAAGGGGTTAAAATCCTCGATATGACACATGTCCAGTCAGGTCCTACCTGCACACAGTTGCTGGCCTGGTTTGGAGCGGATGTCATCAAGGTGGAGAGACCCGGGGTTGGAGATGCGACACGAGGCCAGCTTCAGGATATTCCAAATGTTGACAGCTTGTATTTTACGATGCTGAACAGCAACAAGCGCAGTCTGACGCTGAATACCAAGAGCGATGAAGGCAAAGCGATCTTTACCAAATTGATTGAGCATTGCGACGTCATGGTGGAAAATTTTGCGCCTGGTGCGCTAGACCGGATGGGCTTTACTTGGGAGCGCATCCAGGAGATCAACCCTCGCATGATCTACGCCTCGGTGAAGGGGTTCGGTCCCGGACCGTACGAGGATTGCAAAGTATATGAAAACGTCGCTCAATGTACGGGTGGAGCGGCTTCGACGACTGGTGAGATTGATAGCGTACCGCTTGTCACGGGTGCGCAAATCGGCGATTCTGGCACGGGCCTGCATCTGGCATTGGGTATTGTGACTGCACTGTTCCACCGCACACATTCCGGCAAGGGACAACGCGTGACTTGCGCTATGCAGGATGGGGTATTGAATTTGTGTCGTGTAAAGCTGCGCGATCAGCAGCGCCTCTCGCACGGGCCGCTGACTGAATATCCACAGTATCCGAATGGCATTTTCGGCGATGCTACACCACGCGCGGGGAATTCATCGGGGGGAGGACAGCCTGGTTGGATCGTCAAGTGTAAAGGTTGGGAGGTCGATCCGGACGCCTATATCTACATCATCACCCAGGCGGCGGCGTTCGACGGGCTCGCCAAGGTGATCGGCCATGAGGACTGGCTAGAGGATCCGGATTGGAATTCGCCGAAGGCGCGCCTTCCACGGCTAGAGCGGATGTTTGATGAGATTGAGAAGTGGACCATGACCAAGACGAAATACGAGGTCATGGAAATTTTGAATCCGCTAAACGTTCCCTGCGGCCCAATTCTAAGCATGAAGGAGTTGGCGGAAGAGAGTTCGCTGCGGGACACAGGGACAATTGTCGAAGTCGATCATCCGGAACGGGGTAAATATTTGACGGTTGGCAATCCCATCAAACTATCTGACTCGCCGGCCGATGTGGACCGATCGCCTCTTTTGGGCGAGCATACGGAAGAGATACTGAATGAGATCGGCCTGAGCACCGCGGAAATCGAGTCATCGAAAATCGCTGGCGCCGTCTAGGTTGATTGTGAGCAAGTAAAGGACGAGGGGAAAGGCATGCGAATTATCGTTCATGGGCAACAGGCTTTCGGGGAGGCGGTGCTGAAGGCACTGGTTGATCGAAGCGAGGATATCATTGCCGTCTATTGTGCGCCGGACCGGGACGGCCGACCGGATGATCCGATCAAAACGCTGGCGCTTGAGCACGACCTGCCAGTCTATCAACCGAAGAGTTTCAAAGACCCTGAGGTGTGGGAAGAATGTCGCGCGCTTAAGCCGGATCTAGGTGTTATGGCCTATGTCACAAAATTCGTGCCGGAGGAATTTCTATACATCCCGAATAAGGGGACGATTCAATATCATCCGTCGTTGCTGCCACTGCATCGCGGGCCGAGTTCGATTAACTGGCCAATTATAATGGGATCTAAGAAAACTGGGCTCAGTATCTTCTGGCCGGACAACGGGCTCGACACCGGTCCGATCCTTATGCAGAAGGAGACCGAAATCAGCGATACAGACACGTTGGGCTCTGTCTATTTCGATCGCCTATTTCCGATGGGTGTCGAAGCGATGATCGAGAGCGTCGATTTGGTGCGCGACGGCAAGGCACCGAAGATCAAACAGGATGAGACTAAGGCGACCTATGAAAGTTGGTGCCGGGCTGACGATGTGGAGATCGATTGGAGTAAGCCGGTAAACGAAGTTTACGCGCTTATCCGTGGCGCGAACCCGCAGCCTGGCGCTTGGACGAAGCATAATGGCAAAACACTGCAGATTTTCGACTGCCGTAAGGTGGCCTCGGGCGACGGTACCCCTGGTGAGGTGATCGCGATTAGCGACGAGGGTATTACGGTGGCCGCCGGCGGCGGCGGTCTGAACCTGCAAAGAGTGCGCCCTGAGGGCGACAAGAAGCTTAAGGCGGCGGACTTTGTATCAGGCAGCGGAATCGCCGTTGGTGCGAAGCTTGGCTGACCGTTTACAGGTATGAAATACCTTCTAGAAGGCGTCCGGGTCAGTACAGAGGGTGAAGAATATTTCATAGCCCCCTCTGCCTCGGTTATTGGCAAAGTACGGCTGGACCGCAATGCCAGCGTCTGGTGGAACGCGGTTCTCCGTGGCGATATGGAGCTTATCACCGTTGGTGAGAATTCTAATATCCAGGACGGCTGTGTGCTGCATACGGATGTCGGCTTCTGCTGCACGGTAGGTAAGAACTCAACTATCGGTCATATGGCGGTGCTGCATGGCTGCACAATTGGTGACAATTCGATGGTTGGAATCGGCGCGGTGGTCCTCAATGGTGTCACCGTCGGAAGGAACTGCATCATCGGGTCGAATGCGCTCATCCCGGACGGGAAGACCATACCTGACAACTCCGTCGTCATGGGATCGCCGGGTAAGATTGTGCGAGAGGCGACCGAGGCCGATCAGGCTTACATCCAGGAAACGGTAGACTTTTATGTCAGCAACCAGGGTCGTTTTAGGAACGCGTTGGAGATCGACGAATAACTAGGGTTTGAGACGGCACTAATGTTGCTTGCTTGACTACCAAATTGGCGAAGCGGAAAATTATATATACATATCTAAGGCGGACGCAGACGCCGCCCTAAAACAGGGAGATACCGGAATGGCTTACAACACACTGATCATGGGGGCGTCCTATGGGTCTCTGCTGGCGATCAAACTTTTGCTCGGAGGGCACTCAGCGAAGCTGATTTGTCTGCCAGAGGAAGCTGAACTTATCAATACGGAAGGTCAACTCGTCCGTATGCCGGTGCGCGGTCGCGACGGGCTGGTCGAAGTGCATTCGAACGATCTTCCTGGCGAAATTTCCGCGGCAGGGCCAGGCGATGTCAATCCCTCGGAATACGACCTGATTGCATTGGCGATGCAGGAGCCACAGTACCGCTCACCTGGTGTGCGTGAACTTCTCGATGCGATTGGCAAGTCGGGCAAGCCTTGTATGTCGATCATGAACATGCCGCCGTTACCTTATCTGGCGCGTATTCCGGGCCTCGACATCGAATCGCTGAAGCAGTGTTATACGGACCCTAGCGTTTGGGACAATGTGGACCCCAAGTTGATCACTCTGTGTAGTCCCGATCCGCAGGCCTTCCGGCCACCGGAGGAGAAGACCAACGTGTTGCAGGTGAGCTTGCCAACCAACTTCAAAGCAGCGCGTTTTGAATCCGATGATCACACAGCGATCCTGCGTCAAATGCAAGCAGATATCGAAGCGATCCGCTTCGACGATGGTCAGGGCGAAACCGAGTTGCCAGTCAAGCTCAAGGTGCACGATTCAGTTTTCGTGCCGCTGGCCAAATGGGCGATGCTACTTACCGGAAACTATCGTTGTATTCTGCCGGGCGAGATGCAGTCGATTCGTGATGCAGTGCACAGCGACATGGACAAATCTCGGGCGGTCTATGAGTGGGTGTGTGAAGTCTGCCGCGCTATGGGTGCTGACCCGGCTGACCAGGTACCGTTCGAAAAGTATGCCAATGCGGCGAATGGGCTGACTAAACCGTCTTCAGCTGCCCGCGCGCTCGCCAATGGTGTGCCGAATATCGAACGGGCTGATTGCCTAGTGAAGACGATAGCTGGTCAGAAGGGTTTGCAAAACCATACGGTTGACGAAACGGTGGGTCGCGTCGAGTCTTGGTTGGAGAAAAATAGAGCAGCCGTATAGCAGATAATGTCCAAACTTAAATCCGAGTTTCTGCGTTATGAAGTTGCTCGATTTCGGGGATAGGCCCCTTAGGCTGCGGCATATGCGAGGCCATGCTGTTGCCGATGCCTTCGAAATCCTTTGGTGACGCCATGGCAAACGTGGATATGCTAAAACGCGAGGTGAAGGCATTGGTCTTCGATCAGTACGGTACGGTCGTTGACATGCAAGGTGGCCTGACTGATATCGTGCGAGTTTACTTCAAGTCTAAGGGGGTGGATATTGATCCGAGCCGTTTCGTCACCTGGTGGCGGCGGACGCATTTCGAGAATTCGATGATCGATTCCCTCTGCGACCGCGGGCATACGCCCTACCGAGAGATCGGGCATCGTGCCGTCGACTTTACCCTGGAGCGAGCCGGCATCGCGCATACCGCTAAAGAAGTACAGATGCTGGTGTCGGAGATAGAGAAACTGAAGCCGTTCCCGGAGGTGCCGGTAGCGCTGGAAAGGCTCGGCGTACGTTATCGCATGGCTGTTCTATCGAACGGCGATCGCGACATGCTGGAGGCCGCAAAGCCGCATATAGGGTATCCGTTTGACGACACTATATCAGTGCAGGAGGCGGGTGCTTTCAAGCCGCACTATCGTACCTACGAGACAGCTGCAAAGATACTAGAACTGGACCGCTCATCAATCCTGTTCGTTGCTAACCACACCTTCGACGTCGTCGGTGCAAAGTCTTTCGGTATGCGCACCGCATTCATTAATCGCCGTCACCGCCCATTCGGTCAGACGCCGAATATACCTGACATCGTCGTGGAAAACATGAGCGAATTGGCGGAACTAATCGCGTAGCGACGTTCGTGTTGCGTCCTCAATCGTCTTCCAGGCGTGCTTTCAGATGAGTGATTAGGGGCATCAGGCCTGCAAACAAACCAATGAGGAAGCCGTAATAGCCTTCGCGATACCCTTTGCGTTGCAGGTAGCATTTAAAAAAGCGTGTAAAGGTTCGACGAAAATTACTTCTAAAATTTCCAATGTTATTCGAAGCGCGCAGCCCCTGCGCCTGTATCGATGTATAGCGGTCGAATCGCTGTATCATGTCGGAAATATTGCGGTCATGATAATGGATGATCCGACATTTAAGGTGCCGTTTCTCACCGGTCAGCGTGATTTTTGGATGTATGGCTTCTTTCCCCCAGCGTTTGGCGCCATGTGTGTAAAGACGTGCCGCGGCGCTGACACCGAAGGAACCGCCCCAGCCATAACGGACCAACCGGTTACCGATGTAATTGTCGAAAGGAATCAGAAAATAGCCTGGCGCTGCGCCGTTGATTTTTAGACAGACTTCCTCGGCTAGCACCGGTGGCACGCGTTCGTCTGCGTCGATATGGAGAATCCAGTCTCCACTGCAGGCGTCGATACCGGCATGTTGGCGATCAGCTTCGATTGACCAGGATCCTTCAAGAATTCGATCGGCATACCGTTCTGCAATCGCCTTTGAACCATCTGTGCATTTGTCGAGTACGACAACTAATTCATTGGCGAACTTCAGGGTGTCCAGACAATTGGCAAGTTGTGCTTCTTCGTTGTGGGCGACGACCAGTGCGGAGAGGCGCGGCAGGCTCACCTGCTGTTCTCTTGTCTGAAACGAGTTCCTAATTCTAGCTTGTGCATTTTGTATTTTTGCGAGACCGGGCGGAAAATTGCAAGGCTCGGTTGTAGTGCGTGTTTGGTCCTTGCATTAGAGACTGTCGAATGACAGCTTCTAATTTGATTGTTAGGAAATGAGCGTGTTGGCTATTAGAAACGTTATAAGATTGTTTGGTAAACGACGTAACCAACTAGCCCGGTCCGACAATTCCGACGAGCTAGTCGTTCAACTTATAAAATTGCACGATGCCGGTGCCTTGATCGATGTCGGTGCTAATGTGGGCCAGTATGCGCAGAGGATGCGCGCGTCCGGACTGGATTTGCCCATAGTATCCTTCGAACCGGGTATGGAGGCGTATTCGGAACTATTGAGAGCTGCGGCAGATGACCCGACTTGGACAGTAGCACCCCGTATGGCGATCAGTGATGTTCAAGGTACTGCAACACTTAATGTTAATAAGCGAAGCGATATGAATTCGCTGAAGCCAATCACCGAAAAGACTCTTAGTGCGTTTCCAAAGGCCAAGCCTCTAACCATAGAAGAGGTTGCAACTGAGCGCTTGGACCACATACTCGATGAATTCATCGAATTACGTGATCGATCTCTATTCCTCAAAATAGATACCCAGGGGAGCGAGTTGGAGGTTATACGTGGTGCAGAACGCCTTTTGCACCGTATCGTTGCAATCCAGTTGGAGATGTCTTTGTTACCGCTGTATGAAGGAGAAAAGGTCTACCTTGTATTGTTAAATGAGCTCGATCGTTTAGGCTTTGATCTTCATTTAGTGTTACCAGGTTACTTCAGTCGTGCACTGGGCCAACAACTTCAGTTCGACGGTTTATTTGTCCGTAGATCCGGATAAAAAGCAATCGTTTAGATGAAGAAGCTGCGGTGATAGGGGGCGAACAGGGTTTAGGCCAGTCTGACTATACCTTGGCGTAAGAGACGGCCGCGTCGTCTTCCAAGATGGCCAGCCCACCGGCGTCCGCGTCGGCACTTTGCCGCTGCTATTACGTACTATTCAATTGGTCTATCACGGCCAACAGGAGCCGGGCTTCTCCGCCACACTAGAGAACTGCGTGTCCGGGTCCTACCGCTATGCGTTTGGGCTACTGCTCTCGGTATCCAATTGATCGCTCTTGGGAGGTTCCCTATTGTAATTCTACGCGTCGCAGACGTCCGAATCGGCTATTTATCGGCTTTACCGTAATGAAATTCAAATAAAGTTGCAGTGCAAAAATATGCAAGACACTACCGCAATAAAAGCTGTTTCCGTGGGGCGCCGCATCGCCTCCGTGTTTCTGATAGGGGCCGCGATGACATTGGGTGGTTGCGAGAGTATTCCCGAAGTCGTTAATCCCTTTACATGGTTCGAGGATGACGAAACAGCGCCGCGACCACCGGTGGCCTCGAAACATGGAGCGGAGGCCGTTTCCCAAGCCTATCCGAAGCTCGGTTCGGTCCCTAAACGGCCGTCCCTACAGGCGCAGCAGGCTGCAATTGCGCAAGGCTTGGCTGCCGATAACGAGAATGCCCGATACACTGACGACAAGATTCAGCGGGAAGTCGAGCGCCGGGCAGCGGTGGTCCGTGATGGTAAATCAATCCGCGCTGTTCCGCCGCCGCCCCGTGTAGTTGCGCCTCGGGCGCAGCCTGTCTTGAGGCGGGCATCGCCACCGGCTCTTGCGGTTAAACCCTCAGTACCGCCGGTACAACCCGCGGTTCGGCCTACGCGGGCATCACCGACAGCTGTCGACCGGCCGGCACCCGCAGCGCCGGTACCTGTGCCGGCATTCGCACCGGGTCAGACGGTGAAGGTCGCTACTATCTATTTCCAGGACGGTTCCACTAAGTTGCTGGGCAACGATAAGGAGATCCTTCGCGAAGTCGCGAATGCCCAGAAGCAAACCGGCAGTGCTGTTCATTTGATTGGTCATGCGAGCGGCAGGGTCAGGACATTCGATCCGTCACGCAGGCATATGATTAACTATCAGATTTCCCTAAATCGTGCGCATGCGGTTGCTGCCGTGCTACTGAGCCTGGGTGTGGCGGAGGGTAAACTGGAGGTCACGGGAAAGGGCGATACCACGCCGATATACGCAGAGTATTCGACAGCGGGTGAAGCAGCTAATCGTCGGGTGGAGCTGTATTTTGTGAACTAACGTTTCGCCGATGAAGATGGGGTTTGCGTCGTGATGTCTGTCTGGCAAGGGCTAGAACAATGACATTGGCGCCAAGGAGGGTGACGTAGGTTTTCTATCCCAAGTTATCCCACCTCGCTTCCAGCTCTTCCGCAAACTGACAATTAGATCGACCGGCGTTAAATTCATATAAGAAAAGCGCCATCATGCAGGAGTATTCGAACCTTGGTGATTAGGGCAATGTGCTGTGTACAAAATTTTCGGTTGCGCCTGGGTCAGCCCAGATAACGATTTTCAGGGATAAATGCGAGAAACAACAGCTTTTAGGGGAAACGACTGAAAATAGAGCTGATTAACGTTTAGAGGACCAATTAGTATTGCTGTATTTTATTATATAA
>PBDC01000107.1 GCA_002717185.1 Rhodospirillaceae bacterium
AGTAGGTAAAGGGCTATAGAAAGCACTGGAACCCTGGACATATTGCAGAGCTTAATACAGGTCGTTCCAAGGCGCAGTGACCCTCATCGCATAAAGCGGGTTACTTGCATCTGCTAAAAATTTAGCACTGCTTGGCGCTCCTCCAATGGCGGTGCTACCGTCCGTCTTAGGAATGTATCGTCAGGAGGATCAAGTGATGAAAAAGCAACCAATAAGCTTCTACAGCGAAGGACATCATCTCGATGGCGACCTCTACTTACCCGACGGTTTAGCGGAGACCGATATCCGTGCCGGTGTGGTGTTATGCCACGGCTATACTGGTGTAAAAGACCTATACCTGCCAGACAACGCAAGCGTGTTATGCGAAGCGGGCTATATCGTTCTGACCTTCGATTACAAAGGATGGGGCAAAAGCGAAGGCGCACGGGACCGGCTGGCGCCCTATAGCCGCGTAGCCGATGTGCAGGCTGCAATTACCTTCCTAGGTGCGCAGAGCCAGGTGAACGAAGACGCAATTGGCATCTACGGCACCAGCTATGGCGGTGCCACTGTTGTCTGGACGGCAGCGATTGACCGGCGCGTTAAATGCGTTGTCAGTGTGGTTGGCGTCGGCCATGGCCAGCGCTGGATGCGCAGCGTGCGGCGACCCGACGAGTGGATCGATTTATTGGAACGATCTAAAGACGATCGTGTCCAGCGTACCATGACCGGTAACTCGCAAAGGGCGGATCGCAGCGAAATACTGCTGCCAGACCGTCAGTCTGCCGCTTTGGCCGCTGCCGCTCGTAAGGATAACCCAAATGCTATCAATACGTTACCTTTGGAATATATCGACGAGACCCTGCAGTTCCATGCGGAGTGGGTGGTCGACAAAATCTCCCCGCGGCCAGTGCTTTTCATTACGACCGACGATGACCGGCTGGTACCGGCAGAGGAATCTGAAGCGCTTTACCAAAAAGCCGGAGAACCAAAAAAATTGATCACGCTAAAGGGCTATGGCCACTACGAAGTGTATGTTGAACCCGCCTTCAGCGAGGTCATGGAACCCACCACCGCATGGTTTCAGAAGTACATGCCGGCCTAGCCTAAGGTTCGAACCAACTCGTACAGCTTCACCTACGCCTCAATCGGACTTGGGCTGAATGGAATTGGAACATTTAACAACGTGTAATCAGAAGTTTCATTATCAGGCATATCGAATAGGTTAGACCTGCGAAACTGGCGCGCGCGGGTTTCAACCACATCATTTGGTCGGGTTGCTTCTAAGCAATCCTACGATCCACTCCACAAGCCAATGTCAGGAGGTGATTGGCAACCTGAAAGAGTATCTCGATGCGGACTAACGCGAATGCACAGAGCCCCCTGATCATCGATGATAACAAGTCGCAGCTCCCCTGCGTTTATCACCATTGGTTGCTGGCCAACTCAGCTCCGCTCCTCTAGTGGAATTGCACGTATTCATATTCGAGCGGATGACCGTGAATGCCACGACGGGGCGCGGCAATCCACCCCGCCATCTTACCTGGCTCCACAATAGGAACCATCAAGGACATAACGAACGCTCTATCCGCATCGGTCGGCAACCATTCGCCTTTACGCGCTTCCCATTCCGCAGCTTTGATGACCTTACCATCAGGCGTTGCGTGTACAGGTGCAAAGGCGCCAATACCACGATTGAATACCTCGTGCGGGAGGGTCAGTTTAAAATCGATACCATGGTCCCTAATTACCTTGTTGAAGCGATCAACTCCTCGCTGGCTATCCTTCGTGAAGTCCTCACGCAGCCGTTCGTTGCTTGCGGTTATCGCTGGGACTTCTAAGGAAACGATCTTGCCATCCTCAAATGCAGGAATGTTGTAGACCATGCCATCGAGTTGATGGTCATCATCGATCTTGCTCTCCTGATACCGCCCCTTCAAACCCATAGAAAAATAGTTCGCTGCGTTGGTAGAGCGTTCCTGCCCAAAAAGGTCGAGACAGATCGAATAGTGGAAGTTCATCCATTTTTGAATCGTCGACAGGTCGATAACACCGAATTTCCGGACATCATCTGTATCGTGTTTTTTCATGACCTCGCAGGTCCGCTGTACAATTCGCATGACGCCCGTCTCGCCTACGAACATGTGATGCGCCTCTTCGGTCAGCATAAAACGGCAGGTTCGAGAGAGTGGATCAAATCCACTCTCGGCCAAAGATGCCAGCTGATATTTTCCATCGCGGTCCTGAAAATAGGTAAACATAAAGAACGAAAGCCAATCGTCGGTCTGCTCATTGAAGGCCTGCAGAATGCGCGGCCGGTCAATGTCGCCGGCGTGGCGCTCCAGCATCATGTCTGCTTCCTCACGCCCGTCACGACCGAAATAGGCCTGCAGCAAATAGACCATCGCCCAAAGGTGACGGCCTTCTTCCACGTTAACTTGGAATAGGTTGCGCAGGTCGTAGAGAGACGGGCAAGTCTTGCCGAGCCGGCGTTGCTGCTCGACCGAGGCCGGTTCGGTATCGCCTTGCGTCACAATCAGGCGCCGCAGTTCGGATCGGTATTCACCCGGCACGCTTTGCCATGCGGCTTCGCCCTTGTGGATACCGAAGCCGATTTGACGATTTTCCTCGGGCGGCGCTAGAAAGATACCCCAGCGATAATCTGGCATACGGACAAGCCCGTAATTCGCCCAGCCATCCTTTTCAACGCTGATTGCGGTGCGCAGATAGACGGATAGCTCGTTGCTCTCGACCGGCCCCATATCCTCCCACCATTTAAGATAAGCCGGCTGCCATCGTTCCAAGGCCCGCAACAGGCGTCGATCATCGGCCAGATTGACGTTGTTCGGAATATTTTCGTTGTAGTCGATACTCATCATATGGATTTCACTCTATGAGGCCTGATCAAACCCGCTTGCGATCGAAAGCGGTCTGTTTCCCTGTACCAAATAGTTTCAATGCCCCCTCTTCTCCAACCGCGTTGGGTCGCTGGAAGATCCAGTTCTGCCAAGCGGTCAATCGTCCGAATATCTTGGTTTCCAGTGTCTCCGGCCCGGCAAAACGCAGGCTCGCCTCCATACCAGTCAGGGAATCTGGCGAAAAGCTGCGCCGCTCCTCCACTGCAAGGCGAACTTCGTCTTCCCAATCAATATCGTCAGGAATAAATGTAACGAGACCGAGTTCCTCTGCTTGTTCGGCTTCAAGATCTTTGCCGATTGCATCGCGCAAGGCTTCGATCGCGTCACCATCATCCAGCAGCCGCGTTTCCAGGCGCGTCAACCCGTTGCCCATCGGCAGCGGCCCAAAATTCATGCCCGTCATGCGCACTGTCGCGGGTGGCAGATTGGAGTCCTCATGCGTCCCGTCCAGCATATAGCTGCGATCCGCCGCCATCGCCACCTCCAACAACGTGCCGCTAAAGCAGGACCCCGGTTCGATAAGCGCGATCATGCTGCGCGAAGAGACATCGAGCCGCTTGAATGTCCGCTTAAGGAACAGTGTAATTTCGCGGACCAGCCAATCATCGGCATGCGCCTCCAGCAACGCGTCATATTTAGCTGTCTTTGCACTATCGCCTTCGGTACGCAGAAGCCAGGTACCAAGTTCGGCCTCATTTGCGCGCAGATGCAAAATTGCATCATCGAGATCACGCGCTAGTGTCAGTGGCCAAAACGACACGCCACTCTCGTGAATACCTGCTAGACCGGACGGCGCATCCGTGACCGGGCCTCGGATGGTAAACAATGCCGCCCCATTTTCGCGATCGAGCGCAACAGTGACCGTGTCATAACACAGCTCGCTTTCACCCATTTTACGATTGAGCGGCTCAAGCACGATACCCTTCGCGTTCACGGGGCGCCCAGCCTTAGCTGCGAATTCTCTCGCCCGTGCGGTCGCAGTCTCTTGCAGTTTCGATCGCGGTACCAGCTCATCGATCAACTTCCAGTCGAGGGCTCGCTTGCCGCGGATACCTTCAGTCACCGTGCAGAAAAAGTCCGCCCGGTCGCGCCGCACCCGGCGCTTATCGACAACACGCGTCAAACCGCCCGTCCCCGGCAGAACCGCCAATAGCGGCACCTCAGGCAGGGAGACGGCGCTCGACCCGTCATCCACCAGGATGATGTAATCAGTCGCCAAGGCTAGTTCGTAACCACCGCCGGCCGCCATCCCATCAATCACCGAAATGTAGCGTTGCCCCGAACATTCGCTGGCATCCTCAACGCCGAACCGGGTTTCGTTGGTGAACTTGCAAAAGTTAACCTTCTCGGCATGGCTCGACTGACCCAGCATCGCGATGTTAGCACCAGCGCAGAACACGCGATCAATAGCCGAAGTCACCATTACAGAGCCGACATTGGGATGCTCGAAGCGGATCCGCTGGACCGCGTCGTGCAGCTCAATATCGACACTCAAATCGTAGGAGTTTAGCTTCAATGCGTAGCCAGACTTGAGGCCACCATCCTCATCAACATCAAGGATCAGTTCCGCAACGGGTCCGTCTATGCGCAGTGTCCAATGACGGTACCGGTCCGGATGGGTTGCAAAATCTATCATCACACCACGCTGACCGTTGTCTCAGAAAACAGGTCTAAGCATTCTCTAAGCAAGGTGCAACAGCATGATGTTATATAGACCGGGCTGCGCGGAACAAGCGAAACGGGTCAGGCAAAATCTCCAAAACCCGGCTAGCGCGGCTCATCAATTTTGGTACTTGGAGTACGTTGGCGACGCGCCGATCCAAAAACGCCCAGGTCGCCTCAAAGCCGTCCGATTTATCGTTCAGCCAGTAAAGCAATGTCGCGCTATAAACACCAGCAAGCAGAACCCGTTTGCTGTAAAAATTGTAGTCCGTCGACGTATCGCCGGCGGCGTACCACATCGCATCTACCGTGCGATAGAGCAGTCGCGTTGCCACAGGCGCATACTGCGGCAGGGCCAGCAAGCTTAATCCGCGGCGGACGGCTTCCCGGTGCAGTGTGTTCTGCTCTAAACGAGTACGAACAGCCGCGATAATTCGCTCACGCACCTTCATTTCATCTAAATCGAGCGCCTCCAAAGTTTCCAACATGACGCGGTCCGCGTAGCGGCTGTGGCATGCAATCATCTCCACCGCACCGCCCATAAACAGCCGCCGCGCATCACCTTCTTTATGGCCCGCGTCAACTGCCCCCCGGTTCAGTGCTGCCTGTCCCCAACCGTCGAAAGGGACGTGTGGTAAGGCGGCCAGTAGGATCTCTTCGCGCAACGCATCGTTATCGGTCATAGGAATTTCTCTGCCCCTTCTTAACGAGATTCCATGTAGTGCCGCTGCTCTTCACTGAACACAAGCATCGATAGGTCAGTCATCCGCTTTGGATATAGTATCCCGTCCAAATGATCGCATTCATGCTGCACAACACGAGCATGAAAACCTTCAGCAACCCGTTCGACCGAGTTCCCGTCGAGATCCAGTCCCTTATACCGTATCGAGTTCCAGCGTGGCACCAACCCAGTCAGCCCCGGCACCGATAGGCAGGCCTCCCAATCTTCATTCATCGCATCGCTCAGAGGCGTAATTATCGGGTTAATTAGGACAGTCAAGGGGACTGCCCCTTCGCACTCTGCCCGATGTTGAGGCACGAGGAATATGACCAGGCGAAGCGGTACATGCACCTGTGGTGCAGCGAGACCAGCTCCTTCAGCATCCACGAGAGTTTCCGTCATATCCTTAACAAGGTGACGAATTTCCACGGCGGTAGGGTCGCCAACGGGTTGCGCAGCCTGTTGCAACGCTGGATGCCCCATCTTTGCGATTTTAAGTATTGCCATCACTGTATAATATGAGTATTTGCACGGCTTGAAACCAGCGCAAAATCATACGTCACGGCCTTCACAAGCTAAAAAACCTATGTTATAAGCCGCGACCCGCGTCCTATATTTCAATTATTCTAAGGAGATTCGTTATCGTTCAGGTAGTCGTCCGCGACAATAATGTCGATCAGGCACTTCGAGCGCTGAAAAAGAAGATGCAGCGCGAAGGCATTTTCCGGGAAATGAAGCTGCGCCGTTCTTACGAGAAGCCCTCGGAGCGACGTGCTCGTGAGCAGGCCGAAGCGAAACGACGCTATCGTAAGCTAATGCGCAAGCGGTTGGAGCGCGAAGGCTACTAGGTCGTTAGCGCCTTAGATGACGTAGTTGCGCGTCCCTGGAGAAATCTAGGGGCGCGTTTTTGATTCGAGGCACAGATTTGCCCCCGGCAAAGCAGATGCCTTAAAAAATAGGGACTCTGAAGGATATCTCCCGGATTACATAGACCCGAGCGAATTGACAATATCTTCACACATCTTCTTAGCATCGTCGAATAGCATCATCGTATTATCTCTATAGAACAATACGTTATCCACGCCTACATAACCCGGGCTTAAGGATCGTTTGACGAACAGTACCGTTCCCGAGTTCTCCACATCCAGGATCGGCATGCCATAGATCGGACTGGAGGGATCAGTCTTCGCCACCGGGTTAGTCACATCGTTCGCTCCAATCACGAAAGCAACATCAGTAGACGCGAAATCGCGGTTGATCTGTTCTAGCTCAAAGACCTCATCGTAGGGAACGTTAGCCTCGGCCAGCAACACGTTCATATGGCCCGGCATGCGACCCGCTACGGGGTGGATCGCGTAACCGACCTTGATGCCTTCAGCCTTTAGCAGTTCCGCCATTTCGCGCAGCGCGTGCTGGGCTTGCGCCACAGCCATCCCATAGCCCGGCACGATGATCACACTGCCAGCATTTTTCATGATAAAGGCTGCATCGTCCGCACTGCCCCGGCGCACCGTCTTTTCGCCATCGACGCCGGCCGGACCGGCAGCATCATCTCCACCGAAGCCGCCCAGTATGACGTTGAAGAAGGACCGGTTCATGCCCTTGCACATTATGTAGCTGAGAATTGCACCGGATGATCCAACTAAAGCTCCAGTTACAATTAACGCAGGATTAGAAAGGGTGAAACCGATGCCGCAGGCCGCCCAACCGGAATAGCTGTTCAACATAGAAATAACGACCGGCATATCCGCTCCACCGATCGGGATTATGATCAGCAGTCCAATAACACCGGACAGTAAAACAATCGCCCAGAACAGCAACGAGCTTTCCTCGCCGCAGAACCAGATAACCAAGCCGATCAGCAGGAGTCCTAAAAATGCGTTCAGCGCATGCTGTCCGGAGAATACCACGGGTGCACCGCTGACCATGCCCTGGAGTTTGGCGAAGGCCACGATAGATCCCGTAAACGTAATCGCACCGATTGCGGTACCAATACTCATCTCGACCAGGCTGGCGACGTGAATATCACCGGGAACGCCTATTCCATAGGCTGCCGGCTCGTAGAATGCGGCCGCAGCGACGAATACAGCCGCCAAACCCACCAGGCTGTGGAAAGCCGCCACAAGTTGCGGTAACGCCGTCATCTCGATCTTCAAGGCGATGACTGTGCCGATTGCACCCCCGATCAACATGCCTAACAGAATCATCGTAAAGCTGAGAACGTTGGGCGCTGCCAAAGTGGTGACCACGGCGACAATCATCCCGACGATACCGTAGATATTTCCCATACGCGCTGTCAGCGGCGACGACAGGCCGCGCAGCGCCATAATGAAGCAAACGCTAGCAATGAGATACGCGAAGGCGGAGAGGTTTTCGCTCATGGTGCGCTACTATTTCTTTGTCTTGAACATCGACAGCATGCGCTGCGAAACGATGAACCCGCCGAAGATATTCACGGAAGCGAGGACAACCGCAAGAAATCCGAAAAACTTGGAGAAGCTCATATCCAGGGGACCAGCCGCAATCAGAGCACCCACAATGATCACCGAGGAGATTGCATTAGTCACGCTCATTAGGGGCGAATGCAGTGCCGGAGTAACGCTCCACACCACATAGTAACCAACGAAGCAAGCGAGGACGAAGATCGTGAAATAAAAAACGAAGACATCAGTACCACCGCTGCCAGTTTGCAGGTTCAAGCGGCTGACCTGCGCAACTAGCGCTTCTGCGTCCGTGGCGAGAGATTTCGCGCTCTCGGACAATACCGATGCCTGTTCGACAATCTTTTCAGCTGCCATCGCTAGGCTTCCCCTTCCAAGGCAGGTTCCGGTGGCTGAGCGACAATTGCCGACACGGCATCATTCACAACGGCTCCGTCGCGAGTGACCAAGGTCCCAGCGATAATCTCATCGTCGGTATCTATGCTAATCGACTTACCTTTTTCGCTTATCATGGGCGTCAGAAAGTTAAGGATATTTCGCGCGAACAGCTTGCTCGCATCATCAGCCAGCCGACCCGGCACGTTGGCATAACCAACGATCTTTACCCCGTCTTTGTTAACGACCTTTCCCAGTTTTGATGCTGGACAGTTGCCGCCCGCCTCTACGGCCAGGTCAACGATCACAGAGCCTGGCTTCATTGTCTTAACCATATCTTCCGAGACTAAAACAGGCGCGGGTCGTCCCGGAATTAAAGCAGTGCAGATTACAATGTCTTGCTTTGGGATCGTCTCCGTTATCAGGGCGGCCTGTTTTTCCTTGTAGGCGTCGCTCATTTCTTTGGCGTAGCCGCCAGCTGTTTGAGCTTGCTCGAATTCTTCATCCTCAACGGCAACAAAACTGCCGCCCAGCGACTCCACCTGTTCTTTTGTCGCCGGTCGCACATCAGTTGCAGCAACGATGGCGCCCAGGCGTTTGGCAGTGGCGATCGCCTGAAGTCCGGCCACGCCAACACCCATGATCATCACTCTCGCCGGCGGCACTGTACCAGCAGCTGTCATCATCATCGGGAAGGCGCGCCCGAATTCCGAGGCCGCATCCAACACCGCCTTGTAACCGGCAAGGTTGGACTGCGAAGACAGTATATCCATAGATTGCGCTCGCGTTATCCGAGGCATCAGCTCAAGCGCGAAACCCGTAACACCGGACGCGGCAAGGGCCGTCAAGAAGGCCGGCTCACTTAAGGCGGACATCTGACAAACCAACGTCTGTCCGTGATTAAAATTTTCTAATTCGTTAAACTTTTCGCCCTCAATCATTGGACGTTGAACCTTTAGAACCAGATCTGCATCGCTGAGAGCGGTTTTCGCGTCGGGGGCAATTGCCGCACCGGCTTCACGAAAAGCTGCATCTGGCATTGACGCTGCAACTCCGGCACCTTTCTCGACGCAAATGTCTACGCCGAGGGACAGAAACTTTTTAACCGTTTCTGGTGATCCCGCCACCCGCGTTTCGTTTGGCCGCCGTTCCTTAAGAATAGCGATCTTCATTTATGGCAATCCCACCTTGGCTCCCTCCAAGGGTTGCCAAAATACATAATGATCCACCGTTGCCAAGAGGGTTCGACCTAAAATCACGGCTTTATGCCCAAAGGTTTCAACCATGATCGATCACATTCCTCAGGCGCAGAAATCGAAGAGTATCCAAATTGTACCTCATTACCGGGCGTAGGGAGGCCCCTTGAGTTCCACCTTGTTGCCGTCAGGGTCTTCGATATAAATCGACGGCCCATCGCCCTCCGCACCGTAACGAGACGTTGCCTCACCCGAGGCGATGCCATGCTCCGTTAGAAACGATCGGATTTCAGCTTCGTTAAACGATTCCAGGCGAACCGCAAAGTGATCCATATTTTCTGACCCGACCGACGGTGAATTGTCTTTCGCATCAATAAGGTCGATCATGCAAGAGCCGGCACGCAATTGCACCAAACCGATGCGTTCAACACGACGCTCCTCGGAGCAGCCCAGTATGTTACAATAGAACGCAAGCGACCGATCTACGTCAGAGACCCTAACCACAACGTGATCCAGGTTTCTAATCGAAATGGCACGCATGGCGTGTTCCTTCCAATCGGTTGACCTGTTAGCGCCAGGCTCCTCTCACCGAGATATGGGGTAACACGCGCGTGAGACAAGATTGAGAGCGACCGCCGCTATCGCAATTTCTAAACCACCGCCGCCATCACATGTCCAACTAGGTCGTTAGTTTTCTTGGCATCAATCCACCGCGCGACCATAACGAGATTATGCAGCGGCTCGATCCATATTATATTCTGACCCGCGCCGAACGCGAAAAAGCTGCTCTCCGGCGCCTGGCTATAGTGAGCGCCGCCAGTATTCACCCACCAAAGGTAGCCATAGGTCGGCATAATATCGCAAGGTTTTTGCAGCGCATCGATCCAGCTTTCCGACAACAGCTGCTGCCCTTCCCAGGCGCCGCGCTGCAGGACCAACTGACCGACCTTGGCGTGATCGTGGCTGTTAATCCAAATCCCGCCACCCCAATGGGCACCACCGGGAACCGAGGCCATCACCTTGCCATCAATCTCAAAAAAGGAATTCCGGTAGTGGTTCCAGGACCAGCTATCGGAAGCGCCGATTGGGTCCATGATCCGTTCCTTTAAGACTTCCGGCAACGGCCGGCGAAACACCTGCATCAGACAAAGGCTAAGCCGGTTTACCCTAACATCGTTGTATTCCCAATAGGTTCCTGGCGTCTGTAGCTTGCGTTTTTCGCCCTTCTTACTGTTGTCCGCCTTGACCCCTAACTGGCGGTTATGGTCAACGACGTCAGGTTTGTCCCACAGCGAACCTTCCCATTCGCTGGTTTGTTGCAACAGGTGGCGCCATGTGATGCTTTCGTTTTGCGGTGTGTCAAACGCCGCGTCGAGCGCATAATCGCGCACCACATCGTCGACATCACCGATCAGACCATCCGCCACCGCGAGCCCCGCCAGGATCGACAAATAACTTTTGGTTGCGCTGTAGGTCATATCGACCCGGCTGGCATCACCCCAAGAGGCGACGACGGCCCCATCCTTCAGAATAAGCCCGTTTGGGCCACCACGATCTTTTTTCGGCCCTAGCGTTTCATTCCAGGGCGGCGGTTCCGTTGTTTTCTCCAGCCGCGCCAAACCACCGCTCAGGTTACGCGGCCAACGGGTCTCAGCCGCCTCGGCAAAAGCAACGGCATCCGCAAGCTTTTCGGGGTCAATTCCAACATCAACTGGATTGGCACGCCGCCATCCGGAATTTTGCACATCATCCATTGCAGCGCCCCTTATCTTACGTCTATTGCGTCACAGCGCTTCGTCGCCAGTCTCTCCGGTTCGGATCCGCACCGCGCTTGACACGTCATAGACGAATATCTTGCCGTCGCCGATCTTCCCGGTTTTGGCAGCTTCCTGCACTGCTTCAACAGTTTGGTCAATAAGCGAGTCGGCGACAACGACGTCAATCCGGACTTTCGGTAGGAAGTTCACCGTGTACTCAGCTCCACGATAGATTTCAGTATGCCCTTTCTGACGGCCATATCCCTTTACTTCAGTGGCCGTCATGCCTTCGACGCCGAGGCCAGTCAGCGCTTCGCGCACCTGATCCAGCTTATGCGGTTTGATCACAGCCATTACCATCTTCATGGCCTTTTCTCCCCTTAATCGATCCGTGTTTATCCCAAAACTAGCCCGTCTACAGATCGTAGCCGCGCTCGCCATGCGACGTGATATCGAGGCCCTCAATTTCGTCTTCATCCGGCACCCGAAGACCAAACATGCCGCGCGCGATTAGGATGATGACGTAGCTGGCGATCGCCGACCAGACAGCTACCGCCACTATCCCGGTCACCTGAACGCCCAGTTGCTTAGCCACTGTCATTCCTTCCGCCAGACCAAGTCCCTGGAAGGTAGACAACGCGAGCACCGATACTAGCACCGTACCGAGCGCACCGCCGACGCCGTGTACGGCGAAAACATCAAGAGAGTCATCGATTTTGATGGCCTGCTTCACCAAGGTCGTCATCCACTGGTAAATCACGCCCGCAAGCACTCCAAGAATTAGCGCGCCAACCGGCCCAACGAACCCGGACGCTGGTGTGATCGTCGCCAGGCCAGCAATCGTGCCAGTCACTATGCCAACGAGGCTGGGCTTACCGAACTTCATCCATTCCATCGCGGCCCAGCTAAGCGACGCCGCAGCAGCTGAAATGTGGGTGACGACCATCGCCATACCGGCATTGCCGTCGGCCGCCAAGGCGCTACCGGCATTAAATCCGAACCAACCTACCCAAAGCATCGCCGCACCTGTCATGGTCATGCCTGGACTATGCGGAGGGCGGACTTGACCCGGGAAACCCCGGCGACCGCCAAGCATTTTCGCAAATACTAGGGCCGAGACACCAGCTGTAACGTGAACGACAATACCACCAGCAAAATCCATTACACCCATTTCAGCAAGCCAGCCGCCGCCCCATACCCAATGGGTGACGGGCGCGTAGACGATTATCAACCAGACGGCGCTGAAGAACAGGACAGCCGGGAATGTAACGCGCTCAGGATAGGCACCTACAATTAGCGCCGGGGTAATGATCGCGAAGGTCATCTGAAAGGCAAAGAACACAGTCTCCGGGATGGAACCCGATAAGGTGTCTGGCCCAATCCCTGCCAAGAATGCTTTGTCCAGTCCACCAATAAAAGCGTTCCAGTTTCCGCCATCACCGAAGGCGAGGCTGTATCCGATCACAAGCCAAACTATCGACGCGACGCAACAAATTGCAAAGCAGTGCATCAAAACAGATAACACGCTATTTGCACGCACCAGGCCAGCGTAGAAAAGAGCCAATCCCGGCAACGTCATGAAAAGAACCAACGCCGTGGAAGTCAGGATCCATGCGGTATCGCCACCACTCAATTTATCGGCAGCCATACCCGATGCAGGCCAAAGCAAAAGAGCGGCAGGCAATAGCATTGCCACCCCGCGTAAGAAATGCGCAATAATCATGAAACCCTCCCCACACAATTGCCTCACGCGACATCTCTTATCGCGACTGCTAGAGCGAACCATAAGGGACAGCATCAGTTTCATCTACCCCTTGGCAATTCCTGTTTATTTAGCAAGTTGGTAAGGTGTACTGGCATGCCATGCCCCCGCCAATATTCGCGCAACACCTGCCAATTCACAGGTCGAAAGGCGCTCGCGGTATCTCTGGTGAGCCGACTTGTAACGCGGCAAGGTGTCTAGGCCAAACATCATTTGCGCAAAGCGGTTTCATAAGGGAGGATTCGACGGAACTCTGGCTGCTCTCTAACAGCCTCACCCATGGCGAGTTTCTGCCGCATACCTGACATTCTTCATAGAGCGTGTCCCGTTATGATCGACACTGTCCAATTGGCAAGCCTGCTCAAAAGTGAGCATTTCGTACTGGCCCTGCATCCTCGGCCTCATCTAACTAAAACGTGATGGCGCTGAGCCTGTATCTTTACCAGGCCTCGAAGGCCAGACTGCCCCAAACATTACTCAGAAAGCAGGGAGAAACTGTATGTCGGATTCACGGGACCTTTTAATCCAGATTGAAGAGGCCCGCCGCGCCGTGCTGGACGAAGGGCGACCTGAGGCGGTGGCTAAACGAAGGTCTTTCAAGATGCAGACCGCACGCGAGAGGGTCACGGCATTGGTTGACAGAGGGGAACTTACTGAATTCGGCAGTCTCGTTGAACCACACCGCGACAATGAACTGAACCGCGACCTGGTCGCACCGGCCGATGGCATCATCACCGGCACCGGGAAAATTGAAGGCCGATACGTTAACGTGGTATCGCACGACTACACCGTACATGGCGGCAGCAGCGGCAAAGTGGGCGGACTTAAGCTGGCGCGCGCCGTAACTCGCTCCATAGAACGTGGCATGCCACTGGTAATGCTGCTGGAAGGAGGCGGGCATCGCATCCAGGACGGCATGAACGCGGCGCACTTCGCCGGCGCCTCGCCGGTTTTCCAAAACATGGCGCGAACTTCAGGCTGGATTCCGACAGTGGCAGCAATGATGGGCCAAGGCTTCGCAGGACCTACAAACTATTCCGCTCTATCAGACTTCGTGGTCATGGTGCGCGGTAAAGCGACCATGGGCATGGCTGGCCCCGCCCTAGTCAAGGCCGGTACAGGTGTAGATATATCCAAGGAAGAGTTGGGCGGCGCGAAACTGCAGGCTGACATACAGGGTATTGCAGACCTGTCGGTCGAAAGCGAAGCGGAATGCCTCGCGGCAGCAGCCAAGTTCCTCTCATACCTGCCGAGTAATGCCCGTGCGCCGCTGCCAATCCTCAACTGCGGTGACCCCACCGACCGGCGAGACGACAGCTTGTTCGAATTAGTCCCAGCCGACAGCCGCAAAGTCTACGACGTACGCAAGGTCATCGCCGTCATCGCCGACAGGGATAGCGTATTCGAACTAAAGCCTGGTTTCGCCGGCAACATCGTCACCGCTTTTGCACGGCTGGGTGGTCGGCCCGTCGGCTTCGTCGCTAACCAGACGCTGAGAAAGGGCGGGATCCTGGATACACCCGCCTGCGAGAAAGCATCCCATTTCATCGGCATGTGCGATGCGTTTGGTCTGCCCTTAGTTTTCCTGATTGATGTCCCGGGATTCGCCATCGGTCCCTCGGCAGAAGCAACCGGATTAGGCCGGCGAAGCGGGCGGCTGTTTTACGAGATAGGTATCGCCACTGTACCACGCGCCTCCGTCGTACTGCGTAAGGGTTATGGCGGGGGTTACTACGCAATGTGCGGTGGCCGCAGCTTCGAAGCTGACGTCGCCTTCGCTTGGCCGACGGCCGAAATTTGTGCCATGTCGATCGAAGGTGCAGTCGACGTCGCCTTCAAACGCGACTACCAGTCTGTCGAAGATCCAATGGCGGCGCGCCAGGCGATGATCGACCGTATTAAAACGCAGACCGCAGCACTCGGCGCGGCGAAGGATTTCGGCGTCGACGAGGTTATAGATCCGCGCGACACGCGCGCACTATTAATCGAAACCTTCAACACGACGCCGCGCCG
>PBDC01000108.1 GCA_002717185.1 Rhodospirillaceae bacterium
AATACAAACGATCGCAAGATAGGCGGCACCCGCTACTGTTAGGCGTGTGAGAACAAAATCCAGGTAATCAGCAGTGTTTTTCCCGGGTCGAATACCCGGGATAAATCCACCATATTTCTTTAGATTATCCGCCGTATCCGCTGGATTAAAAACAATTGCGGTGTAAAAGAACGCAAAGAAGACGATCATCGCAACATACACGACGAGGTAAAGTGGCTGTCCCGGCCCAAGATAGGCGGTGATAGTACCCAGGATGCCCTGCGTCGCACCACCGCTAAAGCCGGCGATCGTCAGCGGCATCAGGAGGATCGAACTGGCAAAGATTGGCGGGATGACTCCGGCGGTATTCAGTTTCAAGGGCAGATGAGACGATTCACCGCCAAACATCTTATTACCCATCTGTCTCTTGGGATATTGCACCACCAGACGCCTTTGCGCCCGCTCAACGAAAACGATAAAGGCAATCACGACGACCGCCATAATGATGAGGAACAGCACCAAGGCCAGCGATATTGCGCCTGTCCGGCTTTGATCGAGTGTTTGCACCAAAGCCACCGGCAGGTTTGCAACAATACCTGCAAAGATGATCAACGAGATACCATTGCCAACGCCTCGCTGAGTGATCTGCTCACCAAGCCACATCAGGAATATTGTGCCACCGACCAAACTGATTACGGTCGTGGCACGGAAGAAGAAACCAGGATCGATAACCGCAGGCCCAGCCGAACTAGCCATGCCTTCCAGGCCAACTGCGATGCCGTAACCTTGCACCGTGGCTAACAGAACCGTACCGTACCGCGTATACTGATTTATTTTTTTTCGGCCAGCCTCGCCCTCCTTCTTCAGCGCTTCTAACCGCGGCGACACAGCCGTCATCAGCTGCATAATAATCGCCGAAGAAATGTAAGGCATAATGTTGAGCGCAAATATTGTCATCCGCTCCAGCGCACCGCCAGAGAACAAATTCAACATGTCGGTCAGACCGCCGCGCTGCTGCTCAAAGATATCTGACAGAATAGTAGGATCAATTCCAGGCAGTGGAATATAGGTCCCAATCCGATAAATGATAAGCGCACCGAGCGTGAACCATAGACGTTTCTTCAGCTCCGTCGCCTTAGCGAACGCGCCGAAGTTAAAAGTCGATGCGAGCTGTTCTGCAGCCGATGCCATTCATCAACGCCTTAGTAGTTACGCGCCCGCTTCATCCGGCGCGATTTGACTTTTGGTGTCTTTATTAGCGCTTTTCGTCATCGTGACCGTACCGCCGGCTTTCTCAACCATCGCCACAGCCCCCTTTGATGCACCGGCTACGGTAATTATAACCTTCGCACTCAATTCGCCATTTACAAGAAGGCGGACGCCGTCTTTGGTGCGACGCAACACTCCGGCCTCGACAAGGTTCTTGGCAGTGATTTCCTTTTCGGCGTCGACTTTCTTGGAATCAATCGCAGCCTGCAGTCGGCCCGTACCCAATTCGACAAACTGCTTACGGAAAATGTTATTAAACCCACGCTTCGGCAACCTCCGATAAAGGGGCATCTGGCCGCCCTCAAAACCTTTGATTGCGACACCACTACGAGATTTCTGACCCTTCATACCGCGGCCCGCCGTCTTACCTGTGCCCGATCCGGGGCCCCGACCGACCCGCTTGCGGTTCTTACGCGCACCCGAATTATCAGTTAGTTCGTTGAGTTTCATGCCATTATTCCCAGTGCGCTAAAACAGGCTAGTTTCAACCAGCCTCTTTGACTCGTAAGAGGTGGCTTACCTTATCAATCATGCCACGGATAGAGGGGGTATCCTCAAGCTCCCGCGTCTTATGCATTTTGTTGAGACCCAATCCGATCAACGTGGCACGCTGGTCGCCACGACGACGGATCGGACTACCAATCTGCGTAACCGTGACGGTCGCTTTCTTCTTATCTGCCATCAGCCCCCTCCCGTGCTTCCTCATTCGGGTCACGGCGTCCGACAATGTCACCGACTTTCTTACCCCGTTTAGACGCCACCTGACGTGGCGAGGCGCAGTTGGTCAACGCTTCAAATGTCGCTTTCACCATGTTGTGCGGGTTTGACGACCCGATCGATTTCGCAACTACGTCCGTGACGCCCAACATTTCGAACACTGCTCGCATCGGCCCCCCGGCAATGATACCCGTTCCAGGAGGTGCGGCGCGCAAATGAACCCGCCCAGCACCAAACCGGCCCGAGACGTCGTGGTGCAAAGTTCGGCCCTCACGAAGCGGAATCCTCCGCAACGTGCGTTTCGCACTTTCCGTAGCCTTACGAATAGCTTCCGGCACCTCTCGAGCTTTACCCGAGCCATGGCCGACACGGCCTTTGCCATCGCCGACGATGACAAGTGCGGAGAAGCCGAAACGCCGGCCACCTTTGACGACCTTGGCTACACGGTTTATGTGGACCAGCTTTTCCTGAATATCTGATTCATCCCGCGACGCGTTGTCGCGGCGCCGGCCGCCGCGCGAATCGCGGGTGTTTCTCGTATTGCGCGCCATGCTTCGTCCTCGTTACTAGAAATTCAAACCAGCTTCACGGGCGGCATCAGCTAACGCCTTGACTCGCCCGTGAAACCTATAGCCACCACGGTCGAACACGACCTTTTCCACTCCTGCTTCCTTGGCCCGGCTCGCAATCAGCTTTCCGACTTCCGTCGCCGCGTCTTTATCCGCACCCGTCTTGAGCTTATCAGAGAGTGCCTGGTCCAATGAAGACGCCGATACGACCGTGCGACCTTTGCCATCGTCAATTAGCTGAGCATAAATATGTTTGCTAGACCGGAATACGGAAAGGCGCGGTTTTCCACCACCGCGTTTGCGCAACTGGTAACGGTTGCGCTTCTTGCGCCTTTCAAAAAGATGCCGTGATTTCATCATCGCCTTGGCCTTTACTTTTTCTTGCCTTCCTTACGGAGGACATATTCGTCGCTATAGCGAACACCTTTGCCCTTGAATGGTTCCGGCTTGCGGAACCCACGAATCTCGCTGGCAACCTGCCCAACCTGTTGCTTGTTTGGACCTGTGACCGCAATGACGCTGCCACGATCACCTTCCAAGGCAATCGATATTCCCTCCGGGATTGGATAGGGGATGTCATGGCTATAACCTAGCTGCAGGTTAAGGGTCTGGCCTTGCATCTGCGCCCGATAGCCCACACCGACGATCTCCAAACGCTTGGTAAAGCCCTCCGAAACACCGGTAACGGCATTCTGTACGAGGCTGCGCGTCGTACCCCACATCGACCGCGACTGTTTTGAATCATCGCGCGGCATAACCGCGACTTGATTCTCCTCCATCGTCACCTCTACGACATCGGTGAGTGACACAGACTCCTCGCCCAGCTTCCCTTTAGCAGTCAAAATACCATTGCCTATCGAAACCTGGACGCCGCTGGGTATATCCACCGGGTTATTACCAACGCGTGACATCGGTCAAACCTCCTAAAACACCTTGCACAGGACTTCGCCGCCGACATTGGCTTCACGCGCTTCAGCGTCCGACAGCACTCCGCGCGGTGTCGATAGTATCGACACGCCGAGCCCGTTATATTCGCGCGGCAAATCCTTTATCTTGGAATAGACCCGGCGTCCCGGTTTCGAGACCCTAGAAATTTCGCGGATCACCGGGTCGCCATTGCTGTATTTAAGCTCAATGGTGATTTCTTTGATGCCCTTGGCCAGTTCGCTCCAGCTAAACCCGCGGATATAGCCTTCGCGCTGCAGCGCATCGAGCACATTCGCGCGAAGCTTCGACGCCGGACAGTTTATCGTCGACATACCGCAACGCTGTCCGTTGCGAATACGGGTGAGCATATCACCCAAAGGATCGGTCATCGTCATTCTGCGTCTTCTCCTACCAACTCGACTTGACCATACCGGGGATCATTCCGCTGGAGGCCAGTTCGCGCAGCGCGATTCGAGAAATTTTAAACTTGCGATAGAATCCACGCGGCCGACCGGTTAACTCGCAGCGATTGCGAATTCGGGTCGGCGCACTGTTGCGCGGCAGCTCCGCCAGTTTCAAACGCGCGGCAAACCGTTCCTCCTGCGGCTGGGTACGATCGTTCGCGATCGCAAGCAGGCGGGCCCTACGGCCAGAATATTTCTTAGCAATCCGGCGGCGCCGCTTGTTCTTTTCCATTGCGCTTTTTTTCGCCATATCTCAGATTTCTCCGGTTTCCATCTAACTCGTAAACGGCAGGTTGAAGCCCTTAAGGAGCGCCAATGCCTCTTCATCCGTCGGTGCCGACGTACAAATTACGATATCCATGCCACGGATCGTATCGACCTTGTCGTAATCGATCTCAGGGAAAACGATCTGCTCCTTCAAACCCATGGCAAAATTGCCACGCCCGTCGAAACTCTTGCCCGACAAACCGCGGAAGTCGCGAACCCGCGGCAAAGCGACGTTTACCAACCTGTCAAGAAAATCGTACATGTGGTCACGCCGCAACGTTGTCTTAACGCCGACGTTCATGCCTTCACGAAGCTTGAACACGGCGATGGACAGCTTGGCTTTCGTAACCACCGGCTTCTGGCCGGTGATAAGGGTCATGTCATTAACCGCCCCGCCGATCCGCTTCGAATCAACCGCCGCCTCGCCCACGCCCATATTGACAACGATCTTTTCCAGCCGCGGAACCTGCATGGGATTCTTGTAGCCAAAATCGTCCGTCAGCGACTGCCGAAGCTCCGCCAGGTAGTGTTCCTTCAATCGCGGAACGTATGTATCCGTATCCGTCATCCTAATACCGCCTCCTGTCAGCGGTCGATAATTTCGCCAGAGCGCTTCGCATAGCGCACTTTTCGATCGCCTTCGATCATCTTGAATCCGACCCGCGTTGGCTTATCGTCCTTGGGGTCGATATGCGACACATTGGACATATGAATGCCCGCCTCTTTCTCAATGATCCCACCTGGAGATGTTTGCGTGGGACGGGTATGCCGCTTGACGACATTCACTCCCTGCACGTAGAGGCGTTGCTCGCTGGGCACAACACGCATGATCTCACCCGTCTTACCCCTGTCCCGACCGGACAAAACCACGACCGAGTCGCCTTTTTTGAATTTGGCCGCCATAACCACTTAATCTCCGAATTCGCTGCCCACAGCCTAGATAACTTCCGGCGCGAGCGAGATAATCTTCATGAACTGCTTAGCCCGCAGTTCACGCGTCACCGGGCCAAAAATACGCGTCCCAATCGGCTCGCCCTGCGGATTGATCAACACCGCCGCGTTCCGGTCGAAGCGTATGGCTGACCCATCCTGCCGGCGAATTTCCTTTGCTGTCCGTACGATGACGGCGCGATGGATATCGCCTTTCTTCACGCGACCGCGCGGAATTGCTTCCTTGACGCTGATGACAATAATGTCACCAACGCCAGCGGTCTTCCGCTTGGAGCCACCAAGGACTTTGATGCACTGCACACGGCGCGCGCCGGAATTGTCAGCTACATCGAGATTTGTCTGCATCTGGATCATAGACCCACTCCCTTAGGCCGGCCGTTACGCCGCTTTGCCGCTACCCGCGTCAGACACAACTTCCCAGCACTTCTTTTTGGAAATTGGACGGCACTCGCGGATACGGACAATATCGCCGGTCTTGCATGCATTCGCTTCGTCATGGGCGTGATACTTCTTCGACTTACGAATAATCTTCTTGTAGACCGGATGCTTGACGCGACGCTCGACAACCACCACGACGGTCTTGTGCGGCGCGTCGGAAACCACCTTTCCCTGCATAACTCGCCTGGGCATAACTCGTTCTCCTTCAGGCCGACGCGCGGCGTTGGTGTAAAACCGTTTTGAGGCGCGCGATATCACGGCGCACCTGACGCACCCGAGCGGTATTCTCCAATTGCCCGCTAGCACGTTGAAAGCGCAAATTGAATGCCTCTTTCCTTAAATCCAGAACTTCCTGATTAAGTTCGTCGTCCGACTTTTGGCGCAGATCTTCGACCTTCATCCCTTGTTCCTTCTCAATCGCCCACTCAACTGCCGAGACGCTGTATAAACCGTGTCTGCACCGGCAGTTTGGCCGACGCCAGAGCCAAGGCTTCGCGCGCAACATCCTCGTCAACACCATCGAGCTCAAACATTATCCTCCCTGGCTTGATGCGGCACATCCAATATTCTGGCGACCCCTTGCCCTTGCCCATCCGTACTTCAGCCGGCTTTCCAGTGACCGGCACATCCGGGAAGACACGTATCCAAACTTTTCCCGCTCTCTTCATATGACGGGTAATAGCGCGCCGCGCCGCTTCGATCTGGCGTGCTGTAATCCGGCCCGTCGTCACAGCCTTCATGCCGTAGTTGCCAAAATTTAGTGTGGTCCCACCCTTGGCATTACCATGCACACGGCCCTTGAACTGCTTGCGGTATTTTGTCCGCTTGGGTTGCAGCATTTGTCGTCTACCTTCCCAGGCCGCCGCCTCAGCGGCTTACCTGTTGCTCTTGAAGTCGTTTGTCTTGTGCCATCGGATCGTGCGCCAATATCTCGCCTTTGAAGACCCAGACCTTGACTCCGCAAATGCCGTAGGTGGTGTTAGCTTGCGCCGTCCCGTAATCAATATCAGCACGCAGCGTATGCAGTGGCACGCGGCCCTCGCGATACCATTCCATGCGCGCGATTTCTGCGCCACCCAAGCGACCGCCGCAATTGATCCGAATGCCGCCCGCACCGAGGCGCATCGCCGACTGTACAGCCCGCTTCATAGCTCGGCGGAACGCCACCCGACGGGTTAACTGCTGCGCAATGTTCTCGGCGACCAGCTTGGCGTCAATTTCGGGTTTCCGGACTTCGACGATATTGAGATGCACTTCGCTGCCTGTCATTCCTGACAGGCGCTGCCGCAGCCGCTCAATATCCGCGCCTTTACGGCCAATAACAACACCCGGACGGGCGCTCTGGATCGTGATACGAGCCCGTTTCGCAGGCCGTTCGATGACCACCTTGGTGATGCCCGCTTGCTGAAGGTTATCGAACAAGTATTCGCGGACCTTAATGTCCTCATGTAGGAGATCCGCATAGTTTTTGTCCGCATACCAACGCGAATCCCAAGTCCGGTTGATCCCAAGGCGCAGGCCGATCGGATTGACTTTCTGACCCATTATTCGGTCTCCTCGCGTTCCCGGACAATAACGGTCAAATTACTGAACGGTTTATGGATACGGCCGATCCGGCCCCGCGCACGAGGTCGAAAACGTTTCATCACCATAGTTTTTCCAACCGTCGCCTCCTTGACATAGAGACGGTCCACGTCCAGCTGGTGATTGTTCTCCGCGTTGGCGATAGCCGACTCCAGTACCTTGCGGACCTCGCCAGCGATCCGCCGTCGAGAGAAAGCCAACGATGCCAGCGCCGTGTCAGCCGATTTTCCCCGTATCGTTTGCGCGACAAGGTTCAGCTTCTGCGGGCTAACGCGCATCGTCTTCGCATAAGCCATCGCTTCCGTGTCATCCAGGCGACGTTCCGCCTTGCGTTTACCCATAACCTAGCCCCTCCGCACCCGCTTATCCGCGGCGTGCCCATAGAAGGTCCGCGTCGGCGAAAATTCGCCAAACTTGTGGCCAATCATATTTTCGGTAACCAGAACCGGAATATGCTTCTGACCATTATGGACACCGAATGTTAGCCCCACGAATTGTGGCAGTATCGTTGATCGGCGCGACCAGACCTTAATCACGTCGTTTCGCCCGGCGGAACGCACGGCCTCCGCCTTTTTCAGCAAATAGCCATCAATAAATGGGCCTTTCCAAACAGATCGAGACACCAGCCCCTCCTCTATTTCTTCTTGGCGTGACGGCTGCGAATGATCAATCGGTTCGACTGAGCGTTACGTTTTCGAGTCCGTTTGCCTTTAGTAGGTTTGCCCCAGGGTGTGACAGGATGCCGACCACCCGATGTCCGACCTTCGCCGCCACCATGCGGATGATCAACCGGGTTCATCGCGACACCACGCACCGACGGACGCTTGCCGAGCCAGCGCTTGCGGCCTGCTTTACCGATTTTTATGTTCGCCTGGTCCGGATTGGACACTGCGCCAATCGTCGCCATACACTCGCCGCGCACCATGCGTAACTCGCCTGACGTCAATTTCAACTGCGCATAGCCCTGATCGCGGCCAATAAGCTGAGCGTAGGTTCCACCCGCGCGGGCAATCTGACCACCCTTGCCAGGCTTCATCTCTATATTGTGAATGATCGTGCCTACTGGAATGTTATTCATTGGCATCGCATTTCCAGGCTTGATATCACACCGCTCGCCGGAAACCACCTGATCGCCAACGCTGAGACGCTGTGGTGCCAGTATGTAGCTCAACTCGCCATCTTCATATTTTATGAGCCCTATGAACGCTGTCCGGTTCGGGTCGTATTCTAACCGCTCAATGGTCGCGGTAACATCAAACTTCTGTCGCTTGAAATCGACCATCCGATACCGGCGCTTGTGCCCGCCACCGCGTCGGCGCGCCGTGATACGGCCGAAGTTGTTACGCCCACCATTACCAGTGAGGCCTACGGTTAGCTTCTTAACCGGCTTGCCCTTGTGCAGTTCAGAATGATCGACAAGGACAAGATGCCGCCTGGTCGACGTAACCGGTTTAAAATTCTTTAGTGCCATGGTCTTACAACCCTGTAGTCACGTCGATCGACTGGCCTTCTGCCAACCGTACGACCGCTTTTTTGGTGTCCTTCTGTCGCCCTGGACGACCCCGGAAACGCTTCGTTTTTCCTTTGTGTACCAACGTATTAACCGAAAGAACCTGAACATCGAATAGGCCTTCGACCGCGCTCTTGATTTCCGGCTTCGATGCGTCAAGTGGTACCTGAAAGGTCACCTGATTGTACTCGGAGGCGAGTGTGGCCTTCTCAGTGATCACTGGGCTTCGCAGGATCTCATAGATCCTCTCGCGACCGGGTTTGGACTTATTGAAATATTTCCAACTCATTTCAAGCGGGCCTCCAGCGCCTCGACCGCATCGGTGGTTAATACCAGCTGATCACGGCGAAGGATGTCATAGACATTCGCACCTTGCATCGGCATTACGTCGATATTGGGGATGTTCGCTACCGCCATGGCAAAGTTCACGTCAACCTCGGCACCAGCGACAACCAACGCATTCGCCCAACCCAGCCTTGCGAATTTTTCGGACAATTCTTTCGTCTTTGGGCTCTTCAAAGCGGCGGCCTTGAGGATAACAAGTTTGCCATCAGCTTGTTTTGCCGATAATACCGTGCGCATCGCCATGCGACGCACCTTTTTGTTCACCTTGTGACCGAAATCCCGTTCTTGCGGACCGAATGCGGTACCACCCCCACGCATCTGCGGCGCCTTACGCGAACCTTGACGGGCCCGCCCCGTTCCTTTCTGCCGAAACGGCTTGGCAGTCGTGCCGCGGATCTCCGAACGTTCCTTCGTGCTCGCTGTGCCTCGCCGTCGCTTAGCGAGCTGATAATTCACCATACGCGCCAGGATGTCTTTACGCATCGGCACCCCAAAAACCTCCTCCGCAAGTTCGATCTCGCCAGCGGCCTTGTTTTCGAGGGTGATGACTTTGCTCTTCATGGCCCTCAATCCTTTTCTTCGGCTGCGGGCGTTTCAGGCGCGGCTTCTTCGGCAGGAGGGACCTCTTCCGCCGCCGCTTCCTCTTCAACCGTCCGCAGGCCAGCCGGAAATGGTAAATCGTCTGGCATCGCCTTCTTGACCGCGTCCTTGATCGTCACCCAACCGTTTTTGGCACCCGGAACCGCACCATAAATTAAAATCAAACCTCGTTCGTCATCGGTCGAGACGATTTTTTGGCTCTGAATAGTGACACGCTTGTCGCCAAGGTGCCCAGCCATCTTTTTGCCCTTGAAAACCTTCCCAGGATCCTGGCACTGACCCGTCGATCCGTGTGCACGGTGCGAAACCGAAACCCCGTGACTCGCCCGCAGACCGCTGAAATTGTGACGCTTCATCGCACCGGCAAAGCCCTTTCCGATACTTGTTCCAGTCACGTCAACATATTGGCCTTCTGAAAAATGGGACGGCACCAGTTCTGCACCGACATCGATCAAGGCATCGGCGCTAACCCGAAACTCTACCAGCTTGCGCTTCGGTTCGACATTCGCCTTCGCGAAATGGCCACGCATTGGCTTAGATACCCGCCGAACTTTCGCGCTTCCAGCACCGAGTTGCAACGCGTTGTAGCCATCCGTCTCATCATTTCGAACAGCGACTACTTGGCAGTTATCTACCCTCAACACCGTGACTGGCAAATGATCACCGGATTCGTTGAAAACCCGAGTCATCCCCATCTTCTTTGCAATAAGGCCTGAACGCATATCGCCAATCCCTACAACTTGATTTCGACATCAACGCCAGCGGCGAGATCCAGCTTCATTAGCGCGTCAACCGTTTGCGGTGTCGGATCGATGATGTCCAAAAGCCGCTTGTGCGTGCGAATCTCAAACTGCTCGCGGCTTTTCTTGTCGATGTGCGGCGACCGCAACACCGTGTATTTCTCGATACGAGTCGGCAACGGAATAGGACCGCGCACCTGTGCGCCCGTGCGCTTCGCCGTCTGCACGATCTCGCCTGTCGATTGATCGAGTACGCGATGATCAAACGCTTTCAGGCGAATTCTAATGTTTTGGCTATCCATGCCGACCTCGTGCCCAGTTGAAATCCGGCGCTAAACAGAGCGCCGGTTTAATTCCGTTTTCCTATTCGACGATGCTGGCAACGACGCCTGCGCCAACGGTGCGGCCGCCCTCGCGGATCGCGAAACGCAGACCTTCATCCATCGCTATCGGCGCAATCAGCGACACTTCCATTGCAACATTGTCGCCCGGCATCACCATCTCCGTGCCTTCCGGCAATACAACCGAACCCGTCACATCCGTCGTACGAAAGTAAAACTGCGGACGGTAGTTCGAGAAAAAGGGCGTGTGACGACCACCCTCGTCCTTCGTCAGAATGTAGCACTCGCACTTAAACTTCATGTGCGGTGTAATCGAACCGGGCGCCGCAAGAACCTGCCCACGTTCAACTTCCTCACGGCCAACACCCCGAAGCAGTGCGCCGATATTGTCGCCCGCCTGACCCTCATCCAGGATCTTCCGGAACATCTCAACACCCGTACAAGTCGTCTTCGACGTCTCTTTGATGCCGACGATCTCAATCTCATCACCTGTGTGCACAACACCCGTCTCGATACGGCCGGTAACCACCGTACCACGACCCGAAATCGAGAAAACATCTTCGATCGGCATCAGAAATGGGCGGTCAACCGGACGGTCCGGCTGCGGGATGTACTCGTCGACCTTCGCCATCAGGTCCAGGATCGATTGGCCGCCAATCTGCGGGTCGCCATCCTCCAACGCCGCAAGCGCCGAGCCCGAAACGATCGGAATATCGTCGCCCGGGAAGTCGTAGCTCGACAGCAGCTCACGCACCTCCATCTCCACCAGCTCGAGAAGTTCCTCGTCATCCACCTGATCGACCTTGTTCAGATAAACAACGATCGCCGGAACACCAACCTGGCGCGCCAGAAGGATGTGCTCCCGCGTCTGTGGCATCGGACCGTCCGCAGCGCTAACAACCAAAATCGCCCCGTCCATCTGCGCCGCACCCGTGATCATGTTCTTCACATAGTCCGCATGGCCCGGGCAATCCACATGCGCGTAGTGACGGTCCGACGTCTCATACTCAACATGCGCCGTGTTAATCGTAATCCCACGCGCCTTCTCCTCAGGCGCCTTATCGATCGACGAGTAATCCTGAAACTCGGCTCCGCCAGCCTCAGCCAAAACCTTCGTAATCGCCGCCGTCAATGTCGTTTTCCCATGGTCAACATGACCAATCGTTCCAACATTGCAGTGCGGCTTATTACGCTCGAACTTCTCTTTCGCCATGCTTCAGTTCCTCTAATCCAAAACCTTATCGACTATTCGTGAATAGCGGCTAAGCCAGTTTCGCCTTAACCTCTTCCGCGACGGCCTGTGGCACCTGTTCGTAGCGGTCGAAATGCATTGTATATTGCGCCCGACCCTGGCTCATTGAGCGCAACGTATTGATATACCCGAACATATTGGCCAGAGGGACCATCGCCGAAATCACCCGGGCATTGCCGCGCTGATCCATACTATCGACATTACCGCGGCGGCTGTTCAAGTCGCCGATGATGTCACCCATATACTCTTCTGGCGTCACCACCTCGACCCGCATCACCGGTTCCAGCAAACGCGGCCCCGCCTTTGGTACCGCTTCACGGAAAGCGGCACGCGCCGCAATCTCAAATGCCATGACCGAAGAGTCGACATCATGGCTTGCACCATCGATCAGCTTGGCTTTGAAATCGATTACTGGGAAGCCGGCAAGCACACCAGAGGAACGAGCACCGTTAAGCCCTTTCTGGACACCCGGCACGAATTCTTTCGGTACCGCACCACCGACAACACTGTTCTCGAACACGAAGCCGGAACCCGGCTCACCCGGTTCAAATACAAGCTTCACACGTGCGAACTGACCAGAACCGCCGGTCTGTTTCTTATGCGTGTAGTCACACTCGTAGGTCTTTGTAATAGCTTCTCGATACGCAACCTGCGGTGCACCGATATTGGCGTCTACTTTGAACTCTCGTCGCATCCGATCGACAATAATATCGAGATGCAGTTCACCCATCCCTTTGATTATGGTCTGACCGCTCTCCTCATCACTGGATACTCGAAAACTTGGATCTTCCTGTGCCAAGCGCGCCAGTGCTGTTCCCATCTTTTCCTGATCGCCCTTGGTCTTTGGCTCAACCGCGATCTCTATGACGGGATCAGGGAACTCCATGCGTTCCAGCACAACCGGTTTTGACGGATCGCACAACGTATCGCCGGTCGTAACATTCTTAAGCCCAGCAAGCGCTACAATGTCGCCTGCGCAAGCGCTTTTCACGTCCTCGCGGTGGTTGGCATGCATCAGGAGCATACGACCAACCCGTTCCCGATTTCCCTTAACCGAATTAAGTATCGAACTGCTGCTTTCCATGACACCAGAATAGACCCGCGCGAATGTCAGCGATCCGACGAAAGGATCTGTCATAACCTTGAAAGCCAAAGCTGAGAACGGTTCGCTGTCACTCGGTGAGCGCTCCATGGCTTCTTCACTGTCAACTTTCATTCCCGTCGTGGCACCGATATCAATCGGGGAAGGCATATAGTTGACAACCGCATCAAGTAATGGCTGTACCCCCTTGTTCTTAAAGGCTGAACCAGTAAGCACTGGCACAAAGGTGCCATCCAGCGTGCCCTGCCTAATACATTTACGCAGGGTATCGGCATCCGGCTCATCGCCTTCCAAATAAGCTTCGAGAACCGTCTCATCTTGCTCCACAGCGAGTTCAACCAGTGTCGTACGGTACTCTTTCGCCTGGTCGGTCAAGTCTGCTGGAATGTCCTCGACTTCGAAAGACGCACCCAGAGTCTCCTCGACCCAACGGATTGCTTTCATTTCTACAAGATCGATGACGCCGGCGAATTCGGCCTCCGCGCCGAGTGGAAGCTGGACCAACAATGGAACGGCACCCAGGCGATCCTTGATCATCTCTACGCAACGGTAAAAGTCGGCCCCCGTTCGATCCATCTTGTTGACGAAGCACATTCGCGGGACACCGTATTTATCAGCCTGGCGCCAAACCGTCTCAGTCTGCGGCTCGACCCCAGCGACACTGTCGAAAACTGCAACGGCGCCATCAAGAACTCTCAAGCTACGCTCAACCTCAATCGTAAAATCGACATGACCGGGTGTGTCAATAATGTTAATGCGATGTTCTTCCCAGAAACAGGTCGTTGCCGCGGACGTGATCGTGATCCCGCGCTCCTGTTCCTGCTCCATCCAGTCCATAGTCGCATTACCATCATGGACTTCGCCGATCTTATGCGATCGACCAGTGTAATAAAGGATGCGCTCGGTTGTGGTCGTCTTACCGGCGTCAATATGCGCCATGATACCAATATTGCGGTAGCGTTCGATGGGGGTGCTGCGTGACATGATCGAGTTCCCGGCGACGTCCTGTATTTCAATTACCAGCGATAATGCGAGAACGCGCGATTGGCTTCCGCCATACGATGCGTGTCCTCACGTTTTTTAACGGAACCGCCACGATTATTTGCGGCATCCATGAATTCACTCGAGAGGCGCTCTGTCATCGTGTACTCTGAGCGGCCGCGCGCAGTACTAATCAACCAGCGAAAGGCCAACGCCTGCGCACGGTCAGAACGCACTTCGATGGGGATTTGATAGGTCGCACCGCCGACACGCCGTGAGCGCACCTCGATGTGCGGACGGACGTTTTCGAGAGCGTCATGGAACAGTTTGACCGGATCACGACCGATCTTGCCCTGGATCTCATCAAAAGCACCGTAAACCATGCGTTCAGCAACTGACTTTTTGCCATCTAGCATGAGACAGTTGATGAACTTGCTAACCACAACGTCGCCAAACTTAGCGTCAGGGATGACTTCGCGTTTTTCAGCTCTGTGGCGTCGCGACATAAACCATTCCTCTTCCTATTTAGGTCGTTTCGCGCCATATTTAGAGCGCCTCTGACGACGATCACCAACACCCTGGGTATCGAGCGTGCCGCGGATAACGTGGTAGCGAACCCCGGGCAAGTCCTTAACCCGGCCACCGCGGATCATGACGACCGAGTGCTCCTGCAGATTGTGCCCCTCCCCCGGAATATAGCTGGTCACCTCAAACCCGTTGGTAAGGCGGACGCGAGCCACCTTTCGCAGCGCCGAATTCGGTTTCTTCGGCGTTGTCGTATAGACGCGTGTGCAAACGCCGCGCTTCTGGGGACAACCCTCAAGTGCAGGAACCTTGTTGCGCGTTGGCGGAGCTTTCCGTGGCTTACGGATCAACTGATTAATTGTCGGCATGTGCCGTCCTCATCTTCCCTTGCTAGCGCCAAAACTAGTTAACTTTCACCCGGGTAGCGCCATTCCGGTGATACGGGCAAAACATATTCCGGAAACCTCTAGCAGAGCCAGAAGCCTCTCAGTCGTTATCATCAACCGGTAAACCGGTCCTATGGACTTCCAGGTGTTCGGGCACTCCGTCTAGGCGACAACTACCGCGTTTTCGCGATCGAGGCCTACAGCCAGCCCCCTGAAAAGTGCGCGCATACTAGGGTTGACCCCTAGGGGCGTCAAGCAAAACATATCCTATTTTTATAAGAGATTCCGAGTGGTTACGGAGCTCCGTTAACAATTGAGCCCACCCCCCCACGATTTAAAACATAATTACGCGAGAAGCGGGCTCAATGGCTCTTTGTTATCTTTTTAGGCGACTTCTTGTTGTTCTTCTTCAGAAGTTCCATCCTCGACTAGTGCGGCGGCCTGTTCCTCGGCCAATGACAGTTCTGTATCGCGTTCCGTGGCAACTTGTCGCATACGGTTCATGAAGCTACCTGTGCCGGCTGGGATTAAACGGCCGACGATAACGTTCTCCTTAAGGCCGTTGAGGCTGTCCACCTTACCACTGACGGATGCCTCGGTGAGAACACGAGTGGTTTCCTGAAATGACGCCGCGGAGATGAACGACTTCGTCTGAAGTGAAGCCTTGGTAATCCCTTGCAACACAGGATTGCCTTTGGCCGGCTCCACACCTTCCTCAACCGCCCGCTGATTGGTCTCCTCGAATTCATCCCGATCAACCTGCTCGCCAACCAGCATGATAGTACCGCCGGAGTCAGTAATCTCGACCTTTTGCAGCATCTGACGCACTATTACTTCAATGTGCTTGTCATTAATCTTCACGCCCTGCAGTCGATAGACCTCCTGTATCTCGTATACGATGTATTCTGCCAAGGCCTCGACGCCCATTACATGCAGAATATCGTGCGGTACTGGGTTGCCGTCGAGCAGGTAATCACCGCGCTGAACGTAGTCACCCTCCCGCACGGTGATGTGCTTGCCCTTGGGCACGAGGTACTCCGTCGCCTCTTCATCCGCATTATCCGGGCGAACGATGATCCGTTGCTTGGTCTTATAGTCCTTACCAAACTCGACGCGGCCGTCGCTCTCGCTGATAACTGCGAAGTCCTTAGGCTTGCGCGCCTCGAACAGCTCAGCCACTCGCGGCAAGCCACCGGTAATGTCGCGGGTCTTCGAAGATTCCCGTGGGATCCTAGCCAGCACATCGCCAGCATGAACGTCAGAACCGTTTTCAACTGACAAGATCGCGTCAACCGACATAAAGTAACGGGCCTCCATGTCGTTCCGCAGCGTAATCACCTCGCCATTCTTGTCACGAAGAGTAATGCGCGGGCGAAGATCCGCACTGCGTGGCTGCTGCTTCCAATCGATGACCACTTTGCTCGCAATGCCGGTCGCTTCGTCGACAGCCTCACGCATGGTTATGCCTTCCTGGAGGTCAACGTAATTGGCCACACCCGCTTTTTCCGTAATGATCGGAATGGTGTACGGATCCCACTCCGCTAACCGCTGGCCCTGCACCACTTCAGCCCCATCCTCGACAGTCAGACGCGTGCCATACGGCACCCGGTGACGGGCCCGTTCCCGACCCTGCGCGTCGCGCAAAATTAGTTCAGTGTTGCGTGCCATGACCACCGGGCGTTTATTCGAATCGTAGATAATATTTTGATTACTAACAGAGATTGTGCCGTCTATGCTCGACTCGACTGACGATTGCTCAGCACCACGCTGAGCGGCGCCGCCGATATGGAAGGTCCGCATAGTAAGTTGCGTGCCTGGCTCGCCAATCGATTGCGCTGCAATAACGCCAACCGCCTCACCGATATTTACATCCGTACCGCGCGAAAGGTCACGGCCATAGCAGGCTGCGCAGGCCCCCCCCTTGCTTTCGCACGTCAGCACGGAACGAATCAGTACTTCGTCGATTCCAGCTTGGTCTATCTCGTCGACCTTGGCTTCGTCGATCAACTCACCAGCCTTTACCAGTTTGTCACCGGACTGTGGATCCAGCACGTCGGCCGCGGCAGTGCGGCCTAGAATCCGTTCCGAGAGCGGGTCAATCAGCTCTCCGCCCTCGATGATTGGGCGCATGGTCAGGCCCTTCAAGGTGCCGCAATCCACTTCGACAATAACACAGTCCTGCGCCACGTCGACAAGGCGCCGGGTCAGGTAGCCGGAGTTCGCCGTTTTGAGGGCAGTGTCGGCTAGGCCCTTACGGGCACCGTGCGTAGAGTTGAAGTACTCCAAAACTGTCAAGCCGTCCTTGAAGTTGGAAATGATCGGCGTCTCAATGATCTCTCCAGACGGCTTGGCCATCAGACCACGCATACCCGCAAGCTGTTTGATCTGCGCCGCGGACCCACGGGCGCCGGAATGCGCCATCATGTAGACGGAGTTCTCTGGCTTATCGACTTCCGTGGTAGAGATTTCATCCATCATTTCTTCGGCAACCCGGTCGGTGCAGTTCGACCAAACATCAACAACCTTGTTGTACTTTTCACCTTGCGTGATCAGGCCGTCGAGATATTGCTGCTCATACTTCTTGACGCTAGCATGCGCAGCTTCGATCAAAGTCTCCTTCGCCTTCGGGACGACAAGATCGTCCTTACCGAAGGACAAGCCAGCGCGACACGCCCAGCCGAACCCGAGTGACATGAGCTGGTCGCAGAAGATGACCGTCTCTTTCTGACCACAATGGCGATAGACCACGTCGATCACGTTCGAAACATCACGCTTCGTCAGCAGCCGATTGATCGTCTCAAAAGAGATATGCCGGTTGTAGGGCAGGATCTCACCCAGCAGCATGCGCCCTGCCGTTGTGGTGACCCGTTTAACAATGGGGTTCCCCTCCTCGTCAAACGTTTGGCAATTGGACTTAATTCGCGTGTGCAGAGAAATTGTCTTGTTTTCCATCGCATGATGAATTTCGCCGATCGACCCCAGCACTGGAATCCGGTGCGCTGTCACCTTGCCAGACTTAATAGCCTTAAACAGCTTTTTAGCGTCATCGCCGTCAATTAACTTGGACGGGTCACCTGCATCGCGCAGTACGACATCCTCTCGCTCCAGCGCCGCAGCCAGGGCTTCTTCGGAATCGATACTAGCCTGCAAGCCAGCCTGGTCGTCACGCTCGATCGACAGGTAGTAGAGCCCCAGCACGATGTCCTGGCTCGGCACGATGATCGGCTTACCATTCGCCGGCGACAAGATATTGTTCGTCGACATCATGAGCACTCGCGCTTCGAGCTGCGCTTCAAGTGATAAAGGCACGTGGACCGCCATCTGATCGCCGTCGAAGTCCGCGTTGAAGGCGGTACACACTAGCGGATGCAGTTGAATTGCCTTGCCCTCGATCAGTACAGGCTCGAACGCCTGAATACCAAGTCGGTGCAGGGTCGGTGCGCGATTGAGTAGAACCGGATGCTCGCGGATGACCTCTTCGAGGATATCCCAAACTTCCGGCCGCTCTTTCTCCACCATGCGTTTGGCCGCCTTTATCGTCGAGGCTAGGCCGTAAAGTTCCAGCTTGGAATAAATGAAGGGCTTGAACAGCTCAAGAGCCATCTTCTTTGGCAAGCCGCACTGATGCAGAAGTAGCTCCGGGCCAACGACGATGACCGACCGGCCAGAATAATCGACACGTTTTCCGAGCAAGTTCTGCCGGAAGCGGCCCTGCTTGCCCTTAAGCATGTCACTAAGCGATTTTAGCGGCCGCTTGTTAGCGCCGGTAATGACTCGGCCACGCCGGCCGTTATCGAATAGCGCATCGACTGATTCCTGCAGCATTCGCTTTTCGTTACGGACGATTATATCCGGCGCGCGCAGTTCCATCAGCCGCTTCAGGCGATTGTTACGGTTGATGACTCGGCGGTAGAGATCGTTAAGATCAGAGGTTGCGAACCGGCCTCCATCAAGCGGCACCAGCGGGCGCAACTCCGGCGGGATCA
>PBDC01000109.1 GCA_002717185.1 Rhodospirillaceae bacterium
AGGCCATGCCTGTTGGCATGACCGTCGCTGGCGCCGCAAACGGTGCTTTGACCCTCGGTGCCGCGTTGTTACAGGGGACTGAAGCCGGTATCGCCAGTGCTTTGGCATCTGGCTTTGCGGCTGCATTAGCAGCGCCACCGAGCGCAGAGGACGAACCCTGTGACACGGCTGCATTCTGGCACGTCAGTGAAAGCAAAGGTCGCGCCTGGCTCGACCTGCAAAACGACGTTACCGTCAAAGATATACAGCAGGCTAGCTTGGAAGGTTTTCGCTCGGTCGAGCATTTGAAGCGCTACACGACGCTTGGCATGGCCACAGACCAAGGCAAGACAGCAAATGTTGGTGCACTGGCTATCATGGCCGATCTGGCGGGCAAAACGATTGCCGAGACCGGGACAACAATCTTTCGCCCACCCTACACACCAGTAGCAATCGGCGCTTTCGCCGGCCGATCCCGCGGCAAAGACTTTCGTCCAACCCGCCTGACGCCTAGCCACGACTGGGCGGAAGAGCAGAACGCCGTATTTGTGGATGCTGGACTGTGGCTACGAGCGCAATGGTTCCCACGGGCGGGCGAAACCCACTGGCGCCAATCCGTCGATCGCGAAGTCTTGCAAACCCGCGCCTCCGTTGGCATCTGTGACGTGACAACATTGGGCAAGATCGACGTTCAAGGCCGTGACGCCGCAGAATTCCTCAACCGGGTCTATGCGAACGGTTTCGCAAAACTTCCCGTCGGCAAGGTTCGATACGGATTAATGTTACGTTAAGACGGCATGGCGATGGACGACGGCACTACGGCACGGCTGTCAGAATCCCACTTCGTGATGACCACTACCACCGCGAACGCGGTTGGCGTGTTTCGTCACATGGAGTTCTGCCGCCAATGTCTGTGGCCGGGAATGGACGTCCATCTGATATCAGTTACCGAGCAGTGGGCGCAGATTGCGGTAGCTGGCCCCAATGCCCGAGATCTCCTGCAAAAAGTTATCGACGACACGCACGACATTTCCAACGAGGCTTTTCCCTTCATGGCCTGCGGTGAGATCACTTTGTGCAACGGTGTTCCCGGCCGCCTATTTCGAATTTCATTTTCTGGTGAGTTAGCCTACGAAGTCGCGGTTCCAGCCCGCTATGGCGACGCGCTAATGCGGACATTGATGGCAGCCGGCAAAGAGTACGATGTTGTCGCCTATGGGACGGAAGCGTTAGGCGTCATGCGAGTCGAAAAGGGCCACGCAGCGGGCAACGAGCTCATCGGCCAAACAACGGCTCGGGATCTGGGCATGGGCCGCATGGTCTCGAAGAAGAAGGATAGTATCGGCAGCATCCTGTCGGAGAGGCCCAAACTGAACCGCGAGGACGGTCTGGCTTTGGTAGGCTTTGTGCCGATCGATCGCTCAGAGGAACTGAACGCAGGCGCCCATTTCGTATCGCCCGGCAAAGCTGTGACCATGGAGAACGATGAAGGTTGGATGACTTCGGTCGCATTCTCACCGAGCCTTGGCCACGCGATTGGGTTGGGGTTTATCGAAAGGGGAGCCGCGCGCATGGGTGAAACCGTCATCGCCGCCGACCCAGTTCGCGGCTGTGAAATTGAAGTCGAGGTCGTCTCTCCGCATTTTATCGATCCAGAAGGAAAACGGCTCCGTGCCTGAAATTAGTTTGAAAGCTAGACCAGCCCTAGACAGATACCGCAGGCAATTCAGCGAAACTGAATTGGTGGAAGTGACGGACAAGGCCCTGGTCTCTATCGCGATCCCGCAAGGCGATGCAGACAAATTGCAAAAGGCAATGGCGGCTGCTTACGGTACAACATTTCCCGTACCCGGCAGCAGCACATTATCGGCGGATGGCGCGGCTCGTTTCTTGGGCCTGCAACCGGACCAATGCTTCGCCATGTTTGAATTCGAAGGCAACAAGGCTATCAGGGCGGTCGCGGGAGCTTTAGATGACAAGTGCTACTGCACCGATCAATCGGACAGCTGGGCCATACTGCGTCTTTCGGGTACTCTCGCCCTGACGGCGCTTGAGAGGATTTGCCCGCTTGATCTTACGCCAACAGAATTTCCACCGGGCAACGTGGCGCGCACGGTAATGGAACATCTGGGCGTCATCATCCTGTGCGAGGACAAAAACAGATACGTTCTGATGTCACCACGTTCATCGGCACTATCCTTTTTGCACGCAATCGAAACCTCTCTGGAGAACGTCCTCTAGAATTTCTGGTTTCGACTTCCGAGGGTCTTACTTTTACTTACTTACTAACTATCTCAGCGCAATGCGTGCGCTCATTTTCAAGTCAAAACCCATCTTTGATCGTTCGATTATGAGGCTAAGGTGTGGTATCACCTAAACAACTCATTAATAAACAATGATAAATGTCAGTATTTTTTATTAAATAAAAACGAATTCTTTTATATTCTCGATTGAGCGATGGTCTTCAGTGCCAGAGCGGAGAAGCGCCTTTATCCAGCGTTAGAATTGGCCGGGGAAAGGAAACGAAGCGTGTCGGTTGAAATGATAGACACACTCATCGTTGGCGGCGGACAGGCTGGGCTAGCTCTGAGTGAGCACCTTAGCAAACGTGGCGTGCCTCACCTCATTCTGGAACGACACCGAATTGCCGAAAGATGGCGGTCTGAAAGATGGGACTCTTTAGTCGCCAACGGACCGGCCTGGCATGACCGATTTCCTGGTATGGAATTTTCAAATTTCGACCCCGACGCCTTTGCCTCGAAGGAACACATTGCAGACTATTTTGTCTCCTATGCTAAATGGATCGCCGCGCCAGTTCGGTGCCGTGTAGAGGTCAAGGACGTGCGGCGGAAAATCGGAGGTCCTGGATTTCGCGTTGAGACGTCGGAAGGGCTAGTCGAAGCCAACAATGTGATCGCCGCGACCGGTCCTTTCCAACGCCCGTTGATCCCACCTTTGATCCCCAAAGATGCGGGATTTCTGCAGATGCACTCCAATGCCTATCGCAATCCCGATCAGCTGCCAGAAGGATCCGTGCTAGTGGTCGGTGCAGGCTCGTCCGGCGTCCAAATCGCGGATGAGCTCATGCGTGCAGGCAGGCGCACCTACCTCTCTGTTGGACCACATAACCGCCCACCCAGAAGCTATCGCGGCTTGGATTTCGTCTGGTGGTTAGGGGTTCTCGGCAAGTGGGAAGCCCAGCACGTGGAAAAAGGCAAAGAACATGTCACTATCGCAGTTAGCGGCGCCAATGGCGGGCAGACTGTGGACTTTCGTCGGCTGGCAGACGCAGGTATGACGTTGGTCGGCATGACGACAACTTTCAAAGATGGCGTGCTCACCTTCGCGCCCGACCTGACCGACAATATTGCCATGGGGGACGCCGATTTTCTATCAGTATTGGATGAAGCCGACGCTTACGCGATACGAAACGGCTTGGACTTGCCTCAAGATCCGGAGGCACGGCAGATCGGACCGGATCCGGCCTGCATGACCGATCCTATTCGCGAATTGGACCTCACTGCGGCGAAAGTCACAACCATTTTATGGGCAACGGGTTACCAGGTAGATTTCGGCTGGCTGAATGTAGATACCTTCGATGAGAACGGGCAGCCGAAACACCAGCGTGGAATATCAAAAGAGCCTGGTATTTATTTTTTAGGTCTACCCTGGTTATCCCGGCGAGGCTCGTCCTTCATATGGGGCGTTTGGCATGATGCCAAATTCCTTGCTGACCAGATTGTCACGCAGCGCAGTTACTTAGCGCACCATCATTCACCGTTACGTAAAAACGTGACTTCGCGCACATGAGGTTCGGGCTAAACTTAGGTGGGATAGCGAGGGTAAGCTCTTTAGCGTCACACTAACACCAGATTATAAATTCGTGATTTCATTTATCGGAGCCAATGGGGAGATCTATGGCGCATACCCGAATTCGTAAGTTCAACACGAAAGAAACTTATCCAGAGCAAAATCTCGACAATGACCTTTGTCAGGCTGTTATTGCCCGCGGCAAGACGATCTTTTTACGTGGCCAATGCCCGCAAAACCTCGACGACGCTAAAAACATAGACAGCCCCGATCCCGTCGCGCAAACCCACAAGGTTATGCAGAACATCAAACAGCTAATTGAGGAGTGCGGCGGCACGATGGAGCACCTTTGCAAGGTAGTCGTCTATCTGACGGACATTCGGCACCGCGAAGCCGTCTATCGAACCATGGGCGAGTACATCAAAGACATCCATCCTGTTTCTACCGGTTTGGTCGTACAAGCGTTGGCCCGGCCGGAATGGGTCGTGGAAATCGACGCTACGGCCGTCATTCCCGATTAATACGCCCTCATAAAATTATCAGGCCTGGTCAAAACCGCGAAAATTGGAGGATAGGAGATGACGTTTTCCCTAGTCGGGCGCTGCCAACGGACCGGCATGTTTGGAGTCGCCATTACCACATCCTCGATTTGTGTCGGCTCCCGTTGTCCCCATGCGAGGGCCGGCGTAGGCGCAGTGGCGACGCAGAATGTAACAGACCCCAATCTCGCGACACTAGTTCTGAATGCTATGGAAGCTGGGAATAGTGCCGCCGATGCGATCGAAAGCGTGGTGCGCGACCGCCCGCACATCGCTTACCGTCAGCTCACGGCGGTCGATCTTACCGGTAATACAGCGCACCACACGGGTCCAAACATTCTCGGAACTCACGCAGCCTCCCAGGTGACAGATTGTATCGCTGCTGGAAATCTTCTTGATAATACGGACGTGCCAGCCGCGATGACCGAACGCTTCGCCCAAACCGAAACCAAGCATCTCGCGACGCGGTTACTGTTAGGCCTCGAAGCCGGGTTGGAGGCCGGTGGAGAAGCGGGGCAAGTCCACTCCGCCGCTTTGCTCGTGGTTGCCGAGCAACCTTACCCATTAGTTGACTTGCGAGTCGATTGGCATAACGAGAACCCGGTTGCAGATCTACGCGCCCTATGGTCTGCGTACGAGCCACAGATGCTCGACTATCTCAATCGTGCGATCAACCCAGAAGCTGCCCCCAGTTACGGCGTTGCCGGCGATCCCTAATCCACGTCCTACGAAGCCAACACGATGCCGGTTGTCAGATCATTCCCCAGGACAAACTCAACTAGGTAATTAGCAGCGTCCGTGCCGCTGGCATGATAAATAGACATCCATGTCTCACTAGATACTGTCATAAAGCAGTTGCATATCACCATAGGTGCTATGGAACATGGTGCCCACGCGCCGAATGGCCCCTCAATCTATTGCACAGAGCATAAATTTACCGCCACATAGATTATGGATAAAAAACTTTTGCACACACACCCTTTTGTTGTCGTTAAGTAATGTTCCATGATCCAAATTTTTGCCAAACAAGCCTTACTCCCCAAAGGATGGGCACATGATGTCAACGTTTCAATCGATGACCATGGACGGATCAGCCACGTAATCACAGACAGCGCCGGCTCAGCCGAGACCGATCACCAGGTCGGCATTCTGCTACCCGCGCCTGTAAACGCACACAGCCACGCCTTCCAAAGGGCCCTTGCCGGTTTGACCGAGAAACGGGGTCCGGACCCGAGAGATTCGTTCTGGAGTTGGCGGCAACTGATGTACCGGTTTCTCGTCCAGCTTGATCCGGACCATATCGAAGCCATTGCCGCGTTCGTTCAAATGGAAATGCTCGAGGCCGGATATGCGACCAGCGTCGAGTTTCACTACGTACACCACCAACCGAACGGGCGGCCCTATGAAAACATAGCCGAAACATCGGAACGGATCATAGCGGCGGCACAGGAAACGGGCATTGGGCTTACATTGCTGCCAGTGCATTATCAATATGGAGGATGTGACCGACGTGCTTTGGGGGCCGGTCAAATCAGGTTCGGCAACGACGACGAACAGTTTGCCACTCTGCACACCATCGCAGGCCGAACGCTAACTTCGTTGCCACCTGATTGCCGAATCGGCGTGGCGCCGCACAGTCTTCGCGCCGTAGCGCCGGAAAGCTTGCCCATGCTAGTAGCAGTCGCGGACGAGCAACCGATCCACATGCACCTGGCCGAACAGCAGGGCGAGGTTCATGAAATCGAGGCGGCATATGGAAAGCGTCCGACGGAATGGCTTTTGGACTCAGTCGAAGTCAACGGACAGTAGTGCCTGATCCACTGTACGCATATGCAAAAACACGAAACCATCGAACTTGCCGCAACCGGAGCTGTTGCCGGCCTTTGCCCAATCACCGAAGCCAACCTGGGGGACGGCATATTCGATGCTGTTCGATGGTTAGAGAATAATGGGGCGATCGCCATCGGATCTGACTCGAATATCCGCATCGCGCTCGCTGAAGAGCTGCGGATGTTGGAGTACACGCAGCGACTGCGCGACAGCACGCGCGCGATGTTAGCGACGGCCGAAAAATCAACTGGCCGTCGCCTCTATGAAGCGGTTGTCTCGGGCGGCGCTCAAGCAGCAGGGCGAACTAGCCAAGGCATCGAACCAGGTGCCTGGGGAGATCTGCTGACGCTAGACGAAACGGCTGTCGATTTGCAGGATCGTTGCGGTGATGCAGTGCTGGATAGCTTCGTATTCGTGGGCGATGACCGCATGGTGCAAAATGTTTGGGCAGCCGGACGCCATCGCGTGATTGACGGGCGACATGTCGAGCGGCTTCGTATCACAGAGCGGTACCGGCAGGTCATCCAGGAACTGAGGGATGCTCTTTGACGGCAAGAAAATCATCAGCTCTCATGCTATTCCTTCCGCAAAGTACCGTTGAGCATTCCCATCATCCGATGAGAAATGACATCTGGTACGAGTAATGTGAGCAAAACAAGTTTTGCCCCCTGCCCAGTTTGACGCCCGGCAGCCGCGGGAAGTAGCGTTTAAGCTAAGACATTTCATGACAGGAGAGATGCGCTTATGAAGGTAGGAATTGCCTTGAATATGTTGAGCCAAGAAGGACGTCCCGACGTGGCAGTCGTGAATGAACACATGCAACTCGGCGATCTTGCGGAACCGCTCGGTTTTGATTCTCTATTCGCCTTGGAACATCACTTTACCGGCTACGCGATGTCACCCGCACCGCTGCAATTCCTGTCCTACTATGCCGGTCGAACCAAACGGATCCATTTAGGCACTTCGGTAATCGTCATCCCCTGGCATGACCCGATCCGCATTGCGGAACAGATCGCGTTCCTGGACGTTCTATCTGGGGGACGCTGCCTGTTCGGCTTCGGCCGCGGCGCAGGGCGCACCGAATATGAAGGCTTTAACATTCCTATGGATGAAGCGCGCCCGCGCTTCAAAGAAGGCTTGGAGGTGATACAACGCGCCCTAACCCAACCGTCATTTGAGTATGAGGGCGAATTCTTCAAAATTCCGCCGACCGCAGCTGTTCGCCCGGCCCCGGTCTCAAACCCAGAACGGCGCTTTTACGGTTCCGCCAACAGTCCAGAATCAGCCAAACTTATCGCCAGCGCAGGCCTCGGGCTGTTGATCGTCATGCACAACGAATGGTCGAAGGCTGCCCATGAAGTCTATAACTTTCATGAGTACGCGCGCGAAGCCGGTCATCCACCGCGGCCACCCATCATCTTGAGCAATATTTCCTGCGCAACGACGCGCGAAGAAGCATGGGACCGGGCATCAGTTTGGCTAGGGAAAAAGTGGGATTCCGTTGATAAACACTATCGGTTCTCCGATGGCGCACTATCATCTGTGAAGGGTTACGAGGCCTATAGTAAAATTGGAAATACCTACGCCAAAATGAATGACCAATCGTTCAAGGATCGGATGACCGAAAAGTATGTCACTATTCAGATTGTAGGGACCCCGGATGAATGTCTGGAACAGATTACTGAACTGCGCAGGCTAACCGGGCTGCATCATCTTGTTTGCGAGTTTGGCTATGGTGGATTGCCACACCACGAAGCCGAAGCGAATATGCGTTTGTTCGCGGATACGGTTCGGCCTGTTTTGCAAAACGATGCACATTTTACCGTCGAACCTGAAATCATTGCCTCGTTGCCCAAATTAAAGGAGGACGGCGTTTTCGTTCCAGCGTGATGCTGCAACCTGCGCAGCTCCGGAATTGAAGTGCATCACCATCACAAAGGTTTGCTATTGGTTTCTCTCAAGGGACCAATGTTCGCCAGTCTTAAACAAGCCCAGGCAAGACTGGTTCAGTTAACAATGACAAAGCAGGTATTATTGTGGCGAATTATCCGTTGGCGGGATTTACGATCCTTGACCTCACCCAATTTTATCAGGGACCGTATGCAACGATGATGTTAGCCAAGGCTGGGGCTGATGTTATTAAGATTGAACCGCCCGGTGGAGAGAGCTTGCGTCGGCTGGCAGTCGACGGGAAGGAAACTTCCATGCCCGTGGCAATGCTGAACGCTAATAAACGCGGTGTTACATTGAACCTCAAATCCGATAGAGGCAAGGCACTGCTGCGGCAATTAACTACAAAGGCCGACGCCCTGGTCGAGAACTATGCGCCGGGCGTCATGGATCGATTAGGTGTTGGTTTCACAGTACTGCATAAAGTCAATCCCAAGCTTGTCTACGCTTCGGCTACCGGGTTCGGCCTATCCGGCCCCGACCGAGACAACCTCGCTATGGACTTTACGGTGCAAGCTGCCTCCGGGGTTATGAGCACGACCGGTTACGCGGACGGCCCGCCTCTGCGTACCGGCGCACCTTATGTAGATATTCTCGGAGGCGCCCATCTTCATGGCGCGCTTATGATGGGATTACTGGAGCGCGAACGTACCGGCGTCGGACGGCTGGTTGAAGTGGCTATGGTGGAAGCGATGTATCCCTCTTTGGCGACCGTATTGGATCAGTATCACAATGCCGGTCGAGAGATTCCACCGCGAAGTGGTAATGCTTTCGCAAACCATAACCGGGCACCTTACAACGTTTATGAGGCGGCCGACGGGCATGTCGCCATCATCCTCGTGACTGAGGGGCAATGGCAAAACCTACTGCGCGCTATGGGGCGCGAAGACCTAAAAGACGACCAACGATTTTTGACCAATGACGATCGCACCAGAAACTTCGAGGAAACGGAAGAAGTCGTGCGTACTTGGACCCGTGCCAACACGCGCGCTGATATTTTCGCCGCAACCAGCGAGGCCAAAGTGCCCTGCGCACCCGTGCGTGACATTGAAGAAGTAATGCTCGATCGCACATGCATGAACGCGGTTCGCTGGAATGGGTCGACCATTACGATTATGACGACCCTGTAGTCTTGCCGAACAGCGCTCTGAGGGTGCACGGCGCGAACAAAGTACCGACCGCCCCCAGCCCACGTGTAGGCGAACACAATCGCGATATCTATGGTGGTTTGTTGAACCTGTCTGACGTGGAGTTGGAAGAGCTCGATGCGGAGGGTGTCATATAACTATTCGGAACTACTATCACCGCCTTGGTACGCGTTACTTAGTTAGGCTCCCACCAAGGTCTCGGCGAGATACCGAGGCCCGGCGTTAATGGTTTAGTATGCGATTTTTTAGCGCTGTAGCTGGCTGCCCTTTATATTCATTGCTGGTATCAAAACATCGTAAAAGCGTTACCCGACCACCCAACCAGCTTCCAAGTGCAATAAGGAGACGCGCATGGCGCTTGGCTTATTCAGCTTCAATACACAATACAGCATCCGACCAGACCATTTCGCCAAGGCGGCAGAGGAACGTGGTTATGATTCCGTTTGGTTCCCCGAACACACCCATATTCCAGCGAAACGCATAACGCCTTACCCCCGTGGCGGTGATTTACCGCGTGAATATATTAATATAGCCGACCCATTTACCTCCTGCGCCGCGGCAGCAGCGGTCACAGAAAATATCCTGATAGGAACAGCGATCAGCCTGATCAATCAGCACGACCCGATCACTTTAGCGAAGGAAGTTGCGACGGTTGATTGGATTTCCAACGGCCGATTTCTGTTGGGCGTAGGCGCCGGCTGGAACGTTGAAGAAATGAATAATCACGGTGTCCAGTTCGAGGAACGCTGGCCCTATCTATGGGAAATGCTGGAAGCTATGCAGGCGCTTTGGACCCAAGAAGAAGCTAGTTATCACGGCAAATATATACAGTTCGAACGCGCCTGGTCGTACCCTAAGCCTGTACAGCGCCCACACCCCCCAATCTTGCTCGGTGTATACGATTCAAAAATTGGCCGCGCCCGTGTAGCGCGTCGTGCGCAGGGTTGGCTGCCAAGCTCCTACGACCTAGAACGAACAGAACGCAGCATCGCCGATGTCCGTCAACGCATGAAAGCCAATAACCGTGACCCTGACCAACTCACTACCTCAATCCTCTATCTGTCGGAGGAGCCCAGCGAAGACGCGGTCCTCCGAGCACTTCAATGTGGCGCTGACCGGCTGATCTTGCGTGTACCGACGAAAAATGAAAAGTCAGTGCTAAAATTCATGGATCGGTTTCAGGGCCACACTGGCTGACGGCATTCGCAGATATAATCCACCACCGCCTCATGTTCGGGCGAAGTATTATAGTCAACCACTAGCCTCAAATAGGTTGTGTTATTTTTGGATGGGCTGAACCTCAAGCCGTCTTCATTCGTTGGTTTTGAAAATGAACGAAAATTTAGACTTCTAGGTATCGTTTCATTTTGGAGTGACAGTCACACTCACGAAGTTAGGGATGACCTAATTGGATGGACTACATCACAACGGGGAAAGAATAGGTAACACCTCTTCGATATGAATGCGTGTTGTCCTACCCACCATTCGGATACGAAAGATTGGGAGGGAAGTTCATTCCTCTAATCGCCGAACGAATGATTGAGTAATGGGAACGTCATTACGGCACAACCCTTGTACCTATCATGACAACCGCCCTTCACAGTTCTCAGTCTCAATACAATGAAATGAAATGGTGAAATCATCTTAGAACATCGAGCTGTGCGATGGTTTTGAACCATTGCGTGTTGGATGTATGTTCTGGCGTAACGAGATAATGGAAAACCACCCAAACACCAATGAAGAGGTAAATTACACGACATCTCCAACACAGGGGATGTTGACAAAGGCCTATCGCTATCTAGATATCCCGATGAGAAAATACACATAAAACCCGCAGAGGCGCCTTCATCCACCCTCCTTATTCTAACCATACAGAATTCCCTGCCGATACGATTGGTGCGGACAATCTGGCACTCAAAGATAGGTCATGGAAGGCCTAGTGGATAAAAATTTTTAACGTAAAAATATCGAAGTTAGTATAAGAGGATAGGGTTTTTCATAAACCACTATTTCATGAGTAATCTTGATGAACTAGCCATATGGGTTTCGATGAGAGGAGTTGGGTAATGCATGCCAAACAGGAAGTTCAACAACACAAAGGTGGATGTGCCTGTCGTCAAGTTCGTTATATTGTAAGGGGGGAACCTAAGGTAACTGCAGTATGTCACTGTGAGTATTGTCAACAAAGAACAGGATCAGCATTTGGTGTTTTAGTATATTTTAAAACAGAAAGTGTTGAGAAGTTGAGTGGAAATTTAAAAGAATACGAACACAAAACTGACTTTGGTTATACATTTAATAATGAATTTTGCACTAATTGCGGTGGTTCAGTCTATTGGTTGAATAGCAACTTTAAAGGTATGACAGGGATAAGTGGTGGCACATTTGATCCACCAACGTTTTGGTATGACATACAGAACGAAGTCTTTTGTATAAAAAAGGCAGACTTCGTTAATAATAATATACCCAATAAATACGAGGAACTACCAAGTTAACGGTAAGTGAATAAACCTACACCTATTCATTAAACCCCTACTATTCTCAGTGGGGTTTTGCTATGGATCCTACCTTAGTGTTCTCATCCGAATATGAACAATTCGGTATTCTTTAGATATAAAGTCAGGAGATGACCTCTTGATCAGAGCCTAGGTTGAATAGGCAATATGAAGGTGGAAGAGTGTTTTAGAAAACACAAAATAATTTTTTTCGACACACGCCAAAAAGGAGGTTGAGACATAGTTGAGAGTGCCAACGTTTTCAGATGATCATGAAGCAATTCATGATGGAGAGTATTGATGAGTTCAGCAATCGATAGGTTGAAACTCGCGATATTGTGAATAAAGGCGGGCCCGCTCGGCATCTGGGCGCGGGAGCGACATTCAGAAAAGCGTCGAGATCGGCGTGAACCAGCGCAAACGTGTTGGTTTCATGTTGAACACCCCCACCACAAATCGGCTATTGGTTCAGTCTGTCGCCAACGAAAAGGCAACTATTTTATTCGGATGCTTCCTCAGGTGTCCGATGGAGAATGGGCTACTAGCCTTTGCGCGATCCGCAAACATGCACTGGCGTACTCGGTGACGAGATCGACATTGATATTGTTAGAGAATCGGTCTTCACGCATATGGAAGTACGCGTTGTCATTGGTCAATGCGAGGTATTGACGTCCCCCTCGGCGGTGAACCGAGGCCATCTCGCCACCATCTGACTTGCCGATGACATAGTGTGTGGGGCGGCTAACGCTATCCAGTTCAGCGGCTGCAATGCGCTGTAGTGCTTCCGTGGAAGCAGCGATATTACTGCGGGTGCCAGTGGTCGCGCCAATGTTGGCGCCGAAGTGCAACCAGGTCGCGTCGGCAACCAAATATGGATACGATTCCAATACCGACACCATGCCTGAAAAGCTGAGTTCGTGACCTGAGTTAGCGCTGAAGAACACGCGTCGCTGGGAACTCGATGCCACCAGCCCGCGCATAACTTCAAGCCAGCAAGCGATGCCACTGCCGCGCTCCGCAGCAATTTCCCACCAGCCGCTGCGCGGTGTGTTGACCACCACAGGCTTTAGCTTCGGATCGGAGCCGGGCAACTCAGCAGTGACGTTGTATGCGGTGGCCCACGTCCGCTTGGCCGGCGCCACGACGCGTGCGCGAGTGCCAGCCTCTGCTCGTTCCCGAAGCCATTCAACGACTTCGTTACTCACCTGCAAGACGGGCGGACCAAAGGGTTCGTCAAAGTCGTAGGCGTTCTGCAGCACGAGGCCGCGTGTGTCACCATCGGTAAACACGGTGCCACCGCGACCGGCGGTGACAACCACGATCGCAACGGCGTCGGATTCGCGCCGTAGGGTGCGAAGGTTCGAAGCGAGATGGCCTCGCTCCACTTCGACCAACGCAATTTCGTCCGACGACGTCGACGTGCAAAACTGTCCAGCAACACCTTCGACGTCTGTGTACGTACAGTCGAAAAGAGGCACACCCTCGATACGCCGCCCGTCAAGTTCGAGAAAGCACTCACCAGGGTCCAGACGGTGCACGTCATAACCTTCCAGCCTCGGCTCTAAACCAGCCGCACGAACGTGGTCGGCAAGCCAATGCGCCGATGCTTCATCAGTGGTAGTAGCCGTCCGGTGGATTCCCTGGGCGTCATACTCCCTGATAACATTGGAAATGCGTTCGCGTTGGCTCATAGGTGGCGTCCTCTAATTTGGCAACTTTGACTTCGGAAGCAATCGCATCAGTCGTTCGCCAATTGACGGATCGCCAAAGGGAAGACCACCCACCGAACATCGGTTGATGGAGAAGTCTCGTTCTGTCTGTTTCAGGCTGTCTGTTATTGGGTCAACAGTGAAGGCCAAAACACTATCCAAGGAGTTATGGAGTTATTGGACAAACGCAATAGTCCCTACCTCACCGGAGGGAGATATGGGGGTGTTCTAGAGAAAAGTTGGTGTAGCTGAAGAGATTCGAACGTTATCCGATAGTTCTGGTGATTTAAATATTTAAGTCGTCAACAGGCCGCGATAGAAATGTATTTAGCAGCCTCATCTAGTAATCGCAGCATTTCGTCATGGTCCTCGGCCTGTAACTGAAAGTTTATGCGATCTACCCCCGCATCGCGGAAACGCTTTATATCATCTTCACTCTCGAAATAGGCGTTGGCACTTTGGAAAGTGCGGTTTAGCCCGAATGTCGTTACCGAAAGAGTATCTGGATCTCGACCAGCGTCTCTGGCCATTTGTCGAAACTTTGAGACTACCTGCAAATTGGCAAGATCGCTCCCTAAAATTGGAATCCAACCATCGCAATAATCTATGGCGCGTTGAGCTGCGTGAGGAAATCCACCGCCGATTACTATTGGTGGGTATGGTTTTTGAACTGGCTTCATATTGTGAATGATTGGGTCAAAATCATAAAATTCGCCGTGAAACTCAGCTTCTTCTTGTGTCCAAATTGCTTTCATTACTGCAATTTGTTCACGCATTCTCCGAAAGCGGGACTTAAAATTTGTGCCGTGGTTTTCCATCTCTTCAGCATTCCAACCACCGCCAATCCCGAATATCATACGTCCATTGGATAGATGATCGATGGTTGAGATTTCGCGAGCAAGGTGGATTGGGTCACGCTGAATTATTAGGGAAATACCGGTCGCGAGTTTAATTGATTTTGTGACCGCCGCGGCAGCACCTAATGCAACAAATTGATCCATAGATTCGAGATACCATTTCGGCACTTGACCCCCGCCAGGCCAATTTGAGGCGTGTGAAGCAGGAATATGTGAATGATCTGGATACCAGATAGATTCAAAGCCCCTCTCTTCACAAGCGACGGCAAAATCAGTTGGCGGCATAGTGTTAGGGGTTGGGAAAAACGCGACACCAACTTTCATGGTTTCTCTTCTTCAGGAATATAGGTTGAAATTTGTTATGTTATTTTTTCTGCACTAATTAAAATGCCAGCTGAAACTACCAATTCATTGCTGCGATTCAACCATACGTGATTGGTACCATATTGCAAAACCACGTACAAAGGTTTCATGTTCACCTCACCCTCATCGATACCGTAAACGTCCTAGGACGCACGATGTTTCTGTTCCGGACGGATGTATTTAATGGATTCGGAACACCCTTTTGAACTCACCGGAGAGGGAATATGGGGGTATTCTAGGGGAAAATTGGTGGAGCTGAAGAGATTCGAACTCTCGACCTCTGCATTGCGAACGCAGCGCTCTCCCAACTGAGCTACAGCCCCACAGTGGTGATATTCCTTAAATCCTAATTGAATTTACATCAACATAATTCACAGGAAATCAAAATATACACTTAACAGATTATTCACACGGCAATTATTGTACGTGTAACCTATTTATATTAAGTGGTTATGTCGCCCACCTCTTTGTTGCAAACGCGACGCTCTCCTATATGAGCTATGGCCCCATACCGGCCAAACGGTCCGTGGACGACCCGGTCGACGTTGCCGGAATATGTGGGGACCGGAGGGTGCTGTCAAGTGCTCTAAACACGACAATAGCTGCATTCTCAGGCTTGCCAGCCTCTTGCCACAGGCGGTATTTTCAAACCCTGATTTGTATTAACCGACGGGCGACGCGCGATATGCAATCAATCCTCTGGCTGATCGACACCGTCATCACACTCTATATTTGGTGCCTCATCCTCTCTGCCATCCTCAGCTGGCTAGTCGCCTTCAATGTGGTAAACACGCAAAATCGGATCGTCTATATGATTGGCGATTTCCTGCACCGCGTCACCGAACCAGTATTGACGCCGATCCGCCGGTTTCTTCCAAATCTGGGCGGTATAGATATTTCGCCGATCATACTGATCCTGCTGTTACTGTTCATCCGCAGTTTGCTTTTTGAATACGCGCAGATTTGAGCAGTACTTCGACCCGCCACACGAATAGCGGTATTGTCGTATCTGGCTGCCTGATACCAAAAACCAAATCGAATCACATCGGCAAAGTCATGACGTTGGCTGAGAGGTCGGCTGCGTGAAAAAGCCCATGTTCTCGCCAAGCTGGTGTAAAAACAGACAAATACAGCACTGATTTCGTTGCTAGCCAAAGCGTTGAAGCTATCGAAAAATCCGCCCTGAACTTTGTCCCAGACTAGTCCCATTCATGTAAACAGGTTGCGGTAATTGGTGACACCGATAATCTTCAACAAGCCTCCGAGAACTGATTGGCAAAACATCATGGCTAACAGCGAAAAAATCATCGATGGCAAGGCATTTGCGGAGATGCTGAACGGTCGTGTTGCTGCCGCGATTACCGCTCTTAAATTTGCGCATGGCCTAGCCCCAGGCCTAGCGGTAGTGCTTGTCGGCGACGATCCCGCGAGTCAGGTCTATGTCCGCAACAAGGCGAAGCAAACCGTTGCCTGCGGTATGGAGAGTTTCGAGCATAGATTGTCCGCCAACACGACACAGGCGGACCTGCTTACCCTCATCGCCAAACTGAACGCTGACGACGCTGTACATGGCATCCTGGTGCAGTTGCCACTCCCCGATCAAATCGAAGAACAGATGGTAATCAATACGATCGATCCTAACAAGGATGTCGATGGTTTCCATGTGGTCAATACCGGCCGGTTGGCGACAGGGACACCGGCAATGGTGCCCTGCACGCCACTTGGTATTCTGATGATGCTGCAGGATCGGCTTGGAGATCTGTCTGGTATGGAAGCGGTTATCGTCGGTCGCTCGAACATCGTCGGTAAACCAATGGCCGCCCTGCTGACCGCAGCCAATTGTACCGTCACGATAGCCCATACACGCACTCGTAACTTACCGGAGGTATGCCGCCGCGCCGACATATTGGTCGCTGCCGTCGGGCGAGCGGAAATGATCCACGGCGACTGGGTCAAACCAGGGGCGGCAGTGATCGATGTGGGCATCAACCGAGTTCAGATGGTGGAAGAAGGAAAAACTCGGCTGGTCGGTGACGTTGCTTTTGCGGAAGCAGCAAAAGTAGCCGGTGCCATCACCCCGGTACCAGGCGGCGTCGGTCCAATGACCATCGCAGTGCTGTTACGAAACACGGTTGTCGCCGCATGTCGCCAGGCCGGGATTGCGGAGCCGAACATTTAGCCTTCGCGTTCCCAGACCGGAAGCGCAAGAACGGCGCCCAGCGCCATCGCCCCGCCGCCGATAAGGAACACCGCAGTATAGCTGCCCGTGGAATTGAATAACGCAACCAGCAAGTAACCACTAACCGTCTGCGACAGACCGACTGCGAGTACCATCCGGCGCCAGACATGCGGCATATAGCGTGCGCCAACTACCTGGCGCGCGCGCCCGGAAATCACCGCAGACAGGCCCGGCTGGGCGCCAAAGATCAGCGAGGACGCGATCAAAAAGAGTGCGCTGGGATAAAGAACCGGTATAGCGATGCCGACCGCTAGCACCGAGAAGACCAAGACGAGCGCGGCCGCAAACCCGATCCGATCGGCCAGCCAGCCGCAAAAATAAGTACCACCCACAGCACCGACCCCTACGAGCACCCAATGCACCCCTCCTTCGACTATGCCAAGACCCAAACCACGCGCGATGTAATCCACCCAATAGATCGAATGAGGCACCAAGCCGACGGCGAATAGCCCTTGGGCAAAGACCAACCGCGTCGATGCACCCTCCCAGGGCGGAGGTGTTTTAGTTTCGGGCTCCGATGCCTCACGCGCAATCGATAAGCCCCACCAACCCAGCGCGACCCCCACGGCACCAACTACGGCCAGGCCTGTCCAGGCTGCAACCAGGCTAAATTCGAGCAACCAGGGGACCAAGGTTCCAGAAAGGAGGATGGCTGTTCCAACACCGGTAAACACAACACCCGTCGCCTTGCCGAGGCGATCGCCCGGTACGGAGGTTGTAACCAATGCTAGGCTATAGATCATCAAGACAGCGACCGTGATACCGACCAGTCCGCGCCACCAGACAAGCCATAGAAACCCTAAGGGGAAGATGCTGGCGACGAGGCAGACCAGCGAAATCACCAGGGCCATTTTGAGTACCGGCAGTGTTCTGTAGCGCCTGCGCAGGAACGGAACCGCAAGCGCCCCCAGTAAATAGCCGCCCAGGTTAAAGGCACCTACATAGCCAGCCTCCGCCTCGCTCAACGCACCGTCTAGGATGATCGCAGGGATAAGAGGTGTATATGAAAACCGGCCGATCCCCATGCCAACCAGCAGGGTCGCACCACCACCGATCGCCAGTCGCAGCCAGACCGGCAAACCTAATCCTTCATCGGCAGCCGCAAGCGCACCACACCCCTGAAGTCGTTCGGATCGACCGGCTGCCCCTTGCGTACGATCTCAATAGATCCCGCCCGCGCCAGATGCACCATCTGCTGTTTAACCGCATTCAAGTAACGTCGCCAAACATCTGGTGGGTCAGATGGTTTCGCACGTAACGCTGCGTAGGCTCGAGACACATCCATCGGGGAGGCAGATTTCCCTGGCCCCAGAGACGCCAGCGTATCGAAAATCGCCTGCGCGACGGGATCGATTTTGATTTGTTCTTTTTCGCTCATAAATGTTTTTACCATGTCGTCGAAGTTAATAACCATGCAGAAACCCTGACCGCACGCCTGATCGGCATTGGACCTGAAACCACATACCGTTAGAATTGTCGAATGATCGGCACGATTGAAAGTCTGGCCCTCGCCGCCGCTGCATTCGTCGGCGGTCATTTCATTCTCTCCAGCCTGCCGGTGCGACAGGGGCTAATCGGAATGGTGGGCAAAAACGGTTTTTGGGGTATTTATACTTTAGTCGCCGTCTCGAGCTTTGTCTGGATGCTCTACGCCTACGGTACCGCACCCTATGTTGAACTCTGGCCTCTCAACGATTCTTTGCGCATGGTTCCTCTCCTTGTCCTGCCATTCGCCTGCCTTTTCGCCGTGGTTGGTATCACGACCCGGACGCCAACCGACGTCGGGGGCGAAAAACTACTCGACGATCCACATCCGGTGCGCGGAATTGCGACGATCACGCGCCATCCCTTCCTATGCGGCGTCGCACTGTGGGGTGGCGCTCACATAGTCGTCAACGGGGACATAGCGAGCCTAATCATCTTCGGCGGTCTAACGGTGTTGGCGTTGGGGGGCATGGCGCATATCGACCATCGTCGACGCGAGACAGAAGGCTCGAACTGGGGCCCAGTCGCCATTAGGACTTCAGCAATTCCGTTTCTGGCGGCGATCCAGGGCCGCACAAAGATCGACTGGTCAGGCATCGGCGTAACACGACCGCTCGCCGGTCTCGCTGTCTATGTCGTTTTCCTCGCAGCACACGGTTCCTTGTTTGGTATAACGGCGCTGCTATAGCCCTACCCATCGCCTCGCTTGTTCGCAAGACGAAGGCGCAGCGCGTTCAGCTTGATGAAACCTTCCGCATCTCGCTGGTCGTAGACCGCGTCTTCCTCGAACGTTACATGCTCCAGACTGTAAAGGCTGTCCGGGCTGGTGCGGCCGATCGTGTGGATGGCGCCCTTATAAAGCTTCAGGCGAACTGAACCGTTAACATGCTGTTGGCTCTTATCAATCAGCGCCTGCAGCATCTCGCGTTCAGGCGAGAACCAGAAGCCGTTGTAGATTAGCTCCGCGTAGCGCGGCATGATTTCGTCTTTCAGATGCATAGCACCGCGGTCGAGTGTAATTGACTCCATTGCCCGGTGAGCGGCGAGCAAGATCGTCCCACCAGGCGTCTCGTAAACGCCCCTCGACTTCATACCGATGAAACGGTTCTCCACCAAATCGAGGCGGCCGATGCCGTTGACGCCAGCCATTTCATTCAACCGAGTCAGTAGGGTGGCAGGTGACAAAGCTTCGCCATCGACCGAGACCGCATCCCCGTGCTCGAAACCGATCTCAACCACCGTCGGCGTGTCGGGCGCATCCTCGGGCCGTACGGTGCGCGAATAGACGTATTCCTCGGCTTCCTCCGCTGGGTCTTCCAGAACTTTTCCTTCCGCAGAGATATGCAGTAGGTTCGCATCGACCGAGAATGGGGCCTCACCTCGCTTGTCTTCCGGCACCGGGATCTGATGCTCTTCGGCGTACGCAATCAACCGCGTCCGGCTCGTTAAATCCCATTCGCGCCAGGGCGAGATCACTTTGATGTCTGGATTAAGCGCGTAATAGCCGAGTTCGAAGCGGATCTGGTCATTGCCTTTGCCCGTCGCGCCATGCGCCACGGCGTCCGCGCCAGTCTGAATTGCGATCTCGATCTGGCGCTTGGCGATTAGTGGCCGAGCGATTGAGGTACCGAGCAGATAGGTCCCCTCATAGACCGTATTCGCGCGAAACATTGGAAAGACGTAATCACGCACAAACTCTTCGCGCAAATCCTCAATGAAGATCTCCTTCACACCAAGCATCTCTGCTTTTTTGCGGGCCGGCTCCAGCTCTTCGCCCTGACCCAGATCGGCAGTGAAAGTCACAACCTCACATTGATACTCATCCTGCAGCCATCGCAGGATGACCGACGTATCCAAACCGCCTGAGTAGGCAAGAACCACCTTATTCACATTCTCTTTCGTCGGCTTGTCGGACATGGCTTCAGCCTCTCCACGGCGTTAGTGGCGGCGCAGTATAGGCATTGCGTTTTACCTCGCAAGCGTACCTTGCGCCGGAGGCTAAAAGATTGGAAGGTCTGCAAAACGCAACCGGAGAGCCTAATACTATGAACGAACAACTCTTGACCAAAACCGAACTGGACGCGCTGCGCGCGCTCGACACACCAACTGTTTGCAACGCGCTAGAAATCGTGGCACCGGAGCGCCGCGCCATCGGTTTCACGACGATGCCATTGGTCTGCCCGAGGCCTGAACTGCCACCGATCGTCGGCTATGCACGCACGGCAAGGCAGCGCTCCATACGCCCCGCTCAGGCGGGGATCGCTGATCGGGTTGAATATTATGAATATGTTGCCGAAGCGCCCGGCCCTACCATCGTGATCATCGAAGACATCGATACCCAGCCTGGCTACGGTGCCTTCTGGGGCGAGGTAAACAGCAATATTCACAAAGCAATTGGTTGCCTTGGCGTTATCACTAGCGGCAGCATCCGCGATATCCCCGACTGCGCGGAAGGCTTTCAATTGCTCGCCGGCAATATCGGTCCATCACACGCCCATGTACACATCGTCGATTTCGGCGGCCCAGTGAATATCCACGGGATGGATGTCGAATCGAACGATTTAGTGCACGCAGACCAGCACGGCGCCGTCGTCATCCCGATAGACGTTGCCCGCGATATCCCTGGCGCGGCTCAGAAGATCGTCAACCGAGAGGCAATCGTTTTGGAGGCCTGCAAGGCACCTGGCGCCGGCATCGAAAGCGTCAAGGCAGCACTGGCGAAAGCGGCAGAGTATCACTGAATAAAGCGTACAATCCGTCCGGGCTTTCCCTTTCAACAAGCAGTGAATACTGGAGTTTATACTGTTATGCCCCCTCACCTTATGGTGAGGGGGATTTTAAACTAATAGGCTAAAAATTTTCCGCCCAAGGCCGCAGTTCTACTTCCCAGGTCCAAGCACTTCGATGCTGGCGGTGGACGTGCAGGTAAGTCTCAGCGATCGCGTCCGGATCGAGCGTACCATCCGATCCGGCCTTGACCGTACGTTCATCATCCGGGCTCTTCATAATGCCACCATCGATGCAGAAATGCGCCACATGAACGTTTTGTGGGGCAAGCTCGCGGGCGAGGCTCTGCGCCAAGCCTCGCAATCCGAATTTGCCCATCGCGAAGGAAGAGGAGTTCGGATAGCCTTTATAGCTGGCCGAAGCACCGGTTAGCAGGATGGTGCCGCTTTTGCGCGCCGTCATCTGTTTCGCGGCAGCCTGTGCGACCAGGAAACCACCATAGCAAGAAATCAAAATCGCTTGGCGTACTGCTTCCACATCCAGGCTGGTGACTGGGCCACGGCCACCCCGGTTGCTCGCGTTGTATACGACGATATCGGGCTCACCCATGGCGCCGGTCACATCAGCGAACATCGCGTCGACGGAAGCTGGGTCGGATGCATCGCACTGATGCGCTGAACCGCCGATTTCCGAAGCGAGACCGGATAACTTATCTCCGTTGCGAGCAGCGACAGCAACCTGCATTCCTTCCTTGGCGAACAGCCGTGCCAGAGACGCACTGAGGCCAGGGCCCGTGCCGACGATCAATGCTTTTTCGTTCGATGCCATGATATCTTAACTCCCCTTGGATATTCGCGTTGTCTATTTAATCGTCGCCGAACGCCGTTGCCGAACGCTGGACGACTTAAGCTGTCCGCAAGCAGCCATGATGTCCTGCCCGCGCGGGCTTCGCACCGTGGCAACACAACCAGCATCACGCAGAACTGACGCGAAGCGGTCAATTGCGTTGTTGCTACTGCACTCGTAAATCGCGCCGGGCCATGGGTTAAAGGGAATCAGATTAACTTTGGACGGGATGTCCGCCATCAAACGTACCAACTCTCGTGCCTCTGGAAGCGAGTCGTTGACCCCTTTCAACATAACGTATTCAAAAGTGATGCGCCGCGCGTTCGAAAGTGTGCTGTATTCACGGCAAGCGTCCATCAGTTCAGCGATTTTGTATTTCCGGTTGATTGGTACCAGTTCATCGCGCAATTCGTCGTTCACTGCATGCAGAGAAATTGCCAGCATGCAGCCGATCTCCCGCCCACACCGACGGATCTCCGGGACGATCCCTGACGTCGAAAGGGTCACCCGGCGGCGCGACATGGCTAGTCCCTCATCGTCGATGACAATGGAGAGTGCCTTCTTGACGTTCTCAAAATTGTACAGTGGCTCGCCCATCCCCATCATTACAATGTTGGTCACCGGCCGGTTCACCGCAGCGGCCGGCCAAGCGCCAAGAGCATCTCGCGCCAGCATAATCTGCCCAACAATCTCTGATGCTTCCAAATTGCGCACCAAACGCTGCGTGCCCGTATGGCAGAAGGAACAGGTCAAGGTGCAGCCGACCTGGCTGGAGACGCAAAGCGTGCCGCGCGGTTTTTCCGGAATGAAGACGGTTTCGGCCAGATTACCGTCAGCAAAGCCAATCAGCCATTTTCGGGTCCCGTCGACCGATTTCTCTGCAGTCCCGACGGCAGGGCGGCCTATCCGATAGGATTCTTCGAGTTTGGCCCGCGTCCGCTTCGACAAGTTATACATTTCGGCAAAGTCAGTGACACCGCGCTGATAGATCCACTGGTAAAGCTGCCGGCTACGATAAGCCGGCTCACCCAGCGCGTCGGTCACGCCCTTAAGGTCGTCCCGGTCCATTCCGACCAGATCGATACTCGGATTTACTAAATCGCTATCTGTTTGCGTATTCGCCATTGCGTGTAGATATAGCTTGTCGCGCCTGGATCACAAGGCGAGACTAATTCAAGTTAAATAAGCCGTGCGCGAAATGCAGCTAGCTTTATTAGAGAAGCCAACCGCAGACCCTATGGGTCAAGACCACTATGCAGGCGCTTTTATCCCGCCTCCGTGACGCAATTGAGCGCAATTAGACCGACAGACAAATAATATCCATATGCCCACAATAGATGCAGGCGGAAGACTTGCCTTTTCTCAAATATCTGCAGAAAATAGGAAAGATGCCTGCGGTGGAATTCGACGCGGAAACCTTAAACGACGGATAGTGCTTTTCCATGAGTGATAGTAATCCCTTTGACGGGCTGGCCGCACGTTACCAAGCAAATCGGCCCGACTACCCCGAATCACTTTTGGCTGAGCTGGCGCATCGAGTACCAGAGACGCCACAAACCGCCATCGATGTGGGATCGGGAACTGGTATCTCTACGCGCGCCCTAAAAAGCACGTTGGGAGAAAGTTGGACCGTAACAGGTATCGAACCAGGTAGCGACATGCGCAGGCAAGCTCATGAATCGACACCACTGGAAGATGGTATCGACTACATCAAAGGGATCGCGGAGGCCTTGCCCTTCGAAGAAGGATCGCTCGGAGTTATCAATGTTGGCCAAGCGATTCAGTTCTTTGACCGGCCGGTCTTTTACTCGGCGGCCAGCCAATTGCTGGCATCCGGTGGGCTACTTTCGATCATTCAGAACAACCGGGTCTGGCAGCGGAGTGCCTTGCTCCAAGCGCACGAAACCTATGTCGAAACAAACGACCCTACCTATTCACGGGATTATCGCGACATCGATCTGATGGCAGAATTCGAGTTGTTCGCTTGGGCCAAAGACACAGAGCGACTGGAATACCAATGGGAACGAGTTATTGATGCTAACAAATTTGTCGGCACCATGATGTCCCGCCGGACAATGAAACCGACAGTCGAAAAACTAAGCGCAGCAACCGTCGAAAAATCACTTCGCAAATTTGCCGAAGAGTATGGCAATCCTGACGCTACGGTGACGATACCCTACGTCACCGAGCTGTTCATCGCCCAAAAAGGATCCTAATCCACCTTAGGCTGGACGGTCTCCGCACACCGTCACGCGATGCATGGAACGACGCTTACCGTGATAGTCGTTGATCGCAAAATGGTGGGTGCAACGATTGTCCCAGAACGCTATCGACCCATTCTCCCAATGGAAGCGGCAGGTAAATTCCGGCCGCACTGCATGTGCGTAAAGATAGTCCAGTAACGGCTGGCTCTCGGCCTCCGTCCAGCCTTTGAAGCGAACTGTAAAGGCGCGGTTGACAAACAGCCCCTTGCGCCCGGTCTCCGGGTGAGTTCGGACCACCGGGTGCTCCACCTCGGTCTCGGCATCGGGACCAGTGCTAACCTTCATAGAGGTATAGCTCTGTCTGGCACTATGCACGACACGGCTACGTTCGCCATAGGCACGAGACGCGGAGTGGATTGCCGTCAGACCATCGAGCATCTCTTTCATACCCTCGGACAACGTCTCGTAGGCCATGTACATATTAGCGAATTGCGTGTCGCCTCCGGCCTCCGGTACATCCAGTGCGTAGAGAATAGAACCTAACGCTGGCTTCTCGTAGAAGGTTACATCAGTATGCCAACTGCCACCAAACGTCCGGTCGCTATGATCTTTCGCCTCCTTCAGGACGTGAATGATCTCCGGATAATCCTCCATGCCATCAGCGAACGGGTGTATATCCAGCTCGCCGAAGCGGCGCCCGAAGGCGATGTGTTGTTCAGGCGTAATGCCTTGATCACGGAAGAAAATGACCTGATGATCAAGAAATGCCTGATGCACCGCGTCAAATTCACTGTTACTCAAGGTCTCGCTCAAATCAACACCATGGACCTCGGCACCTAAGGCGCCGGCTATTGGTCGAATTTCGATAGCAGTCATGCCGCATACTCCAGTGTTTGGATGCAAGTAGCCTAAAGGTATCGTCAAACATTCACAAACGAGTTACTTCACCTTACAGGCCTTGTTGATGGCGTTGTGTGCGGCAGTGAAGCCAAGCAGAGAGTAGGTATCCTTTGTCTTGGTACCGCGGCTTGAGACACCCCGGATTATCAACTGCTTACCACCGCGCATCGCGCGCACCATTGCTGCATCGTCCTTAGGTTCCCGGTTCCAAGCTGTGTCACCGTCGGTGAACAAGACATATTTCTTTCGGTCGATGGTGACAGTCGCTTCCGATCCTTTCTTAAAGGCGTATCCAGCCTCGAAACTGATTTCATGAAGCCGTTTTGGCTTAGTCCAAGAACGATGCGCGATAAAGACGCGGATATCGCCCCGCTTCTTGTATTTGCCTTCCGCTTTGCGAGGTTGTCCCCAAACCACACAAACGGTCCTGCCGTTTTCCGGAAAACTGTAGGCCTGCCAGCCCCGGAACTCGCCCAAGGATTTCTCCGCAGCCGATGCCGTGAAAGTAACAACAAGTGCAAAGAAGACCCCAGCTATGCGGATAAAGTTCAACTGCTTCATCGAATTCCGTTCCAAGTCATTAGTGATCAATCACCTTGCCGGGTAAAGCGCCCGCCATGTTGATGAGGCGGCAGCGTCTCGACTGGGCCGCCGGGCGACGGGGGGCGCGGTGCATGCCGGCCGCGCGTAATCAGTCTGTCATACATGAGGACTGCCCCAGCAATGCCTACATTGACGCAAAACTTTGTCGAAATCTTGACCGTGTGGTCGCATCGAGCAATCAGTTCCGGCGATAGCGACCCCTTCTCCGGCCCTAAAATGTAGGCTGCTTGCTCAGGGTGGGTAAAACTAGGAAGGTCTATTGCTTGGTCGAGTAGCTCGACACCGACCAGCTGACAGCCATGTGGTAATTTTAGCCCTTCGACATCGTCATATTGATAAAGAGGGACATGTTTCGCAGTTTGTGACGTGTCGGACTTGTAAAGCTCGCGCAGGTCGACCGCCGGTGCGATGGCGAACACGAAATCAGCCCCGAAGGCGTGCGCCGAGCGGAACAGGTTGCCCACATTCATTGGTTTCGAGATGCGCTCGACACCAATTCCAAAAAATCCTCGCATTGGGTGGAAAATCGCATGACCAGCCAGGAGGAGGCAAGTTGCGTCGCCCTCAATCGCATGAATAATGCGGCGATGGACGATACGACGCCGGACAGATCAGCAACTGTTTCGCTACCGAAGGCTCCAGCCAACCCGATTCTGGTTGAGGTGACCCGCGACGACATAGTGGAAAGCGTGCATCGCGGCCGAGTCGCAGTAGTCGATACACAAGCCAAAGTGGCACTGCAGTGGGGCGACATCGATACACCAGTGTATCCTCATTCGGCCATCAAGGCATTGCAAGCCTTGCCGTTGATCGAATCCGGGGCAGCAGACGCTTTCGGCCTAAGCGATGCGGAACTCGCCATTGCCTGCGCTTCGCACAGCGGCGAGCAATGGCATATCGATACTGTCCGTCAGTGGCTGGCCCGCATCGGCATATCCGAAGGCGCACTGTCCTGCGGTCCTCATTGGCCAAGCCACCATCAAGCAACTTTGCACGAAATCGTACACACGAATAAGACGTCAGGCGACATAAACAATAACTGCTCCGGCAAACATGCTGGCATGCTGACCACCGCTCACCACCTTGGAGAGGCTCTGAACGGCTATAACCAACAGACTCATCCGGTACAGCAACGCATCCTCGGCACTCTTGAAACCATGTGCGGCCTTGATCTGAGTCGGGCACCACGCAGTACGGATGGATGTTCGGTTCCGGCTTGGGCTATACCCCTATCGAACCTCGCCTACGCTTTTGCCCGGCTAGGCGCACCTGACGATTTGCCCCCAGGTCGCGCCGATGCTGCACTGCGGCTGCGTAAGGCGATCGCGGCGCAACCGTTCATGGCCGGCGACAACGACCGCTACTGCACGACTTTAATGTCAGTCGCCGGAGGGACGATCTTGGCCGAGACCGGGGCAGAGGGCGTGTTCTGTGCTACCTTGCCGGAATACGGGTTCGGTATAGCGCTGAAATGCGACGATGGTGGCATGCGCGGTTCGCAATACTTGCTGACAGCTGTCCTGCAGCGTATCGGTGCCCTTAAAGACGAATTCGCGGCAAAGCTCAACGCGCTGGTCACCGTTACCGCCGAAAATTCTAATGACGCTACGATCGGTATTACCCAAACAGCGACCATCCTCTCATTGTAGAAACCAATGAGATTTCCATGCGCGCGATCCGCGTCCACAATCTGGGTGAACTCGACGTCCTACAGTTGGACGAAGACGCGCCCGAGCCTACCCCTGGCCCCGGACAAGTCCGGATAGCAGTCCACGCAGCCGGCGGCAATTTCGCCGACATCCTGGTGATTGCCGGAACCTACCAATACAAACCGGCAATTCCCTTTTCGCCCGGATTAGAATGCGCCGGCGAGGTCATCGAAGTCGGTGATGGCGTCACCAAGTTCAAAGCGGGCGACCGAGTAATGGCCAACCTGAATGGTGGCGGCTACGCGGAGGAAGCTGTTGCCGAAGAATCCAGCGTTGTGGCAATGCCGAAAGGGATGGATTATGTCACCGCTGCCAGCTTCCCCGTAGCCTACGCAACAGGCGCCGTAGCACTGACGCACAAGCGCGTCGATATGCAAGCGGGCGAAGTTCTGTTGGTCCACGGGGCAGCCGGCGGCGTCGGCCTCGCCTGTGTCGATATCGGCAAAGCGATGGGCGCAACAGTTGTCGCCACCGCCAGCACTGACGAAAAGCTGGCCGTTGCAAAGGAGTACGGCGCCGATCATTTGATCAATACGTCGAACGAAGAAATACGCGAGCGCGTCAAAGAATTGGTGGGCGGCGTCGACGTCGTTTTCGACCCGGTCGGGGGTGACGTCTTCAAGCAGTCGCTACGCTGCGTCAATCCGGATGCACGGCTAGTGATAATTGGCTTCGCCGGCGGCGACATTCAGCAGATCCCGTCCAACCATCTTCTGGTTAAGAATGTCTCAGCGGTCGGCATGGCGATGGGTGCCTATCGCATCACGGACCCGAGCGTCGTCGAGCGCGGATATATGGATCTGAACCGCTGGTTCGCGGAAGGGAAACTGCGGCCCAAGGTGAGCCAGGTTTTTCCACTTGAACAGACCAAAGATGCATTGGCGGTCATCCATCAACGCAAGGTCATCGGCAAGGTAGTTGTAAAAATCCGATAGGCCCGGCGCTATAAGATGTTATCGCAAATCTCTACTATAAATAGCAGCACCACCGTTTCAGAGGTGACACCGCTGGTTGGCGACAACTTGGGGAAGGACTAGCTAATTAAGCCGTTCAACCTAACCTTATTGGGCGGGTGGGCCTACTAAGCTGTATATCAGGAAACCCGCCACAACGAACCCAAAATCCAGATCTTTCGCGACAACGATCATCGCCAAAGCACGCTTGGAACCGTTGCTGTAATCTCAAGTCTCAGGGACTTGCATATCTCTGCTGTAACCCTCGAATTGGGGCAACTTATCAGTGATTTCGTAATAATCCCCCTTGTCACCAACGAAAATATGCGCTGCCAGCGTAAGGCCCGCTCCAGGATCAAGCGATCCCGCGTATATCGCGGTGTAATCGCGCGAATTTGCCTCCCAAAACAACGTCGAACCGCAGATTGCACAAAATCCGCGCCGCGCCTCCGACGAGGCCCAGAACCAGGTCAGGGCCTCCTCCCCAGTAACTTCAAGTGCATCGCGCGCCGTCGCCGTCGCAGCCGCATGATGGCCGCTCATCCGCCGACATTGGCTACAATGGCAGGCAATGACCTCTCGCAGGGGCCCGCGCACCCAGTAGCGCACGGCGCCACAGAGGCAGGCGCCCGTGGCGCGAACGTCACTTCTCGTTTCCATCATGTTCGCCGTTCCTTAAATTCATTACATTTCGCTCTTATACTGCTAGCCGATCATGCCACAAATTTGGCCATATCCCGCTGCACAAGTATCAAGGAACGTTGACCTGAGATGACGGAATCAGCTGCGTGAAGCATCTTGTGTTGATCGGCGGCGGTCACAGCCATGTTGCCGTGTTGCGCGCCTTCGGCATGGCACCGCCACCTGCCACGCAGCTGACCTTAATTTGCAATGTGGTGCACACTCCGTATTCCGGCATGCTACCCGGACTCATCGCCGGCCATTACCGGTTCGAAGATACGCATATCGACCTGGCGGCGCTTGCAGGTTTCGCGAGTTCGGCATTCGTAAACGATACGGTGGTTGGACTCGATCCCGACGCAAAGCAAGTATACCGCGCCGACGGAATGCCAATTGCCTACGATGTCCTCTCGATCAATATAGGATCTGCACCCAACACAAATGATGTGCCCGGTGCGGCGGAACACACGATCCCGGTCAAACCAATCAGCCAATTTCTGTCGTATTGGAAAGCCCTGCAGGCCCGTATTGCCGGGAACGACAAATCATGCCAGATCGCTGTTGTTGGCGGCGGCGCCGGCGGTGTCGAGCTGCTGCTCGCCCTACAGTATCGTCTCTCTCAAGGCCCGCACGCGCAACGCCTCAGCTTTCATTTGGTCACTGAAGAGGCCGAACTGCTCTCGACCTATCCGCCGAGTATCCGCGAGACTTTTCACCAAACATTTACGTCGCGCGGTATCACTCTGCATACCAATCATCGTGTCCACCAAGTGGAGGCTAACCGTGTGCATTGTAAAAACGGCGCAGTGCTGAAGTTTGATGAAATCCTCTGGGTTACCGCAGCGGGCGCCGCATCTTGGCCTACCGAAGCCGGCCTCGCGGTGGACGACAGGGGTTTTATTAGTATAGGCGAGGCCATGCAGTCGTTATCGCACCAGGACATCTTTGCAGTCGGCGATATCGCATCGTTAGAGGCCCACCCGCGCCCGAAATCTGGTGTATTCGCCGTCAAACAAGGACCAGCTTTGGCTGAGAATTTACGGCGACACCTTATGGGTGAGCCTCCAGTGCCGCACATCCCGCAGTCGAAATATCTGAGCCTGATCAGTACAGGCGACCGCTATGCCATCGCTTCGTACGGCCACTGGAGCATGCAGGGAAAGCTAATGTGGCACCTTAAGGACTGGATCGACCGTCGCTTCATAGCGACCTATACGGTTCTGCCAGACTAGCCCTGAGAGAAAATATTCACGGGATCAAATCTACCCCACCCAAGCGATCGCCTTGATCTCGATCAGTGCCCCAGGCCGGATCAATCCCGCGACCTTCACGCCCGTAGCTGCTGGATAGGGGCCTTCGCCAAAAAATTCACGGCGCACGTCAGCTGTCTTTATGTAGCCGTCGAACGTCGTCACGTAGTCGACCGTTTCGATCACATCGGCGAAACTTACGCCCGCCTCTGCGAGGACCTTGCCCATCTTATTAAAGATATACCGGCACTGCGACTCCAGGTCTGTGCCTACAATTTGGCGATTTTCGTCAGTTGCTGTCATGCCCGAAATGACAAGCATCGGGCCCGAACGCACGGCAGCGGAAAAGGTATATCCCTTTGGCAACGGGTAGGCAGTGAATTCCGGGTTCATGATGTGGCATCCCTTTCGATCGAAGTTCGCAGCATATAGCGATGCGTGACGCGCGCGTGCAATTCGCCAGCGGCTGACTGCACTTCAATATCAAACGCAGCGACACAACGGTTGTCAGTTTTCTTCTCAACACTGGCTACGCGTATTACGACAGTAATCATACTCCCAACAAAAACCGGAGATTGAAACTGGCTCTCGATACTCAGCATAGCGATCATGCTGTCTTGAAGCCGTTCCGAAAGTGGCGTGGCTCCCAAAGCAGTCATGGCGGTGATCAGCAACCCATGCGCAATTGGTGCCTGCAGGCCGATGGCATGAGCGTACTCTACGTCGTAGTGGATGGGGTGCGAGTCGCCAGTCAACGCCGCGAAGTCTGCGAACGCCCGATCGTCTAGTAATATTTTGCGACGTGTAACTTCTTCGCCCGGCACCAAATCCTCACCACCCAATTGAGTCATTGGGCTATCATTCGTAAAAACCAAGGGTGTTCGTGTCATAACTTACTCCTCTCCCCTATTGAAAACGGTCGAGGACGGTCTTCCAGGCTGCCGTCTCATTTTCTGGCGTGAAACGGGCCGCTAACGCCTTGCACCGTCGTTCGAGATCGGCCAGAAACGCCGCATCATGTTCCACCCGCATTAAAAGAGTTCGCAGTCCCTCGGTACTCTTAACCGGGTAGTATCCTGTGTAGTCTTCACCCAGAAGTCCTATATTGCCGGAGATGTCGGACGCGACTACTGGGACGCCAGCAACCAGCGCCTCGGAAACCACATTGGCGCCACCTTCCATGATTGAGCTGATTACCATCAGATGAGTTTTGACGAACTCCCGCCGCACTGCCCAGCCAGGCACCTCGCCGCGCCAGTGGTAACGTTGATTGCGCGCCATCTCATCGGTCGCATCGCGCTCCCATGCCGCGTCATGCGCCTTTCCGAGATGGATTACCCGCAACCGTGAAGCCGACGGTAGATCGCGGACTGCATAGGCTGTGCGTAGAGAATCTTTTTCCTCGCGCAGATGGCCGATGACACAGATATCAAAATGGCGCAGCGCCGGCCGGCGCTGACTTGTTAGCGGTATGGCACTCTGCGGCACGACGGTCAGATTACAACTAAATTCAGCCGGAATGTCCTGAGCCACCCGGTCGTGCAGACAAACCAGCCAATCCGCCATTTCCATCGAGCGGTGCGTGACCGAGGGATGACTTTCCTGAAAGCGGTAGATGTCTGTACCCGTGAGGGCAACAATCAACGGCCGAGACGGAAATTGCTTCCGAAACTGCGTAATCGAGCCCGCGCTGCGCCATGCGTGTAGCGCAACCATCATGTCGGCAGGCGCGCCATCATAGGTTTCGGTGACCCGAACGCGATGGCCCAGCCCAACGAGTATTCGCTGCCACCGGTTCGCGGTCGTCCGATTACCCGACTTGGACCGCTTCGCAGCCGGGGTTATAAGGCTAATCTCCATAAGCATCGCAGATTGCACGATGACCCAGCCTGTTGCCACCGACTATCTGAAAGAAATTATGCGTGACGCTAACGCCCGCACGATCGAGCTGGTTCGGGAATTGAACGCAGAACAGCTCATCGGGCCGAAACTCGAGATCGTCAATCCGTTGCGCTGGGAGATTGGCCACGTTGCTTGGTTCCACGAATATTTCATTCTGCGCCGTAAATATGGACGCAAAACACTCCATAAGCGAAGCGACAAGGTTTACGATTCCATTGCGATCCATCACGAGACCAGATGGGACCTACCACTGCTGGAAATGGACGAAACGCTGCAATATATCACCGATGTTGAGCATGCGCTGCTGGACCGTCTGCATGGAGGCATGGCAAGCGAACAGGACAGCTATCTGTACCAGTTCACTACCTTCCACCAAGACATGCACAACGAGGCCTACACGTATTCGCGCCAGACATTGGGGTTTCCCACACCTAATTTCGCTCTAGCCGAAGCAGAGAATGCACCGGGTGGGGCCTACCCAGGCGACGCCAAGATCCCGGGCGGCACGTTCAATATCGGCAATCCAAAGGACGCGCCGTTCGTGTTCGACAACGAAAAATGGGCGCACCCGTTGACGGTCGGGCCATTCAAGATGGCGAAGGCGCAGGTGAGCAATGCTGAGTTCGCGGCCTTCACCGACGATGGCGGATATGAGGAAGAACGGTTCTGGGACGATGTCAGCTGGCAATGGCGGAGCCAGGCGGACATCACACACCCAGTCTACTGGTTGCCGGACGGACACGGTAAGTGGGGCCTGCGGCGCTTCGATACAGTCATTGACTTGCCGCCAGACCAGGCCATGGTTCATGTTAGCTGGTTTGAGGCGCAGGCCTATTGCCGTTGGGCCGGACGTCGCCTGCCGACCGAAGCGGAATGGGAGTTCGCCGCGACGACGGATGGCCAAGGCGGCAAACGCGCTTATCCGTGGGGCGATGAGGCACCCGACGCGGCACACGCCAATCTTGACGGACGGGCGTTGGGCACAATCGATGTGGGCGCGCGGCCGGCCGGCGACAACATCCATGGCGTACGACAATTGATCGGCAATGTCTGGGAATGGACGGAGACGACGTTCCGCCCTTTTCCCGGCTTTGCGCCAGACGACTACAAGGAGTATTCCGAGCCCCTATTCGGTGCCACCAAGGTACTTCGCGGTGGCGCTTGGCCGACCCGCGGTCGTATGATCGATTCGACCTACCGCAATTTCTACGGACCAGAGCGGCGCGACGTGCTTGCCGGGTTCCGCACCTGCGCGCTGTGAGGATTTGGCTATGACCTCCACTAATCCAAGGCCCGGTCCCCTTGGCCCGTTCCGCGTCCTGGACCTGACCCAGGTACTTTCGGGTCCACACTGCACACAGATGCTGGCCGATTTTGGCGCCGATGTAGTCAAGGTGGAACGGCCCGGCGTCGGCGACGATCTGCGCAACACGCTCGCCTATGATGGGCGCGAGGAGCATCAGGACTATTTCTACGCCAATAACCGCTCAAAGCGCAGCATCACACTGGATTTAAAATCGCCGAAAGATCAGAAAATCGCCCGGGCGCTTGCGGCGGAGGCCGATATCGTGACCGAAAATTTTGCACCGGGCACCGCGGATCGGCTCAAGATGGGTTACGAAGATCTCAAGGCAATCAACTCAAAA
>PBDC01000110.1 GCA_002717185.1 Rhodospirillaceae bacterium
CAGTTCGATTTATCCTCCGTGATACGGTCCTCCAAGGAAGACACCAACCGCCTCTCCGTGAAATTTGTCGCCTAGAACATCGTATACAATTGTGCGCGCCCAATTACGTCCAGGACCGCATCTTCCGCTTCTCCAGCCGCATATCCAGACGGTACTCGGGGCTAGCCGCCTACTTGCTCACGTCCTAGCAAGTCCTCCCTCTGCTCAACCCGCGACAGTATCACTTCGGCCTGAGACAGGTCTTCGGGACGGTTGGTGTTGAAAAACGGGTCATGGGGCTCCTCCGAAAACTCGACGATGGAAAGGCTATAGCGGCCTGTCCAGGTGTCGACCTTCCGTATTTCCTCATCCACAATCGCCGCACGCAGGTCGTGCCGAAGACGAACGGGCCACAATCCGCAAACCGGATGTTGCCGCCCCGCCGACGCGGCACAGGCCATATCCTTTTTCGAAACCCTAATTGCCGCGCGCAAGCAGTCAACCAGGTCAGCTGGCAGGAATGGTGCATCCGTTGGTACCGTGGCAATCCACGGACAATTTGGCCGGTATTCCGCAGCCCATTCCATCCCACTCAGAACGCCCGCCAAAGGCCCGACATTACCTAAAATCGAGTCACCAATTACCGGCAGACCGTATTCGGCGAACCGGTCTGCATCGCCATTAGCATTCAAGGCCAGAGCGGCTACCTGAGGATGCATGGTCTCCACGATGCGAGAAAGAATGGTGCGTCCGCCCAGTGATCGCAGGCATTTGTCACCGCCACCCATACGACGCGCCAGACCACCTGCCAGAAGGATACCGACAACCCCACCCGTCATCGGACACGAACTTCATGGCAGGCCTGGCTTGGGTTCCAGCCAACATATTTGGACGCATAAAGCACCGCACCCGCATATCCATTTATATCGTTAACTGCTTTGGAGTGTTCGATATCTGTCAGCAGGATGCACCAGGCAGAGCCCGTGCATAGGGTACGTCCACGCTCACATACCAGAACAGTCATTATGGCCTGCCGGTTAAACAAAAGGTTAAAGAAACGAGTGCTGACTGCCCGTTCCAGAAAAGGTCGCGCATTCACGGTGCCTGACCGTTAAATCGCTGTACCTTTTCAGTGAAACCGCCGCACTCGAGAGTTGGGATGGGATTTTGCGAACTTTGCAGCCATTCGGTGTTCTCGTCGATTGCGGCATCAACAACACATTGCCCCTCAATCGGATCAAACAAAAACGGATCACTGCAAGTTTCCGCTTCGGTCATGGTGCCCATCAACTGTACGTCGCGGCTTTGCGTTGCAGCTTTCGCGGCTCGTCTGCCACCCCTGTCGGGTCGGAATCGTAAATGATGCGATTTTCGCCCGAAAGGGCAACGAAGCGCTGCCCGCGCGCCCGGCCGATCAGAGTGAGACCAGCCTGCCGCGCCAGTTCGATCCCCCAGACCGTAAAGCCTGAACGAGACACCAGGATTGGTATGCCCATCTGCACCGTTTTTATTACCATTTCCGAGGTGAGCCGCCCGGTCGTGTAAAAGATCTTATCTATTGGTGAGATATCGTTCAGCGCCATATAACCGGCGATTTTGTCTATCGCGTTATGTCGCCCGACATCCTCCATATAAAGCAGGGGCCGGTCCGCTTCAGCCAGCACGCAGCCATGGATCGCACCGGCTTCGATATAGAGGCTCGGCGTCGTATTGATGGTCTTTGTCAATGCGTAGAGCCAGGAGGTCTTGAGCACCGCGTTTGGCGACAGGACCACGTCCTCAAACCTTTCCATCAGATCGCCAAACGCCGTTCCCTGAGCACATCCCGACGTCAGCGTCTTCTTGCGCAGCTTGTCCTCAAAATTGGTCTCGTGTTTCGTACGGACCACAACGACATCAAGATCCTCATCGTAGTCGATGCCAAGGATTTCGTCCTCCGACGCCAACATGTTCTGATTGATGAGGTAGCCAACTGCCAGATATTCAGGATAGTCGCCAATCGTCATCATCGTGACGATTTCCTGTTTGTTGAGAAACAAGGTCAGCGGACGTTCAACAACGACCGACGTTTCCACTACATCACCATTCTGATCAACTCCAGTGATGTCCTCCGTCAGTCGCGCATCGCCGGGATTAGGCTTCACGATGTACTCGCTCATGCAGAGAATATGGCCCGATTATCGCCAAGCAGCAAGCGCGAGCAGCCGAATTATTAAGTGAAAAAAGCCTGGCTATGTCTCTATTTAAGTGCTCCGCATATTGGATTTAATATCCATCACAAAATAACTCGCGCCAAGCCAACACCGCAAAGAGAGCGCCATCGGGCACACTGGACATGACTGTGCAGTAGGCCAGCGCCCTAAAACACCTAAGTTCGCAAACATCCTCAGTTTGCGCTTCCTGGGACGACGGAGGGTCATTAGAGTATTGCCATGATTGACCATGAGCAGAGACGCTTAGCCAAAATAATTCTGGCTGACGCCGCAGACTATTCTCGCCTTATGGGATGCGATGAGCGCAAAAAGCCTCGTGCTTTCTCCAGGGCCATCCTTAAAAAAAGCCTTTATGATGACCGATAGACCAACTGCTTTCGGCCGTTTCCATCCGCCGCGCGAAGACTGGCTAGCGAAGGCTGAGCAGGAGTCAGCGCTTGAACCCGAACTGCCAATTATCGACACACACCATCATTTTTGGGCGTGGGGCCGGCAATATCAGTATCTGCTGCAGGAGCTCCGAGCTGATGCCGATTGTGGGCACAACATCGTCGCTACTGTTTTCGAGGAATGCCATTCCATGTACCGTGCCGACGGACCGGAAGAAATGCGGGTCGTCGGCGAGACCGAATTCGTTACCGGTATTGCAGCAATGAGCCGGTCTGGCTTTTACGGCCAGACAAAGGTCGCAGTCGGCATAGTCGGCGCTGCCGACCTCACACTAGGCGAGGCCGTCGAACCGGTACTGTTGGAACAGATACGGGCGGGCGGCGGTCGTTTTTGCGGCGTGCGACATTCCGGGGCCTGGGATTTAGATCCGATTATCGGCAATAATGCCGACCGGCCCGGCCTCTATCGGGAAAAGGGTTTCGGCCGCGGTCTCGATGTGTTGGCTGGCATGGGACTGGCACTCGACGCCTGGGTCTTTCACACACAGCTTGACGATGTTATCGCCTTGGCCGACGCCCATCCCGACGCGCCCATCGTACTGTGCCATTGCGGTGGCCCACTCGGTTACGGTCCCTATGCAGGCAAGAAGGAGATGGTCCACCGGAAATGGCTTACCCACATGACTGAACTGGCCAAGCGACCTAATGTCTTCGTCAAACTCGGCGGCATGATGATGCGGCTCGCCGCATACGACTACAGAACAGAAGCGCGTCCCCCGACCTCCGCCGAGTTGGCAGCACTGTGGCGGCCATATATCGAGCCCTGCATCGAACTATTCGGCGCCAAACGCTGCATGGTGGAGAGCAACTTTCCGGTTGAGAGGATGGGGATCGGCTACGGCCCTCTGTGGAACACTTTTAAGCTCATCACAGCGAACGCGTCATCCGATGAGAAGGCAGCGATTTACAGCGAGACAGCAAAACAAGTCTACTCACTTTCGATTTAGTAGCGGCATCTACACCCGACACTAAAAAAAGGAAAAGACGACATGCCATATGTGCAGTCTGAGGGCGCACGCCTCTATTACGAAGTAGCGGGAACGGGAACGCCAATACTGTTCGTGCACGAATTCTCGGGGGATTTGTGGAGCTGGGAAAAACAGGTCCAGCATTTTAGCCGCCGCTACCGCTGTATCGCGTTCAACGCCCGCGGCTATCCGCCGTCGGATGTGCCGGAGCTAGCCAAGCATTACTCCCACACGCAAGCAGTGGAAGACCTGGCGACGGTGATGCGGCACCTCAAAATTAGGAGGGCTCACATTGTCGGCTGTTCGATGGGGTCGCGTACAACACTGGATTTTGGCCTTAAATATCCGCACAAAGCGATGTCGTTGACGATGGTCGGTCTTGGCGCGGGCGGCGATGCGCGCGACGGGGCGGCGTTCAAGCGCGCTGCTGAAGCCCGCGCGATGCTGTACGAAGGAGGCGCCCTCGTCGAAGCGTTGAAGGAGATCAAACAGGCGGATAACCGGATCCAGCTCAAACGGAAGAATCCGCGTGCCTTCAAGGATTTCTGCGAGCGCTTTATGCAACATTCGGGACAAGGCTGCGCCCACGTAACCCGTCGAGTGATGGCGCGTCGGCCCTCCCTATTCGCAATGACAAAACCACTGGAGGCGATGAAACTTCCGTCGCATGTGATCGTTGGCGATGAAGACACCGGCGCCTTGGAGGCCAGCCTGTTCATTAAACAAGTCTGTCCGGCAGCGCGGCTGTCAGTCTTGCCAGCAACCGGCCATCTAGTGAATTTGGAAGAACCCGATCTATTCCATAGGCTGACTGAAGATTTCTTCGCGCTGGTGGAAACAAAAAAATGGCGCCCTCGCGGCCAGTGACCAAAATCTAATTTTGGCCGCAGACCAGTCGGCGGAACACCGTCACCGAAACACGAAACCTTCGTAGCCGTTAGCCTCGCAATCGCTCAAATGGTCGCGATAGGCATCGCTGTTTGGGTAGTTGAGGAGCTGGCGCTTCTTACCAGGGATATTGGCAGCCATGTACCAGGAGTCGGTGCGGCCGAACAGTGTGCTCTCGGACAACTCAGCGAGATGAGCCGACCACGCCTGCCCCATCTCGACAGTCGTCTCAGCAACCTTTTCACCACGTCGGCGCATCCGCTGGAGCAGGCGGGTTACCCAATCCCCCTGGAACTCGGCACAGGTCGGCCCATTGCAAAAAGCGGTGGCACTCTGCGGGCCGTAGAGCATCAGCATATTGGGGAAACCAGGTACCGACATACCGAGATGCGTCTCAACACCACCAGCCCAAGCATCGGCCAGCGTACGGTCATCGGTGCCACGGATGTCAATGGCAGTCAGTCCGCCTGTGTTGGCATCAAAGCCAGTGGCAAGAACCAGGACGTCCAACTCGAATAGCGCGTCAGAGGTCTGCAAACCGGCTGGTTCTATGGTTTCGACGGGCGTGGCCCGCAAATCGACCAGTTCTACGTTGGGCCGGTTGAAGCACTCATAAAAATTCTGCTCGAGCGACGGCCGCTTGGTACCAAACGGATAAGGAGGCTCAATCGGGGCCAGCAGATCGGCGACAATTGGGTCGTCAACTCGGGCCCGGGTCTTGTCGCGCCAGAAATCATAAGCCGTTCGGTTGGCGGCTTCGTCGATCAAAATATCATTGAAAGTACCAATCCAGAACCGGAAACCACCCCACTGCCAAGCTGTCTCAAAAACCTCCTCGCGCTCTGTTTCAGTCACGTCAAACGCGCCAACGTTTGGTCGGACTATGTCACAGAAATTGCCTGGCGGCACATTGCGCCGCGCGAACATTTCCGGATAGTTGACCTTAGCAGCCGCTTGCGACGCGGGCTTAAGCCGGCGCTGCTGCATGGGCAGCGCGGTATTTGGCGTTCGTTGGAAGACGGTGAGACGTTCGGCAAGTGGCGCCACCTCCTGGATAACCTGCACGCCACTGGCACCGGTCCCAATGATCCCGACGCGCTGGCCCAGGAAATCGACGCCGCCTTCAGGCCATGTCGCGGTGTGGTGACAGGTCCCGGCAAAACTTTTGAGACCAGCTAGATCAGGCGTGTAGGGTATCGAGCCGAAACCGGTGCATATCAGCAGCATAGAACAACTGTAGCGGCGCCCACCCTCCGCGATGAGCGTCCAACTGCCCTGGCCGTCGAAGCGGCAAGTTTTGATCCGCGTTTCCAAATCAATGTCCCGGCTGAGATCTAGAGCCCGATCAATATGCTCGAAATAACGCACCAATTCGTCGCGTCCAGGAAACCGTTCACTCCAAACCCAGTCGCGCCAACACGGCTCCATCGAAAACTCATAGTTCGGCACATGCGAGTCGACCCGTGCACCGGGATAACGATTAGCCTGCCAGACCCCGCCCAAGCCGGACTGAGCCTCGACTAACCGCACAGACAAGCCTTCCTCCCGCAAGCTGTGCAGCAAATAGAGGCCGCTAAACCCGGCCCCGACGATCACGGCATCGAACGTCTCCATCCTGTTTCCCTTTTACCTGATCCCAGTCTCGTATGCGATTTCGCGCCGGGCATCGGTGGCACTTGTATTATGGTTTCATCCAGTTGGCCTAAAATATCTACTCTTACCTTGGCCCGTCGATCATCCAGAATCCCAACCGTCACCATGATTATTAAAAAAATCTAGTCTGTGATCTATCGGTAAGACGGTCAGTTCAAAACGAGCGATATTGCTTAGAACGCTTTTTCGCCCTATTTAAGTGTGTTAGCACATACGGCTACCCTGCGACGCAAGGCTTAGAGGTTAGTGAAATGATCGACCCCTTCGGTCGAGAGGTTAATTATCTGCGTATTTCGGTCACCGATAGGTGCGACTTCCGTTGCGTCTATTGCATGTCGGAAGACATGACCTTTCTGCCCAAAGCTGAAATCTTGAGCCTCGAGGAACTAGAGCGGGTGTGCAGTACCTTCGTCCGGCTCGGCGTTCGTAAGCTGCGCATGACCGGCGGCGAGCCACTAGTGCGGCGAAACATCATGTGGCTGTTCCAAGCACTCGGCCGTCATTTAAAGACTGGTGACCTGGACGAGCTCACACTGACCACGAATGGCAGCCAGTTGGGGCGTTTTGCGGAAGAACTTGTCGAGGCAGGCGTGCGACGCGTTAATGTATCGCTTGATACGCTCAACCCAGACAAGTTCAAGACGATCACCCGATGGGGCCGTTTCGAACAGGTCATGGAAGGGATCGCCGCGGCGCGCAAGGCTGGGCTAAAAATTAAGATTAACGCTGTGGCGTTGAAGGGCGTCAATGACGACGAACTCCACGACATGGTCCGCTGGTGCGGTGCCGGCGGCTACGACCTAACTTTCATCGAAGTGATGCCCATGGGTGATATCGGCGGCGAGACGCGGCTCGACCAGTATCTGCCACTTTCCATGGTCCGCGCCGAACTGATGAAACAGTGGACGCTGGTGGACAACGATTACAATTCCGGAGGCCCGGCCCGCTATGTTGACGTAACCGAAACGGGCCAACGCATAGGCTTTATCACGCCGATGACGCATAATTTCTGCGAAGCCTGCAACCGGGTGCGGCTGACTTGTACGGGCACCCTTTATATGTGCCTGGGTCAAGAGGACGCCGCCGACCTTCGCGCACCGGTGCGTGCCAGCCACCAGGACGACCTTCTGGAAGCGGCTATCCATGAAGCCATCGGCCGCAAGCCCAAAGGCCACGACTTTATAATCGATCGCCGGCGCGGCGATTCCGGCGTCGGGCGGCATATGAGCGTGACGGGCGGGTAACCACCAAACGGGTTTCCAAAGTCTCTTACAGATCACGCTGGCGACATAGTCTTCGCCTGTAATGAGAGCAGCTATGACCTGGATCTGCTAGACGGCAAAAACCGTCCTTATGCAGGCGCATCTCGCCATCACACTGTATTAAAAATTAGACCTTGGGTATCTATCAGCTTCGACGCGATGTCGATCTCGATGTTCCACAATCATGCAGATCATGTCTGCGCTTTCAACGCTGGTTCAGTAAATGTCAGGGCCAATTCAGCCGTGCCCAGTCCATCGACCATGAAGCCCAGCCGGTCGCCGGGCTGCGGGAAATAGGTCGTAACGATACTGCCCGTCATAACGATCATACCGGCCTGCAGGACCTTCCCCTGCCCCGCCAATTCGTCAGCCAACCAGGCCACTGCGGCCAGCGGATTGCCTAGCGCATCCGCCCCTGTGCCCTCGTCAATCACAGTGCCATTAACCCTTAACACGCCCCGCAGAGTTGGCAGATTCAGTTCCTGTACGTTGGTCACGGCGGGCCCAAGGATATTCGCGGCATTCCAGGAATTCCCAGCGATAAGTGAGAATGCGTCGATTTCGTCGTAGTTTGCGTCGCGGTCCTCGACAAGTTCAAAGGCTGGCATCACCGCACCGACGAACGGCGCGACGGTCTCGAGGCTATGCCCATCCGGCAGCATTGGCAAATCAGCCTTCAGCCTCACAGCGATCTCGCACTCCACCCCCAAATGCTGGAAGTCAGACAAATCCACGATTTGCGGAGACCCGAGGACGCGGCTGGCGAAAATAGCGCCTCCACAAGGATGGTCCAGTCCAACGAATGCCTGCATCGCCGGCGAGGTCAGTGCAATTTTGTAGCCGACAATGTCACCCGCTCCGTCAGCGATCAACAGGCGCTGGAATTCATCCTGAATGGCGTAGGCCTCCTCGAGGGTGCCACTATTTTCCAATGGCCTAAAAGTTTCCTTACGCCGATAGGAGTTGAACAATTCCTGCGCAATCGATTTGTGCTCTGTCGCCATCCGCTCCTCTGCTCGATCCCCGACCACCGCTGCAGCGTCTAATGAAGTCACAGCATAGCAGTTCCATGTGAAAAGATTGTAGCTGAATACAAAAGGATGTAAGTCCGGCCAACTAAACACTGCTTCCGCAACGGTCTCTGGATCTAAAGTAAAGCCGGTGCGCGTCCAGGTGTCGACAGATACAACGCCAACGCGCAATCAGACCAATACTAAACAGCGTCAGAGCCCTCGGTTCGGCGATTTTATTACCGACAAAATCGATATCGATACCCAAGCCCTGCGGCTCCGCTTTAGCAACGAGCCTTGCCATCATTGCCTATGCTAGGAAGATGAAGAAAAAGTTTGCTGCAAACTTAAGTATCGCCCCCTCTGATATTAAATTACAACGACCTTATACCGTTGCAGGGCGGCGGCACCGGATTTTCATATATTAGGCACAAAAAACATCATAAAACATTGAAATGTTGTTTAAAATTAAATTTATAACTCTCCTTAATTAATCCAATTTTTACAAAACAGTCGGAAGTTCCAAAACGCCCTCGTATCCAGCCGATGAATACGATCTCTGTCCAAAATTATATATTTTGGACCAAAAAATAGTTAGGTATCAAATGACGTCATGTGACTGGGAGGTTTCCGGCCGCTGCCAACTGCGGATATTGGTCAATCAAGTCGTCCAAAATTGCAGATACAACTGTCTCATCACGGTCCCGCTCGGCCGGATCGAGCGCTGCCATTGCTTCGAAAACGCGCCCCTTGATGAAGAACCGCCAATGGGTTGGCAACGCCGCCAATCCCTCGGTCAGCGCACAGTAATTGGCCTCGGTCCAAACTTTCTCAAATTCTTCACGTTCCTCCCCAAAATCAAAGAACCCGTCATTCGTTTTAGCTCGCATAACTTGCCGACGGCGCTCTGTAGCGGTTTCGTCGACCAAGCCGTTAGACAAAACAACGCCGTAATCCCTATCAGCGCCTTCCGGTGACACAAAGCCGCGCTTGACGTCCATAAGCACGTTTTCAGCGGGTCGTTCCCACGGATTCCCCCAGCCTGCTGCGCCGCCACAAGCAATTTTGATCACATCACCGGGGTCAACAGTCAGGATGTCTGTATTGCCGAGATCTACCTCTCGGTTGCTACCGGGATTCAGCAGAAAGGAGGAGGGGCCGCCGGCCTTACCGCCCACGATTCCCCAAGCTCGAAATCGGGTCCGGTCGCGGTTACGCGCTGTGATTTTCGTGTTTGGCGCGTAGACACGGAATTCCAGTTCCGTCGCCGCCCCGCCGCGATAACGGCCGGCTCCCGCAGAATCTCGTGTCAGCCCATAGCGCAGGATGCGGATCGGTACTTCCGCTTCATTGATCTCTACCGGCGTGTTCTTCAAGAACGAGGAATTCGCCCCCGAGCCATCAGCACCGTCCTCATGCGGGTTACCTCCGGCGCCGCCGGAGATAGGATCGATCGACGCAACGACACGCCGGCCGGTGCGGTGGTCAACGGAGTTCACGTTCATGATTGGCCCACCACTAGCCGGACATGCGGGTAGGCGCTCAGGCGCGACCTGCGCGAAGGCGCCAAAAATTACATCCATAACCCGCGCTTCTGTGAGCGATCGCATGCCAACCGCTGCGGGAAACTCCGGGTTAACGATCGTCCCCTTCGGTAAAATGCAATTGCATACTCGCGTCATGCCCGAGTTGAGCAGTATCGACGGATCCAACGAATAGAGCACGTAGTCGAGCCCAACCATCATCAAAATGTGCCGCGGATCCCCGCCGGTCGGCATGTTAATTGAGGATTCGAGTTGCGGGTCGCTACCTGTAAAATCGAACTCGATGCCGTCTCCGTCGATGGTTAACTTCAGCGCGATCCGACAAGGGTGGCCGCCGGCGGAGTCCTCATCCAAATAATCGGCGAAACGATATACGCCATCGGGTAGTGTCCGCACCAGGGCGCGCGTCTGCGCCTCAGCGTAATCTAGTAGGTCATACATACCTTGCCGGAACGCCTCGATCCCGAATCGGGCGATGATCTCCTTTACCTTGCGCTCACCCGTGTTCATCGCGGCAACTTGCGCCTTGAGGTCGCCCCAATTCTGATCCGGCACGCGCACATTTGTGCGGATGACGTCGAGGATAGGCTGGTTGAGCACACCTGCACTGTACAGTTTGGTCGGTGGGATCCGAATTCCCTCCTGATGCACCTCAGTCAAGGTCCGCGACAGGCTCGCTGGCACTGCCCCACCCACATCCGTGTTGTGAACGTGGCCGACAGCAAAACAGACAATCTCACCCTCATGAAAGACCGGCTTCCAAAGATGCATATCCGGCGGATGGGTGCAGACGTAGCCACTGTACGGGTCATTCGTCATGCAGATGTCACCATCCTCATAGTCGTCGAATACCCGTATCACGTTGCCGTAGTTGAGGCCTACGAACCAAGTCGCCCCAAGGTCGGTCGGTGTAGCAAAGGTTTGCCCGTCTGGCGTCGTCAAGCCGGTGGTAAAATCTTCTGTCTCCTTCACAAAAGTCGAATGGGCCGTGCGATAAAGAGTGAAGGCCATACTTTCCGCTGCCGCCGCGCAGTGGTTGGCCAAGATCTCGAGCATTACCTTGTCAATTGCCATTGTCTCTATCCGTTCAACAAGATATTTCCATAGGCGTCGATCTCGGCAGTAAACCCACCGAGAATACATGTGGTGCAGTCGTCCTGCTGAATCACCGCAGGACCCACAACAGTCTGACCTGCGCGCAAAGTCGCACGGTCATACAAAGCAGCCTGATGCTTAGCGCTGTCATAAAACACGTCGATTGTCCCTTTCGACACTGGTGCTTCCTCAATAGAGGGGAGTTCGCGAAGTTCCGGTTTCGGTGCAGCGCCCACGATCACTAGGCGCAAGTTGATAATTTGTACCGCTGCTTCCTCGTCAGCATGATCATAAACGCGCGCATGCTCCTTGTGGAATGCTTTGGCGATAGATGCCAAGTCGCCATTCTCAATCCACTCTTCCTGCAACACTGTCTCGATCTCAAAAGACTGTCCACGATAACGTAGGTCCGCGGTGTAGAGCATCGCGGCTTCCCCTTCGAAGCCCTGCTCCTCGCGCAGCCACGCTGTCGCGCGCCGCCGCAATGTGGCATAGCCGTCACGCAACGTTCGCGCCGCCGTGTCAAGGTCGCAATACACAGTGCTTATAAAATCATTCTTGATATCGGCTATTAGACCGCCGAAAGCGCTCAACACACCCGGCGTTGTTGGAACCGTGACCCGGGTCATACCGAGCTCTCTAGCAACAAAACAGCCAAGCATCGGCCCCGCCCCACCGAAGGCCTGAAGCGTAAATTCACGAAGATCAATGCCATAGCGCGAAACTAGCTTGCTAACTTCGAGATACATGCCAGACACAGCGACTTTGATGATCGCTTCCGCAGTTTCCTTAAGCCCAAGATCGAGTTGCCTAGCGACTTCAGCGACTGCTCCGCGGGCCTTATCCTTGTCGACATCAACCGCGCTGTACCCAAGTTCCGTCTCGCCAAGGAACCCACAGACACAAAAGGCATCAGTTATCGTGGCCTTGGTTCCGCCCTTTCCGTAGCAAGCTGGTCCTGGGTTCGACCCGGCGCTTTCCGGCCCGACTTTAAGAACGCCCTGCGCATCCACCCAGGCAATCGAACCACCACCCTCTCCAATGGAAGTGACCGAAATGGTCGGGATAAAGATTGGGAACTCACCAATCATCTCGCCAATGCCGTATTGTGGCGTGCCGTTTCGAATAAACGCGACATCGGCACTGGTACCACCGATATCGATACTCATGGTATTTTCATCGCCTGTCATCCGAGCGACATAGCTGGCTCCGATAACACCCGCCGCAGTTCCAGAGAGTAGCATTTGCGCACACTGAGTCTTGCCAAGTGCAGCACTCATCACACCGCCATTCGATTTAGTGATCATTGGTCGCGCCAATACGCCTGCGTCGGCAAGAGAATTCTCCAGTGCCGTCAGATAATCCGCGACGCGCGGCTGCACATAACCCGAAACGACGGCGGTGACGGTGCGTTCGTATTCCCGTATTACCGGCCAAACCTCGCTCGCGCAGATCACCGACAAGTCCGGCGCTTCCCTGTTCACAATATCGCGGACGTGCCTTTCATGCGCATCGTTGCGATAGGCGTGTAGCAGAGCGACAACGATGGCTTCCCCTCCTACTTCCCGGACGCCAGCTATCGCCGAACGCACACTATCCTCATCTACCGCTTGGTCCTCACTGCCATCGGCCAGGATGCGCCCACCAATCTGAAAAACCTTTTCCTTCGTGACCAGAGGCACCGGCCTGCGCGAAAATAGATCGTAGGGATCCGGCATTTTGAGACGGGCGACTTCTAATACATCTTCGAAATTTTTGGTCGTAAAGAGACAGAGATTAACGCCCTTGCGCTGGATGACAGTGTTAACTCCCACTGTCGTACCGTGCGTAAAATAAGACACATCTGCCGGCGTAATGCCGTAACGTTCTTTCAGTGTCGCAAGGCCCTCAACGACCTCCGCCCCAGGTCGGTCCGGCGTCGACAACACTTTATGGGTGTGGACAGTGCCATTTGCCTCATCAAAGGCGCAAAAATCAGTGAATGTGCCGCCAATATCGACGCCAATACGGTAACTCATATTTAAACGCTACCCCGCAATACCTAGTGTGCTAGGCCAACGTTCTACTATAAGGATATGTCTAAAGCGTAGAATAAACTGAACGCAGGTCGGGTTAATCGAATATCGAGCCGATGTCGATCTGTTAAACCTTCTCACCTATTCTTTCGTCGTTCCTGACGAACAACGAAGAGGCCCGCCATGCAGTTGACCGCCGCGCAGTGTGCACATTACGAACAAAATGGCTTTCTGATTTTTCCTGAGCTCTTTTCACCGAAGGAGGTCGCCATTCTCCGCGGTGAGGTCGAGCGCGTTTCGAAAATTGACTCGGAATGTATCTTCCGTGAGGAAACTGGCGGGCCCGCAAAGACGATCTTTCGGATGCACGAAGATAACGGTGAAACTAAATCTGCCGCAGTCCGCGCCGCAGCACGATCTCCCCGATCTCTTGGGGTCGCACAACAACTGCTGGGCGACCATGCACTTTACCTTCATCACAGCAAAGTAAACGTGAAGGCCGCGATACAAGGGTCCGCCTGGCCCTGGCATCAGGATTTCGGCGCCTGGCACCTTGACGGGGTCGGTAAGCCGCAACTGACCACCATGGTCGTCATGCTAGATGAAGCGACAGAATTCAACGGTTGCCTATACCTTTTGCCAGGCAGCCATCACGAGGGGCGGCATCAGCCCTATTGGGACGACTCGACAGCATACAGCCTATGGGCGGTCGGGCCGAAGGAAATGCGCAAAATGATCGCGCGCTATCCAGACCCCGTTCCGTTGACGGGCAAGCCAGGAACGGCTGCAATCTTCCACTGCAACAATCTGCATGCATCAGGACATAATTTATCGGCGCAGGACCGCCGCCAAATATTTTTCTGCTACAATCGCGTAGCCAACCATCCTGAAGAAGTCGAAAACCCGCGGCCGGACTATGTTCGCTCCCAAAACTGGGAACCGATGAGGCTAGCATCTGATGGCGGCATCCTGGAAAGCGCTACGAAATTTGCCTAACGGCGGCGCAAATTTTTGGTCGAGACCAAAATGGATGGTAAAAGTGCCTTTGTTTAATTTAAAAATCGCTGATTTTAGCAAAGACATGGAGTTCATTCCCGATATCGGTAAACGTCACGCCATTACTAGCTTCGTTTAGGTAAGTTGCGCAGCTGATTTAATTCAGTCTCTAAAATTACGGCCTGAGATTTATTGTTAACCGAATGTAAATGGTTGCATTAATGTATAGAAGACGCTTATTAAGCTTAAATTCGAATGCTATTTATTTATTTTTTCGGACGACTTGCATGGCGACTGCTGATAAACAGTATTTTACTGCTAAAATGCAAAATTGAGGCAGTCCGGATAAATGAGTAAAATAAGCTCCGGTATTCGGGGACAATGTCAGGAGGAACACGATGAAAAAAGCATTAGTTATAATCACAGCGGTTACCGCAATGCTGACCCTTGGCGCTTGCGTAACGAGCGACCAAGCAGCCAAGGCTTCAAAGGCGCCCAAGTTTATGACTGCCAAAGAAATGGCGAAGGCATTCAAAAAGGGGAGTATAACTTGCAATAACGTTCTGGCGGACGGCACGAAAGTGCAGGATTTTTATTACAAAGATAAAACAGCGTGGTCTGGTAACTTAGATCGCAATATTGGTGACAAAATTAAGCAAGGCGAGTGGAAAATTATGGGTCCCGGCTTGCGTATTAAGGACCATAAAAAGAAAAAACCATATGGAAAGTGGTTCAATTTGGCCAAAACAGGCAAAAAATCGTACACCGCTTATGACGGGTCAGGTAAAAAGTACATGACCATGAAG
>PBDC01000111.1 GCA_002717185.1 Rhodospirillaceae bacterium
GCGGCTAGCTGTCAAACCAACCCGAGCTGCGCCATGACCGCCGGGGCGGTCCAGAGCCTGCAACACCAAACCAGGTGTGGCCCAGCGCCGCCGTACCCGCGTCAAACGGCGGAATTCCGCGCGCCGTTTAAGACGCTCGAATGCCGTTCGCATAATTGTTCTTTGAGACTAAGCGGACAACCGCTTACGGCCGCGCGCGCGGCGGCGTGCAAGGACCCGGCGACCGGCTTTTGTCGCCATTCGGCTGCGAAACCCGTGACGTCGTTTTCTGACGATCCTACTGGGCTGAAATGTACGCTTCACAAGGATTCTCCGGTTACGCACTTCGTAAGGATGGCGCTGTATAAAAGGTGCGATACGGCAAGTCAATTAACCTTCGAGACCTTGCACAGCGGTAATGTAGGGCGTTTTATTATGACATAGTAGTATGGGGGCACGCTGAGGTGACTAGCACAAGGGCCTTCCTGCAATAGACAGCAATCCAGTCACCATGTGAAACGAGGGTAGCGTGAGCAAAGAACAAGCAGACAACAACGCAGACGGCGTGAAAGTATTTTCCGCAAGCCGGCTGTGGCCACTGGTGATATTGATTGCTGGTTTCGTTCTGTTCTTCACAACTGGGCTCGATGAATACATTACCTTCGATGCCCTACGCGAACATCGTAGTTGGCTGCTGGACCAGGTTCAGAACAATACGCTTATTACTGCGATCACATTCATGGCGATCTATATCGTCGCAGTCGCATTCTCCCTGCCAGGCGGCGCTGTTTTGACAATCGTCGGCGGGTTCATGTTTGGTTTGGCGCTTGGTACCACCTTTGTCGTCGTCTCGGCGACGGTTGGCGCTACTGCTCTGTTTCTCGTTGCGAAAACCACAGTCGGGGATGCATTGAAGGCAAAAATGGGCCCCTGGCTGCAGAAAATGGAGCAAGGGTTCCAGGAAAACGCCTTCAACTATTTGCTCGCGATGCGGTTGATCCCGATCTTTCCGTTCTTCGTCGTCAACTTGGTACCAGCATTCCTGGGCGTGCGGTTGAAAACCTATTTCTTCGCAACACTGTTCGGCATCATTCCCGGGTCGGTCGTCTTCATTCAGGTTGGGGCCGGTCTCGGCAGCATATTTGACAGCGGTGAAGAATTCTCCACCACTGGAATTTTAACCACCGATGTAGTTCTAGCACTGGTCGGTTTAGCAATATTATCTCTGCTACCCATCCTGTATAGAAAATTTAGGCAACGGAATACTTCGTGAGGATTACAGCGCGTGCAAATAAGCTACTATGACACTGCAATTCGTCGAACATGATTACATGCTAGTGCAAATCATGTTTCTAACAATGTCACCCCTAAATCAAAATTACCCATCGAACAACCCCAGATGGTCGCCATCAAAAACGATTCTCTTCTGAATTCGAACGACCTTCCGTATCTGTTAAAAAACCAATAATTCAGTCGAGCTGGAGCGTTAGGCTTTTCAGATAAGCTGTCTCTGGCAGTGCGTGGTGGACCGGATGGTCCGGGCCTGCTCCCGCGGATCGGAGAATCCGGCCCGACCGGCCCACATCTGCCACCCCTTGCTTCACTAGGTCGGTAAACACGTGCGGCGCCACATTGTGCGAACAGGAAGCCACAAACAGAATTCCCTCCGGCGCGACGAGAGAGGCTGCGAGACGTGTCATCTTGCGGTAAGCACGACTGCCGCGGCTAAAATCCTTCTTCGACTTCACGAAGGCCGGGGGATCGGCAACGACTACGTCAAAACGTTCCCCCGCTGCGGAGAGCCGCTCCATTTCAGTAAAACTATCGCGCTTCACAAACTGACACCTTTCAGCAACAGAGTTACGTGCCGCGGAGGCCGCTGCCATCTCCAAAGCCATGGCGGAACGATCTACCATGACAGCTTCGGCTGCACCTGCCTTCAGTGCCTGAACTGCGAATCCGCCGCCATAGCAATAAAAATCGATTAACCGACCACCACTGGAGAGCGACGCAACAAATGCCCGGTTCCGCCGTTGATCGTAGAACCATCCAGTCTTCTGGCCTTGCGTAAAATTCACTGCAAAGTTCGCATCGTTCTCCTGCAAAAAAACCGGGCCCCTACTTTCTCCACGCAGCGTTGTAACATCGAGCGGCAGGCCCTCCTGCACGCGACCCCGCGAGTCGTTGCGCAGAATGACTGTCTGCGGCGAAATAGTCCGGTCTAGCGCATCGAGAATCGCTTCTAGTCGCATGTCCATGCCAACAATGTTGCATTGAACAACAACGGCATCGCCATAACGGTCAACAATCAGGCCAGGCAGGCCATCCGCTTCGGCATGAACTAGGCGATAGAAGGGTTTTGTGAACAGGCGATCCCGCAGCGCCAAGGCGCGTGCGAACCGCCCTGAAAAGAAATCGATATCAGGTATTACACCCGCGGACCGCCCAATCATCCGGCCTATAACCAACGAGTGTGTGTTGAATAACGCAGTTCCATAGATCTCGCCATTGTCGCCAACAATCGTGACCGCAGAGCCAGGCGCAATAGGATCGCCGTCGTCTTTCGTCACCTCGTTCGAGAAAATCCAAGGATATCCCGACTTCAGCCGCTTGTGTCGGCCGGGTAGAAGTTTGACGACTGGGTTCATGCTCTGAGACTACGGAAGAAAGCACACAAACCCCAACGTAAAGTATGGAAAAGGCGCGTTATTGTGCTCTGCAACATAATCTGTATTGTGCCGACCGCCCTGAGGGGGCAGATATTGATCATAGGATCAGGTCGCATCTGACGGGAACGCGAAACATAATGGTGAATACCGTGAAAATCGGTGAAGAGGCGAATACCTTAGAAGTCGTGCGCGATATATCAAGCTTGCGCGCCAAAGTGCACGAGTGGCGACGTCAGGACAAAACCATCGGGCTGATCCCGACAATGGGCGCGCTGCATAAAGGTCACCTGGCTTTGGTGAAAGCTGCCCTTCACACCTGTGATCACGCGGTAACGACCATTTTCGTCAACCCGACCCAGTTCGCCCCTAACGAGGATTTCGAAGCCTATCCTCGCGATGAAGCCGAAGACCTAGCAAAGCTGCAAGCACTGTCCGCCGATCTCGCTTTCATCCCGCCAGTCGAAGAGATGTACGCTAATGGTTTCTCAACTAGCGTTGCTGTATCCGGCTTGACGGAAGGTCTATGCGGCGCAACTCGTCCTCATTTCTTCGGCGGCGTTGCCACAGTGGTGAGCAAACTTCTGCTGCAAGCGCTGCCGGACAAGGCCTTCTTCGGGGAAAAGGACTATCAGCAACTACAGGTCGTTAGGCGGATGGCGCGCGACCTGAATATCCCAGTGGAGATCGTCGGCGTGCCGACGGTCCGCGAGGCGGACGGTTTGGCAATGTCCTCGCGCAACTGGTATTTGTCGCCAAAGGAGCGTGCCGCCGCCCCAACCCTTTACAAAGTGCTGTGTGAGATCGCGGATAAACTGTCCGCCGGTTCGGTAAGCTCGGCAACAACCGCGGCAGGCCGCATACAATTGGAAGCGGCTGGGTTCAACCCTATCGACTATGTTGAGGTTTGTGACGCAAGCTCTTTGGAGCCGCTAGAAAGGGCTGTCCGCCCGGCCCGCGTGATCGCGGCTGCCCATCTTGGGCACACGCGGTTGATCGACAATGTGCCTGTCGCCACGCCCAGGTGAGCAGCGCTAACCACGGTCACGAATTGGTGCCGCATAAGCCAGCTCCACATCCCAAGGAAATAGAATCCAGGTATCCTGGCTGACTTCGGTGACGAAGGTGTCGACCAACGGTCGACCTGCCGGCTTTGCGTATATTGTCGCGAAATGTGCGTTTGGCAACATCTTGCGGACAACCTGCGCGGTTCGACCCGTGTCCACAAGATCATCTACGATCAACCAGCCAGTGCCGTCACCATCCGCAGATTTGAGAATATCGATATCGCCATGATCCTTGTGGTCGTATGATGAAATACAGACCGTATCGACCAGACGGACCTCCAATTCCCGGGCAACAATTGCGGCGGGAACAAGGCCGCCACGTGTTACGGCGACGATCCCTTCGAAGGGGCCAATATCAAGTAACCGCCAGGCGAGTGCTCGCGCATTGCGGTGCAGCTCCTCCCAGGACACCGGAAATTCTTTCTGCAAAGTCATGCAGTCTGGCCCGTCGAGTCAACCAGAATGCATCCAGCAATACGCCAAGTTTCGTCCAGCTGGCGCTCCATCACGTATAGGGCCAACACCTGTTTGCCCTCCGGCCCAGAAAACAGTACCCGTTGCAATATGCGTCCATTCTTTTCAATTAAGTCGAGATAGGTCACAGATTGCGACCGATAGACCGGCTGATAGGCCTCTGCTACCATCTTCAGGAAATTAGCCGGTGTGCCAAATATCGCCTGGATATCGGGACTGGCGAAGGCGAAGGCTGTAGACGCATCGTCGCGCTTAAACGCCTCGAGCTGCGTGTCGATCACATCAACAATGAACGCACGACGCGAGTCTACGGCCTGCGCTATGAGGCTCGGCAGTAGAAACGCCAAAACGAGGGCAACAAATCTCACCCACATCGGCAACCCCACTGCAGTTCGTTAACGCACGTAAATTTGGACTTCGTTGGATTCGACTTCCTGACTAGAGCGCGACGACAGCTTGACGCGGTTTGCTGGTAGCCCCATATCGGCCAGCGTACGCAGTACACCTTCCGCGTTCCGCTTGCTCTGCGTACTGCTCAGTGCCGTCTGCGCGGGGCTACCCCGCTTCGGGCTAACCGCGACAAGATCAAAGGACGCATTCGGCTTGCGCTCCAACGCGCGACTTACCGCATTATACAATGCCTGCTGATACTGAATATTGGGTCTATCGAACCGGATCACCACCAGCGCGCGCTCACCGACTGTCGGTCCCGTGGACTGTTGTGAAGCAGCACTTGCCAGCGCCTGACTCTGCGCGAAAGCTTGGTTCACTAAGCTGGTGCCATAAAGCTCGCCATTCTTCACCGCCAACGACATCGTTGTCAGATTGCGTCGTTCATTCGCCACATAAGTTGTCTGCCGTGATACATCTTCACTAAGCTCATTCAACAGACGGTCAACCAACACAATGGTTCGGTTGACGTCGTCTTCCAATGCCCGCAATTGACGGTGATCTTCATCAACCGCACCGCTCAGTGCAAAAGTTGCGCGCACACTCTCCAGCAACCAGACCGCAAGGCCCGCCTCTCCCGCTGCATCGTTAGACAGCTTGTCCATACGGCCAAGACCGTCGGCAATCGCCTCCAGTTTCTTCTGTGCCTCGTTCCACTGTTTTACTAGCACCGGGTTGCCCGGGGTAGTGCCTACCTGCAGCTTTGAATTCATCGCGGCAACAACCTCGTGATAACGTCGCGAAGAGTTGATGTTCTGCGACGATATCTGATTCATCCGCTTATTCAGGCCGCCGACCGAGCGCTGCAATTTACTCAGGTCGTTCTGCATCTGCGTGACCTTGCGACCCACAAAGGTGCCTGTCGGCTTTCCAGTGGCCGAAGCCTGCTGCAACGCCGTGGTCGTGAAAGTGGGCTTCTGGGGCGCAGCGATATTGATACGCACAGGCGGCGTCGCCTGAACTGGGGCGGCTGCAAGCTGCGGCAGCCCGGCCGGATCGGACCCGGACAGGGAGGGCCACAAAATATCGTCGGCACCACTACATCCGCTGAGCAATGCAGCACCGAAAAGAATCATGGAATATTCGCGAAATTTCATTTGGATACTAAGCCCCAAAATCCCCGTAATTCTACCAATCAGACCCAAAAGTCAAGTCCGCAACTATTTTAATTTAGTAAAAGCATAGACTTTTGATCTTTTATTACATCTATACTAAAGGAGCGTTATCCGCCGGACAAGCCGCATTTCCTAGCAAGTTTGGACCCCTTCGCACAACCGCAGCTATTGGGTCTTGCGACGCTGACCCGCATTGAGTAGTTTCCTTCGCCGCCGGACTAATCCGGCGTCTTGCGCCCGTAGCTCAATTGGATAGAGCGTCTGACTACGGATCAGGAGGTTGGGAGTTCGAGTCTTCCCGGGCGCGCCATTTTTTCGTTATAAATCATAAATTTACTAGTAGTCGCACTTACCGCCGCCTTGGCCATCGATATAAATTACATGGAAAATCTCCCGTATCATGGGAGATTAAGTCACCGCTATTTCAGCGGAATAAAAAAATAGAATGCTAATCTCTCTTCTAATATTGCAATGAAATACGCACCCTTTCCATCTCGGGCATATATGAACTGTCTCAACAGCCAATAGGCGACATGAAGTATTTGTCCAGTCCGCGTTTGGAGATTATACTTTTAACCTATAAGGAACAGTGTCACCGAACATTCACATACCTTAACGGTGCGCTTTTATTTAAGATTCCAAAAGCTCTTCTAATTAAATCATGTGCATTTTTGCGCCATCAAACTCATTGCATACGATAACGCTCGAAACCTTTACCGCGCGCGTGCTGCGCGCTCCGTAGACAGCTCTATACTTTCCCGTTAGGTAAACATCGTTATGAATAACGCCCGGGGGCATCACGGCTGCCGCCCCAAAGGGTATCTTGAGCGCCGAGAACCAGTACACATCAGGCGCAACTGCCCTGCCTAGGACCCAATAGCCACCACTCGCATTTACTTGACCAACGGTTTCTAACATCGAATTATTGCTTTCCACCATGGGCTGGTGGACGTGCACGATGTCGTGTGTCTCGACGTAAATGCCGCTGCTCGCCAACAAATAATCAAAAGCGTAATTTTCCGTCCTGGCCGAGGTGAACAAAGGCAAGTGCTCGTCGAAGGCGATCAAATCTCCGTGATGTAATAATTGACAACCGTAGTAAGCGAAGTCCTCGTCTGTCGGGTGGTCGATACAGGGTATGCGAAGGCTGGTAACTTCACCGGGACTTTTTCCAGTGCGAAGTTCGGCTTTGTCGATTACGGCATCGTCCGCATCGTTAGAAACAAGGAACGCCCCGTTGCGTCCGAAGAGATTATCTCTGCTATTTTCTTCAGCCGGGGAGGACTCTTTCACCTCTGAAAGTTCCACCCCGGTGATCCAGCGCCCCCGCACCTCTTTGAACAGCTGCGGCGGCACCTTTTTGTTCGCACCAGCTGCGCTTCGATGCAATTCTTCTGGCGCAATAACTTCCACGTTCAGTTCCTCGAAGCAAGACTGAGCCGGATCCCCTACCGTTAAAGGATCGAATACATAACGATACGCTTTGCCCTCACTAACCGGTTTTAATTCCGTTACAAAGCTTTCGGTACGCATATAAGCGGTGTCATTTTTGCGGTGTACCACTAAATGCTGGTACTCAGCAGGGACGGCTCCACCAATTTCTCCATCGTGATAATTCTTGTTGGAGGGGGGCATTTGCAACGCCTGCGTGGTCAGTGATGGAGAGGTACCAAGTAGTGAGTACTGTCACGCAAACAAATGTCTTGGCAAGCCCCTATTAATAAGCGGTTGAACGCACTAACGGAACACGCCTGCCCCCATCCGTGGCCCCGTACTACATTCGAAAAGGCTGCGGACGAACTCTATTCGGGCGGGTATCCCACACCAGGAGCGGTCGATCATCATAGAAGTGGATTTCAAAGATAATATCCCAACCTTTCTTCAGCCCATTAGCCCGTGGCAGCACATCCAGCAACTCGTTGGTCCAATCGATCAACTGGTGTGCCTAGGGTACTGGCTCCAGGCGGATGACCCTGCCATCAGGATCATCCGTTAGAAGATAGAGATAACCGTCCGGCCCATTGCGCACATCGCGAATTCGACCGAATTCGTTCTGTAGCAACCGCTCCTCGCTGATGATGCGTTCGCCATCTAACTCCAGGCGGCAAAGTAGCCGATAAGCCAGGGCACCAACGAACAAATTACCCCGCCAGTTAGGAAACTTGTCACCTGTATAGAAATCCATTCCGGACGGTGCGATAGACGGATCCCAGTAGTAGAGGGGTTGCTCCATTCCTGCCTTGTGCGTGCCTTCTCCAATACTGGTACCGACCCCGTAGTTGACGCCGTAGGTAATCACCGGCCAGCCGTAATTCTTACCGGCGTGTAGTACATTGATTTCATCGCCACCCTTCGGTCCGTGTTCATGGGCCCAAGGTAAACCGGTTAGCGGGTGCAGGGTCAGCCCTTGGACGTTGCGATTGCCAAGTGTGTAGATCTCTGGCTTAACACCGAGATGCCCTACGAAGGGGTTGTTTTCGGGCACCGAACCATCGTCATTGAGGCGGATGGTACTGCCGGTATGACTGCCAGTGTTCTGTGCTTCAGGCCGCCTGCCGCGATCACCTAGGGTCATTAGCAGGCTGCCATCGCGCAAAAATCGGATCCTTGATCCGAAATGCTGAACGCCCGATGACTTGGGTCTGGCTACGAAGAGGACTTCGGTGTCGACGAGCCGATTGCCAACCAGTCTACCGCGGGCGAGTTCGGTACTGGCGCCGAAGTACCCCCCGGCGGAGTAAGTCAGGTACACCCACTGGTTCTTCGCGAAGTCTGGATGCAGTGCCACATCGAGCAAGCCCCCTTGGCCAGACGCAAAGATTTCGGGAAGCCCCGCGAGGGGCGCGGAGAGAGCGCCATTGCTTATACGCCTCAGTGTCCCTGCACGCTCCGTGACTAGGAGATCGCCACCAGGTAGAAAGGCCATTCCCCAAGGGTATGCGAGTCCATTGGCAATGGTTATCGCCTTGAAGCGGTGTTTCTTGCTGTCGATAACATCTTCGGCTCGAACAGTTGCCGAAAACCCCAAACTTGCGATCACCAACAAGGTCGCGATGAATGATTGCATGGTAGCAATTAATTCTTGGTAGCGCATCGGCGAATGATATCCATTAGGGAGGGTTGTTCGCACTAATGCCATAAACGGTATTTGAATTACATTTATAGGTGATGCCAAGAACTGCACTAAAAGGCCGCTGCTCAACTTTTCTCAACTGCGGGTTAAAGCCCCCTGCTGATTGGACACGTGTTTTATCATCAAATGTTTTCGTCCTCTACGCTGGATACTAAGGTTCATGGCTATCAAGATCAGCGAGACGCGAATAAAACTTAATGCGTTGCCCTCTTACATTAATCGTAGACAGAAAAATAGGCTCCCAACTCTTTCATCTCGGTCGCCTGTAAAACGGCTCAAAATCGTGTCAGGGGTGCGTCTTTCGGACAGCATTTTGTCATCACCACAACAGCACCAGTTATGCGGACGAATTGTTCAGCTTGGCGCCGTAAAGTGAACTAGATCTTCAGTAACGGTTGCAGGAGCCGGACAATAGGGCTGCTAAAACGAAGCGGAGCGTTCGTCACTGCAAGACAAATACATTCCTCTTCGGCGACAGCATGTGGTTTGTGTATTAAATTTTCGTCCGCTTCCTGAAAATCGCCAGCGGCAAAATAGGAATCACCGTCTGTAAATGCACCGGACAATACTAATGTCAGTTCCAGTCCATCGTGACCATGCTCCGGAACCGGGCGTCCCGCCGGAATTCGCAGCAGGCGCGCGGTTGCAGACCGGTCAGACATGGCAATTGGAATGTGATACGCACCCAGACCAAGAAATTTCCATGGTAATTCGTCACTTTGCCCACCTTCACCCTGCACATAGCTTCGCAGGGGCTCAGGCAAGAACAAATTCGCAGAGGAAATTGGCTCGCTGCACTGTTGTTGCTCTAGCGTTTGCATATCTTCGCCATCCAAACGTGCCATGACATCGTTAAATGCATGTTCTGCCATCGGGACAGGTTCGATATCGTCGATTAAAGCACCTCCTACACTTTCTGCTCCCGCGATTGCATCTCTACAAAGCGGGCACAATGCTGCATGCGTCGCGACAGCAAGCGACCAGGCTTCACCTAGACCACCAGCGGCGTAACGCGTAAGCAACACATCGCTTACATGATGATTTATATTCATTGCAGCTCTCCAAGGCCGCTTCGGATTCGGCGAAAAGCCAGCCGTATTCGAGACTTTACTGTACCGAGGGGAAGTCCCAAGGCACTAGAAATTTGTCCGTGCGACATGTCTTCGTAAAAGGATAAACGCAACACTTCCTGCTGATCCGGTGGCAACGTTGCGATAGCCTCGCGGACGCGAGCCGCGTCTTGAGCTTCGGCGATGCTGTCATCGGCTTGCTTTTCGCCCGCCGGGACGAACAACGGGTCATTCGGATCCGGTTCCGGACGCTTTGCCTTCCTGATTTGGTCAATATGCAAGTTGCGCGCGATCGTGAATATCCATGTCGCAGCTGACGCTTTTTCCGGCTGATACAACGCCGCCTTTTGCCAGACCGCCACAAGAGCCATCTGCGCCACCTCTTCCGCCGTTGCAAAATCGCATCCACGCTTAAGCATGAATGCCTTTAAGCGAGGTGCGAAATGAGCGTACAGATCGGCGAACGCCGCCCTATCTTGACTATCCGCGACCGCAATTAATTTTTCGTTCAAATCTAAATTTCCAGCACGAATCGTGGCGATCGGGCGATCCAAGCAAGCGCTTGGAACTTCCTGCAACGCCTTATGATTAGGCCGATTACTCTCCGATTGTACTGCTGAAAGAAGTGCAAACATACCGAAGATACGTGCGCTGGCAGCAATTGGATCACGAGAGACCGCTTGGTTGTTTACGTGTAGTGATCCGACAACCTAACATTTCCGTAGCTAATCGAACTAGCTTTCCAATTTTTTTGATACATCGAGATTAAAAGCAGCAAATGATTGCACCTTTGCCTCCTCTCAATATCGCAATCATCGGCACCGGTATCGCCGGTATGAGTGCTGCTTGGCTGCTGTCTCAGAGGCATCGGATCACTGTTTATGAAAAGCAAAAGCATATTGGCGGCCACTCAAACACCGTGACCATTCCCGGAACGGCCGGTCCATTAGCAGTTGATACCGGCTTTATTGTTTATAACCAACATAGCTATCCGAATTTAACGGCCCTTTTCCAACATCTCGATGTTCCAACTAAAGCAAGCGATATGTCCTTTGCGGCTTCACTGAACGGGGGTAGGTTGGAGTATTCGGGCACCGATCTCAATGGACTGTTCGGACAGCGACGCAATCTCATACGTCCGCGCTTTTGGGTTATGTTGAAAGACGTGCGCCGTTTCTATCGCGAGGCGCGCTTGCTTCTGAACGAGGCAAGTCAATCGCACCAAACTCTCCGAGATTATCTCGTGACCAACAATTACTCATCGGCTTTTGTCGAGGACCACCTTTTACCAATGGGTGCCGCCATCTGGTCGGCAAGCACACGGGAAATGCTGGCCTTTCCAGCGACAGCTTTCATTCGATTCTTCGATAGTCACGGATTGCTGCAAATAGCCGATCGGCCAAGCTGGCGCACTGTCGATGGTGGCAGTCGGGAATACGTTCGACGCATGATGGGTTCAATAGAAAATAATATCTTTACCGGCTGCGAAGCCACCTCGGTGGCTCGCAAAAACAACAAGGTTTTAGTCGGATCGCGTAAAGACGGCATTCGTGAGTTTGACCAGGCCATAATTGCGACCCATGCAGATCAAGCGCTCCGCCTACTAAACGCTCCAAATTCTAAAGAACAGACACTGCTTGGTGCGATCGGCTATTCGACGAACCGGACACTGCTGCATCGTGACCCCGGTCTTATGCCTAAGCGAAAGCGTGTTTGGTCGAGTTGGAACTACCTGCAAGCCGATGGCGCCGGGCCAACCGCATCGCTATGCGTGACCTACTGGATGAATAAACTACAAGGTATCCCAAACACGGATCCTTTGTTCGTTACGCTCAATCCAACAACCGAACCAGATGAGCATTTTCTGCTCCGAGAATTCACCTATGAGCACCCGCAGTTCAACGGTGACGCCATGATTGCACAGGGCGATCTCTGGTCCCTGCAAGGCAGGGACGGAATATGGTTTTGCGGCAGCTATTTCGGTTATGGCTTTCATGAGGATGCCTTGCAATCGGGACTAGCCGTAGCGGAGGCGATAGGCGGGGTTCGTCGCCCCTGGTCAGTCGAAAATGAGTCCAGCCGGATCGCAACGCCCACACCGCAGTCGATTGCCGCATGATGCGCTTCCGTAATTCCGCGCTATATGAAGGCTTTGTCGTGCATCAGAGGGTGCGGACACGGCGCCATCATCTGTCCTATCGAGTTTTCGCCTTGCTGCTGGACCTGGACGAGATGCATAACCTGGATAATCGGTCCCTATTGTTCGGGTACAACCGACGTGCCGTCGTGAGCTTTTGGAATAGAGATCATGGCGACGGATCGGGTCGTGACCTCAGGACCTGGGCCAGGTCTAAGCTCCTCGAGGCCGGCGTGCAAGCGGACGGTGGCGACATCCGGGTACTGTGCTATCCGCGCATCCTCGGCTACGCATTTAACCCCCTGACGGCTTATTTCTGTTATGGGCAAGACGGAGCACCATCAGCGATTATCTATGACGTCAGCAACACGTTCGGTGAGCGCCACGCCTACGTCATCCCCGTCAAGTCGTCGAAGAATTCCGTCATTCAGCAAAGCTGCAAGAAAGTCTTCTATGTCTCGCCCTTCGTGCCTTTGCACTGCACTTACAACTTTCGCGTTCAGCCACCGGGCCGGTCCGTTACTATCACCATCCGTCAGGAAGATGCAGAGGGCCTGCTGCTGACCGCCTCCTTCAAGGGTCAGCACAAACCACTGACAGCAGCCTCGCTTGCCGGCACTCTCGCGCGCTATCCAGCGATGATCTTCAAGGTTACGGTCGGTATCCATTGGGAAGCCGTTCAATTGTGGCTGAAGCGGTTACCGGTTTATCGGCACAGTTCAGCGGCGACGCCGACCGGCACGAGCATAGTTCATCACACGGCCCCACGCCGGGAAACAGAGAAGACAGCATGAGCACTCAAGACATCCCGCTACAACGCCAAGACACTGACGGGTCCGCTGCGACGTCCCGAACTCTCCGCCAGCGTTTGCTGAAACGTATGTTAAGTAATGCAAAGGCAGGGCAACTCTCGATTCGCTGGCCTGACGGCAACTGCTGGCAGCATGCTGGCACAAGGCCGGGTCCGAACGCGGAATTGTATCTTAACAATAACAGAGCCGTCACTCGGCTCGCCCTGGGCGGCGATATTGGTTTCGCTGAATCCTTTATGGAAGGCGATTGGGACAGTCCGGATCTATACCAATTGCTCGCCTTCGGGGTGGCTAACCTAGAGCCCTTGGACAGTGTCTTTACCGCAAAATTGGTAAACGCTTTCTGGAACCGGGTACAACACGCGCTGCGCGCCAACACGCTCAAAGGCAGTCGCCGAAACATTGCCTTCCACTACGATCTTGGCAACGAGTTCTACGGCCATTGGTTGGACCAGACAATGACCTACTCGGCGGCCCTTTTCATGGAGCCGAACAACGATTTTGCCGCAGCACAGCTTGCGAAATACCAACGCCTGGCGGATGCCGTCGGTGTCCAAGAAGGCAGCCGAGTGCTGGAAATCGGCTGCGGCTGGGGCGGTTTCGTGGAAACCGCCATACAGGATTACGGCAGCACTGTAGTCGGCCTAACCCTGTCAGCAGAACAACGAAAGTTCGCAATAGACCGGCTGCATGCCGCAGGATGCAGCTCTCAGGCCGATATTCGCCTGCAGGATTACCGCGACGTGTCCGGCCTGTTCGACGCAGTGGTCTCAATCGAGATGTTCGAGGCGCTCGGCGAGGAGAACAGGTCTATCTATTTCGACAAACTGAGATCGGTTCTGCGGCCTGGCGGAAAGGCGGGTATCCAAGTGATAACCATAAACGAAGACCGTTACGAAGCTTACCGCGACCGACCCGACTTCATTCAAAAATATATTTTCCCAGGCGGCAGACTGCCCTCTCCCGAGCGGTTTGAGAAGGCGGCGACCGCAGCTAGCTTCGCAATTGGCGATAGATTCTTCTTCGGCGACTCCTATGCCAAAACATTGCGGCGCTGGCACAAACAGTTCGAAACACAATGGCCCGTTATCAAGAAGCTGGGCTTTGACGACCGATTCCACCGCATGTGGCGCTACTACCTAGCCTATTGCGAGGCAGGGTTCCGCGGCGGAGCAATCAATGTGGCGCAATACACTCTAATTCGGTCGTGAAGACGGAAGTACCGGTCGACCGCTGGACGTTGACCGCCTATGCGCTGCCGGGCTTTATCCTGGCCGTACCAACAATCCCTGTTTACGTCTATCTGCCGGCCCTGTATGGCGATACTTTCGGGTTTGGCCTTGCCCTGACTGGTGTAGTCCTGCTCTTCGCTCGCCTGTTCGATGTGGTGACCGACCCGTTGATCGGCCGGATCAGTGACACACTCAACTGGCGCACAGGCCGTCGAAAGCCTCTTATCCTGCTGGGTGGCTGCCTTGCGGCTTTGGCGCTGATTAAAATTGTCTCACCTCCCGAATTCGTCGATTGGCCGTATCTGCTGATCTGGTCCGGTATCCTCTATCTCGGCTGGACATTAGTTGCCATCCCCTATGCCGCCTGGGGTGCCGAATTGCGCAAAGGGTATCGCGAAAGGCTGCGAATCACCTCAGCCCGAGAGGGCGCTGGAATATTGGGTATCATGGTCGCCAGCGTTCTCCCGGCAGTTCTGATCATGTCCGGACGAACAGAACAAGACGCGCTAATAATACTCGCCTGGACGGCTACCATCGTCGGCGTACCCGTCGCAGTTTTCCTAACCGTCCGGGTACCGGAACCGAAGTCCTCGCCCAAGAGGTTGCCGGCAACGCTCCGCACATATCTGGCTAGCCTACCCAAGAATACCCCCTTCTGCCGGCTTATCGCCGCTTGGGCAATCAACGGATTTGCCAATGGCCTGCCTGCCGCCCTGTTTCTCCTCTATCTGGAGTACGTCCTAGGCGCCGGGGAAGCCATGCGGCCGCGCTTCATCCTCGTCTATTTTTTAGCTGCAGTTTTAGCGATCCCAGCCTGGCTGGCCCTATCGCATCGGCTCGGCAAGCACCGAGCCTGGTGCACCGCCATGGCACTAGCCATTGCAGGTTTCGCTTTGGTCCCAATGATACCCGCAGGCGTATTCAGCGCGTTCTTCGCGGTTTGCATTCTGACCGGTGCCGCCCTCGGCGCCGATTTGGCATTGCCGCCCGCAATTCAGGCCGACGTAGTCGATTACGACGCGTGGAAATTTGGCGAGGCCCGAGCCGGATTCCTTTTCGCCTTGTGGAGCATGGCGACGAAGTTCGCACAGGCGCTCGCCGTCGGTTTCGGCCTGTCCTTGGTGGCTGCGCTGGGGTTTGACCCAGCCCAGGTGACGGCACCCGGACAGGTTGCCCTGACGGTGATCTACGCCTGGTTACCTATCGTATTCAAGACAATAGCCATCGCGTTGGTATGGAACTTTACTCTTACAGAGCGGCGGCTTCGTACGGTGCAAAAAAAGCTTGTTAGGCAACGAGTCCACAGCAGGGCTTGAAGATAAAAGAACTCTATAAAGGAAGAGCTTCCTGGACATCGCTTTGGCAGGATTATGAATGGACATTCAAAATTTTGAAACGGCGCCACCAACTTTGGCGCTAGAGAGATATTTTGCGGGCAATACCTGTGCTTGGGGAATATTTGAGGATCGTTTCGGCACCTTGCGGCGTCAATTCACTGTCGATATCGATGGGCAATGGGACGGTCATACTCTCGTTCTCGACGAACACTTCGTTTACCGCAACGGCGAGAAGGACCAACGGGTCTGGACAATCGAAAAACTCGGCCCAAATCGCTATAAAGGACATGCTAACGATGTTATCGGCTCAGCGACTGGTGCGGCAAATGGCAATGCGTTCAGTTGGCATTACAACATGAATTTAAAAGTTGGCGATTTTACGATGCGGGTGCGTTTCGACGACTGGATGTTCTTGCAGCCGGACAACATCCTTATAAATCGTACACGGGTCAGCAAATGGGGGGTTGAGCTGGGTCAGGTTACTCTGTTCTTCAGCAAGTCGACCCTAAGGGGTGCGAACAGCGATGAGCCGATCACATCCGCCCTTGCGTTGAAATCCGTCGGCGGACGAAGGACAGCAGCGAGCCGATAATCGGCAATCTCATGTAAAATTGGGTCGCGGAATCCCAGTGATCGATATGTTCGCAAACGCGGCCGTCTTTAGCGAAGCTAATTTTGCTCATACCATCCACTTTAAAGCCTCGCCCGCGCACGGTGCCGGAAAATTTCCACGACATCAGTGCAACGGAACCATCTAGACCTAGCGCATTAACGTTAAAACTAATGTCCTGCACACTATCAAACATATCCTCAAAGACATGCCGCAACGCATTTACACCAGTTATATCGTTGAAAGGGTCAATAAAACGGACATCAGACGTTACAAACTGCGAAAGCTTCGCGAGCGTCTCAGGTGTCAGGGTTTCAAGATATACTCGGTAAGCGTCCGCTTTCGTCATCGCAAAATTCTCCGCGTGATGGGGAAATAGAGTCTATCCGGTAGCAAGCGCAGCATCTTAATGATTAAGGCAAACCTAGTGGGAAAGGTTGTCTCGAAACGTGTAACTTCAAGCGAGGAGAAAATTCGCTCCGCCGCCGCCTCTGCCGATATCAAAAAGGGCATCGGAAAGTCGTTCTTTTCAGTCAATGGCGTCTTGACGAAACCAGGATTGATAACATTGAGCGAGATCCCAAACATTTCGCACTCTGGCTTCAGTGCCTCGCACATATTAATAAGCGCCGCCTTAGTCCCGCCATAGGCGGATGCCCCGGGGAGTCCTCTGTATCCTGCCAAAGATGCCACAACTGCAATTCGACAACCTCGCCGCGCCTCTCGTTTCACAAACAAGGCAGAGAGGCAATTGACCGTGCCCATGACATTGACCTCGAACAATGCGCGCACCGTCTCGGGCGTAAAGTCGACTATTGGTGTGGGGAGGTGGGTACCGGCGTTCAATACCGCTAGATCTATTGGACCCAAAGTACGTTCGACATCGACCACCACCGCAGCAACCAGAAGCGCATCTGTTATGTCGAGGGGGAAGGCGTGAATGGTTCCCCGCATATTTCGGGCTTGCGTCTCCAAAGCCGCAAGATCCGACGCTGTTCGGGCGCTCACCACGACCGTAAAGCCTTCTTCTGCGCATTTTAGTGCAAGCGCGCGACCTATTCCTTTACCGGCGCCGGTAATCCAGACGACACGGGGTCGCGATCCAGTCATCGCATCGGCGCCCGTCCTGTCCGGCCGAGGCAGCGCCGGCAGACATACTCGATCGTCGAACCATCCTTGCCGTCGAAACGCATCTTGACCCAATTGCCGTCTTGGTCGTACCAGACTTCATTTTGCAGGTCTCCAGTGTAAGCCCAACGACGCGCTTCGACAGTACGCCCCTCTGCTATTAGGTATTCGGAACCAAGATCCATCATGCGGACGGCATTTACCCTGCCCGTAATCGTGTTCAAAACCCTATCGCTTTTAGTAACAGCGACGTTCCAATGGTTAGTTGGAATAAGATTACCGCGAACAATCTTTGTGCCATTCGGCCCTTTTATTTTGAGAAAATCATTCTGCCGTTCTACACGGACATAACCGACGGTCCCGTTGTCGTCTGTACGAGCATTTAGGCGAAGCAGTTTGCCGTCACGCCAGTGCGACTGCGAAGAATAATCCAAAAAATAAAGCAAATACGAGAAAAGCTCGATCTTTAGTTCAAAAACCGTATCAACCTTAAGTCCATCAACGTCATATGAATATATAACCTTATGGTGCCCTACCGGAACACCATCACGCAGCACATCAAAAACTAAGTCCCCACGCAAAGGTTCAGAAGAGTTTCCAAAAGTAGTGCTGGCAGCAAGGAGCGCCGCAGCTACGATAAAGGACCCAACAATGCTACCGCTATTCAGCGGCAACAGCATCAGACATTTGCAAAATTTTGTGGTGGTGCGCTGCAGAGCAACGAAGCCGCAATCTGTTCAAGCATATCAGAATACGCATCCAAATTGGTAGCAACTTCTGTAACGTCGTCTTGGCGTAGCTGTTCCGCTAACAGCTGCAACATTGCTGCATTGCGACCGATATCTGTGGAGTTCATGCTTAACCTCTCATTGACTGACAAAGAAGCTACGATACATCACGACAATTAGATCACTGCTAGCACATTGAAGGCTACAGGATTTGGGCAAAGGTAATCTTCTTGCCTCGCGAATTAGATGAATTAGATAGGGTAGGATTAAAACGTTGGATAATGGCTTACGTGATGCACTTAAGATGACGCTAATTTAAAAAGGATAAGATATGAGCGATACCACCGGCGCGTTCGAGCAAACACTGACTGATAACATGCCGAGTAGGAAATGCTCGTAGCCTTAGCGCCCTGCGCAACATTATAGCCGCACCAGCTGCTCTCTCTCAGCAACAAGGCATAGCTGCAACACTAGTCCTACATATAGGGAACCGCGTTTGCCGGGATTGAACTTCGCTTTGCACTTATTTGTGCGTTCACTCGAAATACTGGACGCATTGTGAGCCGCCTCAACCCTGCTGCAGATAAACGGACCGTACTACTATCGCTGTAACCGTCAGACATCACTTGGAATTGGCCCCAGTTCGCTTGCAATAAGAGCCCACTTCTTCTATTTTATTTGTATACAAACAAAATAGAAGAAGTGGGTGGAGCGGCAAGTGTCGGCGAGCGTATCAGAAGACGAAACCGACATTAGCACAATCGCAGGCATCGATGTTGGAGGTACCTTCACCGACCTCCTGCTGATCGAACGCCACAAAGGTATCGCGCGCATAGTTAAGACGCTTTCCACACCAGACAACCAAGCATTTGGCGTACTTAACGCACTCGACCACACTGGCATTGCGCTGAACGATCTGGACGCCATTATCCATGGCACTACGACTACGACGAACGCTGTCCTGGAGCGCAAGCTAGCACCTACGGGCATGATCACGACAAAGGGTTTCCGCGACATTATCGAGGTCGGTCGCCGGACGCGGCCTCAGCCTTACGGCATGTTCGGGAAATTTGAACCAGTGATCCCCCGGGACCGCAGGTTGGAAGTCACCGAGCGTATGGACGCTCAGGGCAACGTAGTGGTGCCACTCGATGAGGATGACATCCATAAAGCGGCTCACAGTTTGCTCGAGATGGGCTGCGAATCGCTTGTGGTCCATTTCCTGCACGCCTACGCCAATCCAGATCACGAAAGGCGAGCCGTCGCCCTACTGCGCGAAATTTGGCCGAACGACTACCTAACCGCAGGACACGAGTTGTTGTCAGAATATCGCGAGTTTGAGCGGGGCGTCACTGCCGCTGTCAATGCATCGGTCCGGCCCTTTCTGCACCGATATGTAAACCGGCTGCAAACCGAATTGAGCGCGAAAGGCTTTCAACGCGACCTACTTGTCATGAACGGCAATGGCGGCATGGTGTCAGCGCGACACGTCGATCGCGAGGCGGCCAGAACAGTCATGTCAGGCCCCGCTTCCGGGGTCATGGCGGCAGCCTATACCGCCAAACGCAGCGGGATCGAAAATCTAATCACCTACGACATGGGAGGCACCTCCACCGATGTCGCACTAGTACTCGATGCAGTACCGGCGGTTAGTAGTGAGCTCGAACTCGAATACGCGATGCCGATCCACGTACCGATGGTGGATGTGCGTACAATTGGCTCCGGCGGTGGGTCAATTGCTTACGTCGACGATGCCGGGCTGCTGCGCGTCGGTCCACGCAGCGCCGGAGCGGAGCCAGGCCCGATTTGCTATGGCCGCGGCGGTATTGAGCCTACCATCACCGATGCCAACTTGGTGCTCGGCCGCTTGAACTCCCAAGGTCTTTTGGCGACCGCAAAAGCGGTTGAGATTGTGGAGGTCCAAAACATCATCGCGCGGACAATCGGTGATCCGCTAGGATTGGACGCGAAGGAGGCAGCCGGTGCCATACTCCGTATAGCCAACGACCGGATGGCCGGAGCCATACGTATGGTCTCCTTGGCAAAAGGCCGCGACCCGCGCGATTTTACCTTGTTTGCCTTCGGTGGGGCCGGGCCGCTGCACGCAACAGCGCTGGCGCGAGAGCTTTCCATTCCCCGTGTAATGATCCCTGGGCGCCCAGGAATCACCAATGCGCTTGGTTGCGTGGTAGCAGATTTGCGACATGACTTCGTACGCACAGTTAACCGACCTCTCGACGATGTTGATATGGCGACAGTTCACAAAATTCTGGCGGAGCAGGTTACGGAGGGTCGACGCCTCGTCAAAGCCGAGGGTATCGGCGTCGACAGCGTTGCCATTCAGCATGGTGCAGACATGCAGTTCATTGGCCAAACCCATTTGATCGACGTCGCGTTGCCCAACAGCCCGGCAACCCGCGCCGACATTCAACGGGTATTTGAAGCCGCCTATTTTGAACGCTTCCATATCGACTTACCGGAAATTCGGGCTAGTCTGGTGAACCTCAAGACATCCGTCATTGGCACCCGGCCCCAGATTGACCCCTCTATGCTGATCGAATCGTCTAGCCGCTTGGCAACGTTAGACGCAGCTTGTACAGGCAAGCGTTCCGTATGGTTCGATGGCGGATGGCGCGACACGCCGATATTTATGCGGGACCACCTGCCTGCCAGTGCCACCTTCGAGGGGCCGGCGATCATCGAACAGATGGACACAACAATCATCATTGAGCCCGGCAACTGGGTGGAAGCGGACGAGGACGGCAACCTACTGGTTAATGTGGAGGCAGACACATGACCACGATAGACCCTATCACGCTTGGCGTTATTCAAGCTGGGTTGCAGCAGGTTTGCGACGAGATGGATCTGACCTTTTCCCGCTCCGCTTTCTCACCTGTCATCGCGGAAGCGGACGATCGGTCTGACGGTATCTACGATGCCGACACCGGCTCACTAATCGCTCAAGGTGAAGGCGGGCTGCCGATCTTCGTCGGCACCATGCAGTTTTCGACCGCGACCCTAATCGAATTCATCCGCGAAGGCCGCGCACTGCCGCCTGAAGAAGGCGACATTTACATCGTTAACGACCCGTATCTCGGCGGCACCCACCTCATGGATGTCCGCTTCGCGATGCCGTTCTACTATCGCGGCGCCCTATTCGCCTGGCTGTCCAACACTGGGCATTGGCCGGATATCGGGGGCGCCGTGCCTGGTGGATTTTCCGCCAACGCCACTGCTGTTGAACAGGAAGGGCTACGACTACCGCCTGTCAAACTAGTCAAACACGGCACGATGGATCCGGAAATCTACGCCATCATCTGCTCCAACATCCGCATCGCCGACCAGCGGATCGGTGACATCAAGGCGCAGATCGGTGCGCTCAATGTTGGTGCGCGACAGTTGACCCGACTGCTCGACCGCTACGGCGCGAGCACGGTTAAAGCGGCGATCACCGAATGGCGGCTCCGCGCAGCGCAGCAGATGCGCGCAAAAATCGCTCAGATTCCCAACGGCACTTATCGCAGTGTCGCCTGGATCGATTCCGACGGCGTCGTCGACGAACCCCTGAAAATTGCACTTGAGATCGAAAAGCGGAACGAAGACCTGTATTTCGACTTTGGCGGCTCGAGCCCACCTTGTCGCGGCCCGATGAACAGCGTGCTAGCAACAACCTCTTCATCAGTCTATCTCGCGATGAAACACATTTTTCCCGACGTGCCAATAAATGCGGGAACATTCGAACCGCTGCACATCAAAGACCCGGAAGGCACCTTCCTCTGCGCTAAATATCCGCGACCGGTGTCCGGTTGTGCCGCTGAAGTCTCTCAGCGCATTGCCGAGGCAGTCTTTGCCGCTTTAGTAGAGCCCCTGCCGGAAATGGTGACCGCTGCGCCAGCTGGTTCGAGCGGCAACTTCGCGCTAGGCGGATTCGATCCCGAAAAGGATCGTTCCTATGTCATGTACCAGCTGAGCGGCGGCGGATATGGCGGCAGTGCGGATTTGGATGGGCTGACCAATGGCTGTTCGACTATCGGTATTTCCAAGACGCAACCTATTGAAGTGCTGGAGCAGTATTATCCGGTTCTGTTCCACGAATACGCACTGCGCGAAGGATCCGGCGGTGCCGGCGAGCAGCGCGGTGGGTTCGGGATTAACTACAAGGTTGAGCTGCGGCGCGGTGAGGCACAGGCTTCCTTTGTAATGGACCACGGCCGGGTAGGCCCGCAAGGCGCGCGCGGTGGCCGCGACGGCGCGCCAAATACCGTCACCGTCTATCGCGATGGCAAACACTATGTGCCGAAACATCTCTCTAAGGATCAGGACATCCCCATTACAGCAGGCGATATGGTTGCTGTGGGCACACCGGGCGGTGGCGGCTTCGGCGACGCGTTCACCCGTGACCCAATACTTGTGCTAACGGATGTGGCGCGGGGCTATTTTACTGTGGAACAGGCCCGCGACCAGTTCGGCGTCGTCCTTTTCGACGATCTCTCTGGCGTTGATACGGTCGCCACCGCAGCACTACGCGAAACCCCGTAACGTCTGGCCAGGTGACAGGATGGCGGTGAAAACAGCAGCCAAAACCACACGGGTTGTCGCGGAGTACAACCTTGAGGGCCAAGTCGGCCACCTACTGCGCCGCGCCAACCAACGGCATGCAGCAATTTTTTTCGAAGGCTTGAACCATCACCAGCTGACGCCAACCCAGTTTGCAGCGCTAGTCAAAATAGGCGACGAAGGGGAAGTGTCGCAGAACCGCCTCGGACGACTGACCGCAATGGACCCAGCGACGATCCTTGGTGTCGTAAAGCGCCTGCAGGAACGTGACTTGATCGACGCGAAGCCAGATCCAACCGACGGACGGCGCAGCCTCTGGCACCTATCCGAAGTAGGCCACCGATTACTCCTGCAAGCTATCCCGCGCGCCGTGGACATCACAAGAGACACACTCACACCGCTCAATCCGACGGAACAGGTAGCGTTCCTTAAACTTCTACGAAAACTGGCCTAATGACCCGTCTGTACGAACGCCCGCAAAGCCTCGATCAGGCGCTGGATCTGTTGCCGCAGGAGGACTGGACTATCCTCGCGGGCGGCACTGACATTTACCCTGCATCAGCCGAAGCCTACGCCTGGGGCCATCCCACGCCGTGCCATATCCTCGACGTTACCGCGATCAGCTCGTTATCCTCTATCGAGGAGACGCCGGAAGCCTTCCGCATAGGATGCCTCGCGACCTGGACCGAGCTGATCGAAGCGGAACTACCAAACTGGTTCAAAGCCCTGCGGTTTGCCTCTCAAGAAATTGGCGGTGTACAGATCCAGAATCGTGGCACACTGGTTGGCAATATTTGCAATGCGTCACCGGCTGCAGACAGTGTTCCCGCCCTCCTTGTTCTGGACGCAGCAGTCGAGTTGCAGGCCGCCAACGAGACAAGAACTGTACCGCTCGACGCCTTCATTCTTGGCAACCGTCGTACAGTCCGCCAACCGAACGAGCTCGTTACAGCAATCGTCATACCCAAGCGAGGTCCGTCAGCCCGGTCGACGTTTTGTAAGCTTGGCGCACGGCGCTATCTCGTGATCTCGATCGCGATGGTCGCTGTGCTGATCGAAACTGACGAAGCAGACCGCATCGAACATGCCAGGGTCGCCGTCGGCGCTTGCTCCGAAGTCGCACAGCGCCTGCCAGAGCTGGAAGCGACACTGACCGGCCGCGCAGCCAACATACCCCTGGACGATGCGTTCCTAGAGGAAGCACTGACCGTACTCAGCCCGATCGAGGATGCGCGCAGCAACGCAGTGTATCGTCAGCGGGCAGCGCAGGTCTTGGTAAGCCGGGCCCTGAAGGAAGTTGGGATGGCATGAACAGGAACATTCAAAGTGCTGCAACCACATTCGAATTTCAATTAAATGGCCGCGCAATTACGTGGCAGGGCGACCCGTTCCAACGCCTGACGAACCTGCTGCGCGACCAACTTGGTTTGACCGGCACGAAATCCGGTTGCGATGCAGGCGATTGCGGCGCCTGCACGGTCCTAATGGATGGCCGCCAAGTCTGCGCCTGCATGGTTCCGGCAGCCCAAGCGCACGGAACCGAGATCGTGACAGTCGAGGGTCTTAGCACGGATGCCAAACCAAACGGCTTGCAGCGCGCTTTCCTGCAACACGGCGCAGCGCAATGCGGCATTTGCACACCCGGCATGTTAATGGCCGCAACGGAATTGCTATCCCGGAGCCCAAGGCCCAGTGAAACCGAAGTCGAGAAAGCAATAGGCGGCGTCCTATGCCGCTGTACCGGCTACAGGCAGATCGTTCATGCAATTGTTGGCGCCCACAAATTTGCGTACGCCCCTTACCCTGGCCATGCAGAGGGTCCCAGTGTTGGCACCCGGATGCAGCGGGTCGATGGCGAGGCTAAAGTGTCAGGCCACGACCTATTCGGTGCCGATACCGCACCAGAAAACGCGCTATGGTTGCGGCCCGTCCGGTCACCGTACGCTCGAGCAAAGTTCTCGTTTGGCGACCTTGAGGCCTTTAGTGCAGCAAATCCCAGTCTCACCGCGATCCTGACAGCAGCAGACGTCCCTGGGAAAAACGGTTTCGGGATTAATCCACATATCAAGGATCAGCCGGCCTTCGCCGAAGGCCATGTGCGCTTCCGAGGCGAGACCGTACTTGCCTTAGTTGGCACACGTGAGGCAGTCGACGCTATCGATTTCAACGCACTTCCGATCAAGTGGGTGGCTGAAGTCCCTGTCAGCGGCTTCACCGAGGCGGCAAGAGAAGGTGCCGCAAGGGTTCACGAAACGCACCCCGACAATGAACTCGTGCAGGGTGGCCTCAACAAAGGCGATATCGAGGCGGGGTTCGCCGCGGCCGCGGTTGCGGTCGAAGGCGAACTTCAGACCGCCTTCGTGGAGCACGCCTATATTGAGCCGGAAGCCGGTTTCGCGCAACGGATCGGGGACCGCATCGAAATTACCGCCTGCACTCAGTCGCCTTATATGGACCGGGATGATTGCGCCAGCATCCTTGGCATCGCGCCAGAAGCGGTACGCATCATCCCGTCGGCCTGCGGTGGTGGGTTTGGCGGCAAGCTCGATCTTTCCGTGCAGCCCCTCCTGGCAGTTGCCGCCTGGACGCTCAACCGGCCAGTGCGATGCATATACACGCGAGTGGAGTCCATGGCCTCCAGCACCAAGCGCCACCCAGCAACTGTTAAAGGCCGGGCCGCCGCCGATGCAAGCGGCAAGCTGCTGGCGATCGAGATGTCAGCCGGGTTCAACACGGGGGCCTATGCTTCGTGGGGACCAACCGTGGCCGACCGAGTCCCAGTGCATGGCAGCGGTCCTTATTTTGTTCCTAACGTCCGCATGAAAACTCGTTCACTCTTCACCAACGAGCCGCCCTCCGGAGCATTCCGTGGATTCGGTGTGCCGCAAGCGACCATGCTTCAGGAGCAGCTCTATGACGATCTCGCTGACGCACTGGACATAGATCCGTTCGAGTTTCGCTACCTTAATGCAATCCGCACCGGACAAACGACGGCGACGGGCCAGACCCTAGAAGCGAGCGTCGGTCTCAGCCAATGTCTCGACGCGTTGCGCCCCCATTGGAAGCGCCTGCGGCAAGAAGTGGCTGATGTGGATACATCCGGCTCCATCCGCCGCGGCATCGGCGTCGGCTGCATGTGGTATGGCTGCGGCAACACATCGATGTCGAACCCGTCGACCATTCGTGTCAGCCTAAACCGCGATGGACGCCTGATCTTGTTCAACGGGGCCGCGGATATCGGCCAAGGCTCCTATACGGTCGTGCTACAGATCTGCGCCGATGCACTCGGCCTGCCGCCCAACGTTTTCGAACAGGTGTTGTGCGACACTGACCTAACCGCTGATGCGGGCAAGACTTCAGCGTCGCGACAGACCTTCGTAACTGGCAAGGCAGCCTATCTAGCCGGCCGGGATCTGCGCGCACAAATTCTGCGATTAGCCAATGCGGGTGACGGCGGGGAACTTCGTCTCGAGGGCACTCGCCTATTCGTGCGCGATGGTGACAGGGACACTGAAGTGCCGCTAAAAAGCCTGAGCGCGACAGACGAGGTTGGAACAATTCTCACTGGTGAGGGCCAATTCGATCCACCAACCGAACCACTGGATGAGAACGGCCAAGGAAAACCATATGCGACCTATGGATTTGCGGCACAAATAGCAGACCTTGATGTCGATTTAGAACTTGGAACCGTTCAGTTGCGCCGTATTATCGCGGCGCATGATGTGGGCCGAGCGATCAATCCAAATCTCGTCGAAGGGCAGATTTATGGCGGGATCGCCCAGGGCATCGGCCTGGCCCTGATGGAGGAATTCATACCAGGGCACACGGAGAATTTGCACGACTATCTAATCCCGACCGTTGGTGACGTGCCGGAGATAGACATCATACTGATCGAGGATCCGGAACCCCTTGGTCCCTATGGCGCAAAAGGTATTGGCGAACCCGCCCTGATACCCACGGCCCCGGCGATCTTTAGCGCCATCCGGCACGCTACCGGCATCAAGGTGACGCGGGTGCCGCTTTTGCCACATCGTCTACATGCCGCGTTGCAGGCCCAGCACCTCTGTGGAGGGGAGTGACACAATGGTGAAACAAAACGAACCAGCTGGTATCGACCGGACCGAACTGTTCGGCGCGCGCGAGGGTACGAACGGGATCATCCGTTGCGATGCCTGCCCGGTGTTGTGTCGTATCAGACCTGGGCGCGCCGGGGCCTGCGCACGCTACGCCAATCAAGACGGCCGCCTAGTCCGGACCGATCCTCTGGTGATGAGCGAACGCTTGGCTGATGACGGCAGTCCGATGGTGCCGTTCCTAGAACAAGAGACCGAATGGGACGGCAATCCGATTACCGGCGCGGACGTCTTCGTCACCGGGATCGGCGCAGGGACGACTTATCCGGACTACAAACCTGCCCCATTCATCGTCTCTAGCAATTATGAAGGAGTGGATACAGTAACGGTCGTCTCGGAGGGAATTTTCAGTTATTGCGGCGTCAAGGTGAAGATCGATACCGATCGGCATCTTGGCGCGGAGACAGCCGCGGTGCGGGCCAAGGGCGAACATGTCGGCCACGTCACCACTGCGGAATACGGTTCGCAAATGCTGTCTCTCGGTGGCGTAAGACACCTTACCGGTAACAGCAAGAAAGAAGGATCTGTCACCTGCGACACCCTGATGGCACTTTGCAACAAGGAGCCGGTCGAGTTGGAGATTGAGGACGGCGCCACCTTAACCGTCACTGCAGGCCAGCCGCCGATAGTCGACGGGGCCAAGGAACAACGTATGCGCGTTGGCTGCGGGTCGGCAGCCATTGGCATCTTCGCCCAACAATGGTTTGGTCATGCCGATGAAGTCATCGTCGTCGACGATCACATTACAGGCGTTCTATCGGAACATCAGGCCGGCAAGGTGCTCAATATGAAACCTAGTGGGGTCCGGGTGCGCGGTCGCAAGTCGACGGCCGGCCGCTACTTCCAGGTGGCTGAGCCCGGTCAGGGCTGGGGCGGCACAGATATTACCGATCCGCTCAGTATTATCGAAACGATCGACCCGGCACTCGCCTGGCCGGGCATGCGACTATTGATGACCAGCACGACTGGCGAAGACTCAATTTTTTGTGAGCTGGACGAATCATTGCGCCCGGTAGAAACGGATATGCCGGCGCCACTCATTGAGGTGGTCGAACGTATCAAAGAGAATTGCGAGCCGTCGCTCGCCACTGTGCTATTCATGGCCGGCGCGGGCGGCTCGCTGCGCGCGGGCGTGACGGAGAATCCGGTGCGCCTTACCTGCTCGGTACGGGATCGCATGACCCGCGTGACGCTCGGCGGCGCACCCGCCTTCATCTGGCCCGGGGGCGGGATTACCGTTATGGTCGATGTCTCCCGCATGCCTAACCAATCGTTCGGTTATGTGCCCACACCGGCAATCGTGGCGCCGATCGAGTTCACCTTGCCGCGCAGCACCTATGCCGAGCTCGGCGGGCATATGGACGCGATCACGCCGCTCCACCTTATAGTAGATGAATTTACGAGGGCTGCGCGCCATATTGCCGCCCGGAGCGACAATCCCTGGCCGCTGCAACGGCAGGATAAGGGCTGAGTCCAATATGCTGCAGGCCGTCCCTCAGCGAACGCGGAACAGCGCCGAGGTGCAGCACGCGCCACTGGCCGGCGGACGCCTGCATCTGAATGAAGGGCCGATCGATTTGGTGATCGGCGCTAAGGGCCAAATGAATGCGGTCCGCGCCGCTTACACCGCAGCTGCGAAGCGGTTCGATGGGCTACTGGACGAATTGGTGGCGGAGTTGCCTCTGTTGCGGCAGCCGCTGGGGCTAGACGATACCTCCCTGACCGGTCCCATTTCCCTGCGCATGGAACGGGCGGTACGGCGGCACAGCGCGGTCTTCGTAACTCCGATGGCAGCGGTCGCCGGCGCGGTTGCGGACGAAACACTGGCTGCAATGAGCGCCCTGCCGGGGCTCGACAAGGCCTATGTGAACAATGGTGGAGACATCGCTTTCCACCTAGCACCGACGGAACACTTCAAGATCGGCACTGTTTCGAATGTCAAAGCCGCCATCCCAAATGGTTTCATAGCGATCCCAGCCGACACCGAAATCCGGGGCGTCGCGACGAGTGGTGCCGATGGCAGAAGTTTTTCCATGGGCATCGCCGATGCCGTCACGGTATTGGCGCAAAACGCCGCTGCAGCCGATGTCGCAGCGACTTTGATTGCCAATGCGGTTAATACTGATCATCCGTCGATACACCGTGAACCGGCCCAAAGCCTAGACCCCGATAATGATCTATGCGACCGGCTGGTAACCGTTTCGGTCGGCAAGCTACCAGTGGAGTTGGTGGCACAGGCGCTCGAAGCTGGCGCAGCCTGCGCCGAAAGCATGCGACGACGCGGAAGCATCCGCGGCGCACTCCTGCGCTGCCAGGGACAGGTACGCATCGTTGCAGATGACAATATTCTAAGAGCAAGATAGGAGCCGAAATTGATCGATCCGCAACTCATCGAAGAACAAATCGGCCCATTCCTGCGCGAGGATATCGGGTTTGGCGATCTGACCTCAACGATCATGATCGACGCCGACGTGACCGGCATATTCGACATCAATGCCCGACAGCCAATCACCGTCGCAGGTATCGACGTTGCCGCCGCAGTGTTCCGCCGCTGCGAACCGCACTGCATGTTCGATATTCGTATCCAGGATAGCGAAACGATCGAGGCCGGCACGATCATGGCGCGGGTTTCAGGAAAGGCGCGAGGCATCCTGACTGCGGAACGGACCGCCCTGAACCTGCTGCAACACCTGTCTGGTATCGCCACCTACACAGCGCTATTTGTAGCCGAAATCAAGGGCACGGGGGTACAGTTGATCGACACGCGAAAAACAACACCAGGCCTGCGCGCTCTGGAAAAACATGCGGTGACCTGCGGCGGCGGGCGAAACCACCGACTGGCCTTGGATGGCGGCGTTCTTATCAAGGACAACCACATTGCGGTGGCGGGCAGCCTGACGGCAGCGATCAGTCGAGCCAAGAGCCAGGTCCCGACCCTAGTTAAAGTGCAAGTGGAATGTGATACGCTCAACCAAGTCCTGGAAGCCGTTGAAGCGGGTGCGGACTTGCTGCTGCTCGACAATATGGAACCGAATACGATGCGTGAGGCGGTCGCCATTGTCGACGGCCGCATCCCGCTGGAAGCGTCGGGCGGGATCACCCTCGATACAATCCGAGCCAAGGCGGAAAGTGGCGTCGACTTCATCTCAACAAGCAAGATCACCCAGTCGGCACCGGCTGCCGACATCGGTCTGGACGAAGCGACTGCCTGAGAATGCCCATCAGAAGAAGTCGAGCTGCTCGTTGAAATGAACAACCGACCCGCCCCCGGTCACTTAAAATTGCGCCGTATGTCGATCGACACATGGCGGGACCATATATGCTTTCTGCACCGTGATTGCACAGCTTACCCCGCACCCGACTACCTCGGACCAAACAGGATCGATATTTCCTCCGGTGCGAAAAAAATTCGTGCACGGGTAAACGTCGTAGATGATGACCAGTTCGTGAAACACGACGAGATTGGCCTGTCAAAGCGTGCCTTTGACGAATTGGGCCTTCTGGAAGGCACCGAAGTTACAATCGAGCGGGCCACGCCACCAGACAGTCTCCTCGTGCTTCGGAATAAGGTAGCGGGTAATGAGCTCGAACTGGGTCAGATGCGCGAAGTGATCCGCGACATCGTTGACTACCGTTATACGGAGCGGGAAATCGTCGCGTTCCTTGTCGCCGCCTCAAAGGAGCTGACGCTGTCAGAGATTCAATCGTTGACCCAGGCGCGGGCGGAATACGCCCACCATTTCACCTGGTCGCGCAACATGGTCGTCGACAAGCACTCCATGGGTGGTGTGCCGGGCAGCCGTATCTCAATGATCGTCATTCCCATTGTAGCGGCGCACGGGTTCTGGATTCCGAAAACTTCGTCCCGTGCCATCACCTCGGCGGCCGGTACCGCGGATGCGATGGAGTGCGTCGCCGAAGTCGATCTCGCGCCCGAGGCTTTGCACAAAGTGGTTGAAACGGCCGGCGGGTGCATCGCCTGGAATGGCCGACTGAGCCATTCGCCGATCGATGATGTCATGAATACCATCACCCGGCCGCTTGGAATTGATTCGACCAAGCTGGCCGTAACATCGATCTTGTCAAAGAAGGTCGCTGCCGGGTCGAGCCATGTCGTTGTCGATATACCCTACGGCACCCGCACAAAGGTGGCGAACCTCGCTCAAGCACAGGACCTCGGAAATTTGTTCGAGGCTGTGGGACGCGGGGTGGGGCTTACCGTCGTCGCTGTGCCCACGGATGCCTCACGACCCATCGGCCACGGCATTGGCCCGGCGCTCGAAGTCCGCGATGTCTGGGCCGTGTTGCAAAACCATGCAGATGCGCCACCCGACCTGCGCGAAAAAGCACTCCACTTTGCCGGCATCATTTTGGACTGGGACCCGAACGTCGAAAACGGACGCGAACGCGCCCGCGTTCTCTTAGAAAACGGTGCGGCGCTGAATCGTATGGAGCGCATCGTCGACTTGCAGGGACGCAAAGAACATCCGATCGGCCCAGGATCTTTGGCCCACAACGTGCTAGCAAACCAAAGCGGCCAAGTGACAGGGATAGATTGCTACCGCGTCGCCGATATTGCCCGCCGGTCGGGCGCGCCGATGGATAAGGGCGCGGGGATCGACTTCCTCGCACCCGTCGGCACACAGGTCAAGGCCGGTGAACCGCTGTATCGTATCCTCGCCAATATCGAAACCGATCTGCGCCTTGCCGTTGGCGCAGCCGAACGGGATAACGGTATCGAGATCAGTTAAGCGCTGTTCGCCTCGTGCTAACCTCATCGCCTCGATGCGTGTTCGATGCGTCGTAAAACTTTGCGAAGATCGAGATCGCCAACAGCAATATCACCCGTATAGGTGATTTCCAGCCGTTATTCGCCAACACACATATCCGCGACTTCTATAATCACGGCTCAGGCTAGACAGAGCGATCCCACCGTCATCCAATGATAAGGAATTCCCGCCATCAGGCGTATAACATCATCGGCCAATTCCAATGGCATGGCCGCCAGCATTATCAATAGTTTTCCATAAAACATGGTTTACAAATAGTCTGCCTTAAACTCACCGGTAATTACGTCACACCGGAAAGGGCATTATTCAACCGCTACGGTGTTCTCCGATTTCTCGCCCAAGCCTCCTATCGAGATAATAAACTCCACAATATCCGACACCCCTTCGCCCACCTTAAGATTTGTGAAGTAGAAGGGCCGGTCGCCACGCATTTTTTTCGCATCTCGGTCCATCACGCCCAGATCGGCGCCGACCAGCGGCGCCAAATCAGTCTTGTTAATAATCAAAAGGTCCGACCGGGTGATACCTGGTCCACCCTTGCGTGGAATTTTATCGCCAGCCGAGACGTCGATGACATAGAGCGTGACATCCGCCAGCTCCGGCGAGAAGGTCGCGGCCAGATTATCGCCACCCGACTCGATGAATACTAACTCCAACGCCGGAAAGCGCAGGTTCATGTCATCGATCGCGGCCAAATTCATAGAAGCATCCTCACGGATGGCCGTATGCGGACAACCACCCGTCTCGACTCCCATGATCCGGTCAGAGGTCAGCGCGCCGCTGCGGGTCAAAAATTCCGCATCCTCACGCGTATAGATATCGTTGGTGATTGCGGCCACTTCGTAGCGGTCACGCATCGTCTTACACAGGGCATCTGTCAAAGCGGTCTTGCCAGATCCAACCGGCCCACCAATGCCGACGCGAAGGGGTCCATTGCTACTGTCACTCATGATCTGAACAACCTCGTATGTTGAGTTTCGTGTTGCATTGAGGCCCAATCGGTCATCGGGCTCGCAGCCCCCAGCGTTTCTAGTTCCATAGCCTTAGCCTTATTCGCGACCTCGGCCAGCACCGCCTCTAACGCCGCCGTTACACGCTGCCCATCAGTCTGGCCCAAGGGGATAGCACGGACCGCGGCGGATACTAGGTTTGCCGCAACCGCATGCAGAAAGGCGGTCAGAGACATATCCAAAGACAGGCTGTGACAGCCGCATACCGCACCGACTGCCACAGAGTAGGCTGGTTTGCGGTTCCGCGAGATGGCCAAATCTGCGAGCATATCAATACCATCATGCGGCCAAGCGACCCGCACAGTCTTGAGAAAGGCTTCTCCCTGTGAAGCACTTTCTAATGCCAGCTCAGCGGTAGACCGCAAGGCATCCGCCCAATCGAGGAGCTCGCCAAGCGTTTTCGCGTCATCCCTAACGGCAGCGCGGTAGGCGAGACAAAAAAAGCCAGCATCAATCGCGCCGCTGCCAAAGCGAAATAGATCTGCGAGCCAGCCTTGAAGCAAATCTGCATTCGCAACCAACCCTTCCTCAATTGCGAATTCCAGTCCAGACGAATAGGTATATGCACCAACCGGAAAAGCCGGCGATAGCCAGGCGGACAGCCGGTAGATGTCACGCACCGAATCAGTCATGATTATGGTGGTGACCCCCACCTTCATAGGCGCCGCCCTCCGGCGTAAAAGGCGCATCTTGGCGGACCGTCGTACCACCAAGCCCCTGCACCATAGCCTCGATCACATGATCATAGCGGAACCGGATACCACCATCCTCCAGAATTTGCACCGGCAAATGCCGGTTGCCTAGATGCCAGGCAAGCCGCGCCGTCTCCCGTGCAGTCGTTCCATGGACATCGACCACGTCTTCGGGCGCGGCGGCAACCCGCACCCATCGATCGTCTTCAAGGCGTAGACCGTCTCCGTCGCGTAAAAGGGTCGCCCTCTCGAGATCGAGCAAGATTGCCTCACCAGCGTCGGTGGTGAGCCGCAAACGTCGGCGATGCCGGTCGTCATACGCAAGCGTCACCACGGCAACGGCAGCCTCAGCCGGCCAGTCGCCCGCGTCTTCGCTATGTGTCGCTCGCAGCATATCAGAACAGAAAGTAACGCTGCGCCATGGGAAGCTCCGTGGCCGGCTCGCAGGTCAACAACTCGCCGTCGGCGCGCACCTCGTAAGTTTCCGGATCAACCGACATGTCGGGTGTAGCGTCGTTGAGCAACATCTGCTTCTTGCCAACCTGACGGATGCCCTTCACCGGCAACACGAGGCTTCCCAGGCCAAGCTGATCCGCAACGCCGGCCCCATACGCCGCCTGCGAGACAAAGGTCACTCGGCTTTTTTGCAAGGAACGGCCGATAGCGCCGAACATATGTCGATAGTGCACTGGCTGCGGCGTCGGGATCGACGCGTTGGGGTCACCCATGGCAGCAGCAGCGATAGTACCGCATTTTAAAACCAGGTCCGGTTTCACCCCGAAAAACATCGGTTTCCACAACACTAAGTCAGCTAGCTTTCCTACTTCTATTGAACCGACATAGTCGGCGATGCCATGCGCCAGCGCAGGATTGATAGTGTATTTTGCAATATAGCGTTTGGCGCGAAAATTGTCATTCGCACCGGTCTCTTCGGCAAGGCGCCCCCGCTGCTTGCGCATTTTGTCCGCTGTCTGCCAAGTACGAATGACGACTTCACCGACACGACCCATCGCCTGACTGTCCGACGCAATTATGCTGAAAGCGCCCATATCATGCAGAACATCCTCCGCCGCGATAGTTTCGCGTCGGATGCGGCTTTCGGCGAATGCTACGTCTTCAGGAATTTTTGGGTCGAGATGGTGGCAAACCATCAACATGTCGAGGTGTTCATCCACTGTATTGACTGTGAAGGGCCGGGTCGGGTTGGTCGAGGAAGGCAGCACATTCGTCTCACCGCATACTTTGATAATATCAGGCGCATGACCGCCGCCAGCACCTTCGGTATGAAAGGCATGGATGTTGCGGCCCTTGAAAGCAGCGATCGTGTTCTCGACGAAGCCGGACTCGTTCAGGGTATCGGTGTGGATCGTCACCGCGACGTCGGCGTCCTCCGCAACCGACAGGCAATTGTCAATCGCAGCCGGTGTCGTGCCCCAATCCTCGTGCAATTTCAGGCCACAAGCCCCACCACGCACCTGCTCGATAAGCGCATCCGGCGTCGCTGCATTGCCCTTGCCGAAGAAACCAAGATTCATCGGCAGCCCATCCGCGGCCTGCATCATACGTCCGATATGCCATGGACCCGGCGTGCAAGTGGTGGCGTTGGTACCCTCTGCCGGGCCGGTGCCGCCACCCATCATGGTGGTGACGCCGCTCATTAGCGCGTCTTCTATCTGCTGTGGTGCAATAAAATGAATATGCACATCGAGCCCACCGGCGGTCACTATCCGGCCTTCCCCGGCGATAGCCTCCGTGCCGGGCCCGATGACGATGTTAACGTCCGGCTGCACATCCGGATTGCCAGCCTTACCTATCGCGGCGATCTTGCCATCCTTCAGGCCGATATCCGCCTTAACGATTCCCCAATAGTCGAGTATTAGCGCATTAGTAATAACCGTATCCACCGCACCATCAGCACGACTACGCTGCGACTGGCCCATGCCATCGCGGATTACCTTGCCGCCGCCAAACTTCACCTCTTCGCCATAGGTCGTCCGGTCCTGTTCAACCTCAATGATTAGGTCCGTGTCCGCGAGCCGGACCTTGTCGCCGAGCGTGGGACCAAACATCGCGGCATAGGCGCCGCGTGCGATTTCGAATGCCATCCCCTAGTCTCCCAGCGCGCCGTTGACCAAACCGTTGAAACCGAAGACCTGCCGGTCGCCTGCCAGCCTCACGAGCGTTACTTCGCGCGCCTGCCCTGGCTCGAACCGAACCGCCGTACCAGCCGGTATATCAAGCCGGTATCCCTTGGCAGCTTTCCGGTCAAAATCGAGCGCAGTATTGGTCTCATAGAAATGATAGTGGGAACCAACCTGAATCGGCCTGTCGCCGGTGTTCTCCACAATGACCGTTAACGTGTCGCGGCCTTCGTTCAGGATCAGCGTAGAAGGCTGACAGAATACTTCACCTGGAATCATCACACGTCTCCCCTATCGGATCGGTTCGTGGACGGTGACCAGCTTGGTGCCATCCGGGAA
>PBDC01000115.1 GCA_002717185.1 Rhodospirillaceae bacterium
CGAATGTAGTCTTCAGACTGATGGAGCGGCTTCTCGTGTCGACTGCGATCGAGGAGTCCTGGATCGATGCGGAGCCGATGTTGTTTCTCGGCGAATGGTGTCGCCATCCGTCGCGTAGGCACCGGTGGGAGAACCTCGATATAGAGGTCGTTCCGTATCACTGGAACGATCGTGCCAAGGTCAAAGGGGATCGAAGGTATCTCGATGACCTTTATGAGGCTTTGCTCGGCGAACTGGCTAATGAGCTGAATGAACGCCATGGTGTCGACCACGGGATCCGCTACTGGAGGATCCTTGTCGGGCCGTGGTTGGGGTTTGTGGTTCAAGAACTGTTTGACCGGTGGGAGACGATCTCGGCTGCCCTGTCTGGTTTCCATGTCTCGGGAACGATCGTCCTCGAGGGACTGCCAGATGCCAGGCCCGCATATGACATGGCTGACCACCTTGCGTTGACCAACAGTTGGGAATGGAATCACCATCTTTCGTCGATGATTCTCCAAGGGTTCACCAACGTCGATTGTCTATCGAAGTCTGTGGCGGACGAGCCAGGTTTCCGTCTTTCCTGGGATCCGGAAGAGCCCACGGCCCCCATGTCGTTCGCCCACCGGCTTTTCGTAGCCGGATCGGATTTGCTCAGTAGGTGTACGAGGTCAACCGACGCTCTCGTCATTAATTCTGGTCTTCGGTCCTTGCGCGACGAACTGACGCTCCAGCGACGCCTGGGGCAGGTCCCGTGCCTTCGCAGGGTCGAACAGCCTGTGCACGTAGGGGTCGAGTCCGCTCAGAGGTGCTGGTCACTAGGAGAGGCCGACCCGGGTTCTTTCGATTCTTGCGTTCGCAAGCTGGTTCCATCGTTGCTCCCGTCGGCGTATCTCGAGGGCTACGGATCGCTCGGTGCCCAGATCAATCGATTGCGATGGCCGGAGCGGCCGTCGGTGGTGTTCACGAGCGCCTCCCATTTTTATGACGATGTCTTCAAGGCTTGGTGTGCTGAGAAGGTGGAGGCCGGCGCGCCGCTGGTAATTGGTCAACATGGAGGGCATGTTGGAATCGGTTGGTCGTTCGTCCACGATCACCAGATGGAGGTCGCCGACCGGTTCCTAAGTTGGGGGTGGGAGGTCGCGACTGAGCCGAAGGTCGTACCGGTCGGCATGTTGAAGGCTCCCGTGCTCCCCGACCGTCATCTCGATGGCGACGGGCGAGTTGTGCTTATTCTGGGCAACGAAACGGCACAGTTGACATCGTTGACGAGTTCCGCGCTTTCAAGTCAGTTCAATGAATATCTCGAGGAACTGCATACTTTTGTCGAGGAGTTGGCCGAGGAGGTTCGTGGTGAGCTCATGGTGCGGCTCTCGAGGCACGACACCGACTGGGAGGTGGGCGAGCGATGGCGGTCACGCCATCCCGAGGTTGCTCTGGATGACGGCCATCGCCCCGTCCTCGATCTTCTTTCGGAGACCAGGTTGTTCATCACCACCAACAACGGCACCACTTTCCTGGAGTCGATATATCTCGATGTGCCAACGGTGATGTTCTGGGACACGGAGAAATGGGGTCTCACCAGTCTGGCCTTGCCTGCATTTGCTGAACTCCGGGCGGCGGGAGTCTTCTTCGATGATCCGATTAGTGCTGCGAGGCACGTGTCGGAAATCTGGGGCGACGTGGGTTCCTGGTGGGCCAACCCCGCTGTCCGTGAGGCGGTCGCCTCGTTCTCGCTCCAGTTCTGTCGGCAAAGTCCTGATGTCGTGGATGGCATTTTGAGCGAACTCGCCAGTGTCGCTGGGGGGCGGTGATGGCTGACGAAATCGAAGAGGTTTCGTTTCGGAGGCTCGTGCGAGGCCTCTGGGCGCATTTGAGACGGCGTCGAAGATGGCAGATGCTGGCTGTTACCGCCCTGATGGTCGCCAGCGCATTCGCCGAGGTCATGACGCTCGGGACGGTTATTCCCTTCATTGCTGTATTTGTGGAACCCGAACGGGCCATGGCTTTCGGTCCGGTTGCCCGAGCCGCTGGCTGGGTTGGAATCACCTCGGCGTCTCAATTGGTTGTTCCACTGGCTGTTGCCTTCTTGGTGGCGGCAGTGTCGGCTGTGGTGCTCCGGATGACAGTCCTCTGGGCGACTACCCGTTTGGCCATGTCGGCTGGCGGGGAGTTGGCGTCTAAGGCGTTTGAACGAACCCTTTATCAGCCGTACGAGGTGCATGTTCAGCGCCATTCCAGCGAGGTGACGAGCGTAATTGTGCAGAAGGTCGAGGTGGTCGTCTATGGCATGTTCTTCCCTCTCCAGAACGCCGTCGGTTCGGTGTTCACGCTGGTCAGTGTGGCTGCGGCACTGGTGGCGATCGATCGTCAGATAGCGGTCTCCTCTGTCGTGATCGTCGGAGGGGCGTACCTCATTATCACTAGAAGTTTGAAGGGGAGGTTGTCAAGGAACGGTCGTCGGATCGCGGTGGCGCAGGTCGGGGTGTTGAAGATCCTGAACGAGTCCATGGGAGGAATTCGGGAGTTGCTTCTCAATGGGACCCAGCGGGTTTTCGTGGAGCAGTTCACGACGTCAGATGGGAACCGCCGCCGGGCCGGGGCTTCTAACATCGTCATCCAACAGGCGCCGAGGCTCTTGATGGAGGGCATAGCCATGGTCCTGATCGTGGTGATGGTCCTGGTTCTTGATGGTCGACAGGGCGGTGTGATTGCGCATCTCCCTGAATTGACGGCGTTCGCCGTTGCTGGTCAACGCATGCTGCCGGTCAGCCAGCAGTGCTACACGACGGTGGCCACCCTGCTGGCATCCCGACCGGTCCTGTCGGAGGCGCTGGCCATCCTCGACCAGACTGAAAGTACTGTCGAGCGACACGAGAGGGGCGAACCGGTTCCTTTCGTTTCGGCCCTGGCGTGTTCTGGGCTGTCGTTTCGCTACTCGGAAGACAAACCACTGGTTCTCGATGGCATTGACCTCGAGGTTCCGATTGGATCGACCGTGGGACTAGTGGGTGAGACTGGCAGTGGAAAGTCCACCCTCCTTGACTTGATGATGGGACTTCTCCAGCCATCTAGTGGATCTCTGACAATTGATGGCGTCCTGCTTGGTGATGAGACCATTGGGGGTTGGCGGCAGTCGGTTGCCCACGTTTCTCAGGACGTGTTCCTCATGGATGCATCAATAGCGGAGAACATTGCTTTCGGGGTGCCGAAGAATCTGATCGACCACCAGAGGGTGAGAGCATCGGCTAAACGAGCCCAGATTGATGAATTTGTTCTGGCCGAACCGGAGGGATACCTGACACTCGTGGGTGAGCGTGGGGTGCGCCTCTCCGGTGGCCAGCAGCAGCGAATCGGCATCGCTCGTGCCCTATACAAGGGGGCAGCAGTCCTGATCTTCGACGAGGCGACGAGTGCATTGGACTCCGTCACCGAAGGCTTGGTGCTGAAGGGAATCGCCGACTCTGGAGAAGGTGTCACTGTGGTGATGGTCACCCATCGTCTGTCTACGTTACGCAATTGCGATCAGATCTTCGAGTTGCAAGATGGTCGGATTGTGGCTTCTGGTCGGTTTGAGGACCTGATTGAGTCGAGTGGTTCGTTTCGGGAGATGGCTCGTTCCTCGACGGAGACCGAGTGAGAAATGGGAGTCGAATCCAGAACATGAGATGGGAGTGGCGGTCGACATGATGCTGGACGGGGTGAAGGTAGTGGTGGTCGGTGGTGCTGGACTGATTGGTTCCCATACCGTGGATCTCCTGCTGGATGAGGACGTGGCGGAGGTCGTGGTATTCGACAACCTGGCTCGGGGCACGGTCGAAAATCTGACTGGTGCTCTCGTCGATTCCCGGTGCCGTCTCGTGGAAGGCGACCTCGCGGATCCCACGGCACTCGGGGATGCGCTCGAGGGTGCCGCTGGCGTCTTTCATTTCGCGGCGTTGTGGCTCCTGCACTGCCATGAGCATCCCCGAGACGGCTTCGACGTGAACCTGACGGGAACTTTCAACCTCCTTGAGGCGTGTCGAGACCAGGGGGTCCAGCGACTGGTTTTCTCCTCCTCGGCATCGGTCTATGGCGATGCCATCGAGGAGCCGATGAATGAATCGCATCCGTTCAACAACACCACTGTCTATGGGGCCACAAAGATCGCAGGCGAAGCCATGGCTACGGCGTTTTGCCATCGGGACGGACTGGGCTACCTGGGGCTCCGCTACTTCAACGTCTATGGTCCCCGACAGGATTACAAGGGCGCCTATGTGGCTGTCATCATGAAGATGTTGGACCGTCTGGATCGCGGCGAGTCGCCGATTGTCTTCGGTGACGGCACGCAGGCCTACGACTTCGTCAGCGTCCGGGACTGTGCCCGAGCCAACATTGCGGCCATGAAGGCCAGCGTCGTCGACAGGGTCTACAACGTCTGCACTGGCCACCAGACCTCGATAGCAGATTTGGCAGCGTTGCTGATCGAATTGACTGGTCAGGATGTAGGCATCGACTTCCACCCCGAGGAGGTGTCGTTCGTCCGCAATCGAATCGGCGACCCGTCGCGGGCCTTTGGAGAACTGGGCTTTCGCGCAGAGACCGAACTCGTCGACGGGCTTCGAGAACTCATCGAGTGGCGTCGCTCCAACCTAGATGAGACCGTGCAGCAGTGACGACCATGCCATTGATCGATCTCGCTGCTCAGCAGCAGGTGCTGCGCAAGCGGCTTGATGTCGCAATTAGCCGGGTCCTCGATCATGGTGCTTACATTCTCGGTCCGGAAGTTGCCGAACTGGAGTCGATGCTCGCTAGTTCGGTTGGTCGACGGCACTGTGTCTCCTGTGCGTCAGGTACGGATGCGCTCCAGATCTTCCTCATGGCGAAGGGGGTGGGGGCCGGTGATCGAGTCGTCGTCCCGGATTTCACTTTCGTGGCTACGGCTGAGGCGGTTCGTCTCGTGGGAGCGGAACCGGTATTCGCTGACGTCGACCCCGTCTCCTACACCTTGGACCCGGCGTCGGTTCGGAAGGCCTGGGACCTCGAGGGCCGTCCTCCTGTCGGGGTCATTGCAGTGGACCTCTTCGGGCACCCGGCACAAACAGCTGAGATCGAGGCCCTGATCGGAGGCCTGGGTGCCTGGGTGCTGGTAGACGGCGCCCAGTCATTTGGATCGCGTAGGGGTCAGCGGAGCAGTTTGGCCGAGGGTGTGGCGGCCACGACGTCCTTTTACCCGGCCAAGCCTCTCGGTGGCTACGGAGATGGAGGGGCGATCTTCTGCGATGACGAGGAACTCGCCAACACCATGCGGTCGGTGAGTGCTCATGGTTACGGCGACGAGCGGGACGAACACGTTCGAGTTGGCCTGACCGGCCGTCTTGACACCCTTCAAGCCGCGATCCTGCTCGTCAAACTCGAGGTGTTCGGTAGTGAGGTGGAACGTCGACAGGAAATAGCCGATCGCTATTCCACTGCTCTTAGCGATCTGCTCGAGACGCCGGCCGTCGCAGCCGATTGTCGGTCGGTATGGGCGCAGTACACCGTGCAGGTCGACGATCGAGAGAGGGTCCGTGACGGGCTGCTCCAGGCCGGGGTTCCGACCGCTGTCTTCTACCAACAGCCCCTACATGAGGCGTTCGCTTACCGCTCTAATCCAGTGGTTCCAGGTGGGGTTAGAGTCGCTGAGCGGATCTCAAAGCGGGTAGTTAGCCTTCCGATGCACGCATATCTCGGAGAAGCTGAGCAGGACCAGGTGGTCTCGGCCATTCGCAAGGTCATCGATCCGAGTTGAGGCCAAGGCAACGATCATGAGCATCGATCCCGATCCGACCTACGTCGATCTCCGCGCCGAGGTCTCCCCGGACGCAGAACTCGGTCCAGGCTGCCAAGTGTGGGACTGGACGAAGGTTCGGGAGGGAGCCCGGATCGGCTCCGGGACGACGATCGGGCAGGGGTGCTACGTCGACCATGGAGTGGTTATTGGCGCTCGATGCAAGGTCCAAAATGGCGTCAACCTGTACCACGGGGTGACCCTCGGCGACGAGGTGTTCGTCGGGCCCTCTGTCACCTTCACCAACGATCTTCACCCTCGGGCTGTCGGTGACTGGGAGGTGACGTCCACGGTGGTGGAGGATGGCGCATCGATCGGGGCCAACTCGACGATCGTGTGTGGGGTGGTGATCGGTGCGGGTGCGATAATCGGCGCTGGCTCGGTGGTGCTGGTCGACGTGCCCCCGGGCGCGCTCGTGGTGGGGAATCCGGGGCGGATCGTCCGCCAGAGCGGAGATAGTTCGAGGCATGGGCTAGAGGATGGGTGATCCGGTGCGGTGCGCGGTGATCGGCGTTGGGCATATGGGACGGAATCACGTCCGGTGCCTAGCCTCGCTAAAGGACGTCGACCTGGTAGCCGTCGTCGACCCGAACGAGGAGAATCGAACTGCTGCGGCAGTTCACGGATCCCGGGCTTTGGCATCGATCGACGACCTGCCCGAGGTGGATGCGGCGGTGGTCGCCGTCCCGACGGCACTCCACCTCCCGGTGGGCCTAGCGCTAATGGAGCGCGGAGTTCATTGCCTGATCGAGAAGCCCCTAGCCCTCACTGGCGACGAGGCGCACGTGTTGATTGACGCGGCCGAGAACGCCGGGGTTGTTCTGCAGGTAGGCCACGTCGAGAGGTTCAATCCGGCGGTCCGCCAGCTTCGGGAGTTGCTGGAGGGCGAGAGGGTGTTGGTGGCCAATGCCCGGCGCATGAGCGCGGTGAGTTCCAGGGTCAGTGATATTGACGTGGTGATGGACCTGATGGTCCATGACATCGACGTCGTCCTCTACTTGATGGGTCCCGACGTGGTGGAGGTGGAGGCCCGTGGAGTGGACGGCCCGAACGGCTCGGATCACGTGACTGCCCTCCTACGGTTCGAAGGGAACCGCTTGGCGTCGCTCACGGGAAGCCGGATCACCCAGACCCAGGTCCGACAACTTGAGGTGACCACTGCCGACCGCTTCCTGACCGTCGACTACCCGAGCCAAGAACTTCTGATTTTCCGCCAGGGAAGGATTGGTGGAGTTGGCGACGAGGGTTTCGACGGGAGGTACGTACTTGACGTGGAGACCCGGCGGGGATTCGTCCGACGATCTGAGCCGCTAGTGGCGGAACTTGAGCACTTTGTGGGTGCCGTGCGCGGTGACCATCCGTGCGAGATCGGTGGTCGACAGGCCCTCGCAACACTGGATCTGGTTTGGAGCATCCAGAAACGTTTGGGTGCAGTGGATGCCACGTGAGCATGGTTGACCTTCCGATCATCGTTCCGGACGTCGACTTCGATGAGGTGGAGGCCGACCTTCGAGCCGTCTTCGCGTCCGGCCAGCTGACCTCGGGCCCCTACGGGGTCGATTTTGAGCGGGCGGTGGCCGACTTCGTGGGTGTGGAGGAGGCGGTGGCTACCACCTCTGCGACTACTGCGCTCCACCTGGCGCTGGCAGCGTTGGGCGTGGGCCCAGGGGACGAGGTCCTGCTGTCCGACTTCACCTTCCCGGCGACGGCCAACGTGGTGATCCAGACTGGCGCCGCGCCGGTCTTCGTCGACTCGTCGCCGAACGATCTTTCGATGGACCCGGAGTGTCTACGAAGACTCGTCTCGGACCGCACCAAGGTGGTGATGCCAGTGGATCCATTCGGTCAACCGGCCGATTATTCCGCGATAGAGAGGATCGCCGAGGAGGTGGGAGCGAGCGTGGTTGTGGACGCAGCCTGTTCTCTTGGCGGCGAGCGGGACGACACTAGGTGCGGCGCCCACGGGCTAATGGCTTGTTTCAGTTTCCATCCGCGGAAGGTTGTGACCTGTGGCGAGGGTGGGATGGTGACGACATCGGATCTCGAGTTGGCCGAACGTCTCCGGACGCTGCGGAACCACGGGTCGATCAGGGCCGGCGGTCCGGCCCTTTCGTTCGTGGAGCCGGGCTTCAATTACCGTCTGGGCGAGGTTCCGGCGGTGATCGGCCTGTCGCAGGTCCGGCGACTGGAGGAGATCCTCGCCGACCGCCGGGAGACGGCCGCTCGCTACGACGAGAGGCTGACCGGGGTTAATGGCCTTGCGGTTCCCCGCCCGGCCAGCGGCACAAAGTGGTCCTACCAGTCCTATGTCGTCGTTCTCGATGACGAGGTCGACCGCGACAAGGTCATCTTGGACATGGCCGACGAGGGGATCGGAACCACGATCGGCACGTATGCGTGCCACCAGCATTCCGCCTATGCCCGATGGGGCTACGTGGACGGCGATCTCCCAAACTCGGCTCGGTTCGCTGGGCAAACCCTCACCCTCCCGTTGGTGCCGAGGATGCCTATCGAGCAGGTGGACAGGGTCGTGGGAGCCCTGCTGCAGATCTTGGGAACCGGATGAGGGTTGCGCTTTTCGGTCCATACATGTTCGAGTTGGCGGTTGGATTGCGGGAGAACCCGGCAAACGACGTTCGTCTGTTCCTCGATCAAGAGACGCTTCCTCGGTCGCTTCGGTCGGAGGCGATGCTCGATGATCCAGATTTCGTCGAGATCGGACCCTGGGTCTCTGGGCGGTCCATACTGCGACCGTCAGTATCGGCGATCGCCAGCCGGATGGCCGATTACGACCTAGCGCTGGTCACCGAGCTTGGGCCCGTCTTCGCTCGCCACTCAGGAATCCCGTATGTGTTCATCCCCTCTGGCTGGGACTTGACCTGTGGACCATTTCCGCTCCGGTCGCGGTCCAGCCGACGACGCGGGATCGGGGACCTCTCAGCGATGGTGGTTGCCGTGAGGATGAGGGCGGGTATCAGGGCAGCGGCGGGACTCTGGGGTGCACCGTTTGCGCCCTTCGCGACGGCTGCGGACCGCCTCGGACGCCCACTCACCCACAACCTTCCGCAGCCGGTGGACACGGATCTCTTCTCTCCGCAACGGGGCCCGGAACGGCTATGCGATGAATCAGAGGCCTCCGAGAGGATCGTGATCTTCCACCCCTCGCGAATGATGATGTCAGAGGATCGCTTCCTCGTTGAGACCGGCCAGTGCAAGCGAAACCAGGTCCTCTTCGAGGGCATGGCGGACGCCGTGGCCGCCGGTGCCGACGTGCGTCTAAGACTCCTACGACGGGCCAGTTCGCCCGATGAGGACGAGGCGGTCCGGCGACTAGAGGCCCTCGGCCTGACTGAACACGTGGAGTGGTTGGATGCTGGACGCCCTGAGGGCTTCACTTGGGCCGAGTTGGCTGATCTGTACCGGTCAGCCGACCTTGTGGCCGACGAGTTCGGTGGCTGGTTCGGGCTGGTGGCGATCGAGGGAGCCGCCTGTGGCCGTCCAGTCCTCAACCATGTCGAGCCCGACACCATGAAGGCGATGTACCCCGATGGACACCCGTTCTTGCAGGCATCCTCGGCCGCTGAGGTCGCTGAGGCGATCCGGATGATTGGCGATGTCGATCATCGGCGGCGGCTCGGCGTGGCTTCCCGCCAGTGGGTCCTGAGGCACCACGACCGATCAGTCGTGGCCCGGTGGGCAGAGGTGACATTGTCCGAGATGGGGCTAGTCCGATGAGGATCGCGCTCTACGGCCACTTCATGTTCCAGCTGGCGGCAGGGCTCCGCGAACACACTGAACACGAGGTGCATCTCTTCCTCGACTCGGAGACGATTCCTACTTGCCTGCGCGACGAGCCGTTGCTTGGTGATCCGACCTTCGCCACGTCCGCGCCCTGGGTCGGGCGTCGGGAGATCTTCCGTCCCGGCGATGCTGAGATCACCCGCCGCTTGGCCGACCACGATGTAGCCATCGTGACCGACCTTGGTCCGATCTTCGCCGAGCGGTCGGGGACCCCCTACGTCTTCTTCCCCGCAGGATGGGACCTGACCCACGCACCGTTTCCGATCCGCGCCCGGTCGACTCGTAGACGTGGTCGTGCTGATGTGGTGGACACGCTCATAGGGATTCGACAACGGCGCGGAATCCGTGGTGCCACGAGCATCTGGGGGCCAGCCTTTACGCCGTTCCGATCGGCGACCAAACGTCTTGGAGTTTCGTTGGGCGACTGCCTTCCCCAAGCCATCGACACGGATCTCTTTCGACCGGGGGCTTCGACGGTGAGTACCGCCTCTTCGGTCACCGTCTTCCATCCGGCTCGCCTCATGTTTTCCCCCGATCCATTCATCATCGAGACGGGTGGCTGGAAGCGAAACGACCTACTCCTCCACGGCTTCGCCTTGGCTGTGGAAAGCGGTTTCGACGGGAGACTTCTGCTCGTAGAGCGGGAGGGTTCCCTAGACGAGGACCTCGCTCGCAGGCTTCTCGGCGAACTAGGCATTACGAACAGGGTCGACTGGCTAGGAACGGGAACCGGTGTCGAGTTCAGTTGGCGGGAGGTCGCCGAGGTCTACCGGTCCTCCGACATCTCGTCGGACGACTTCGGGGGGTGGTTCGGGCTGGCGGCACTCGAGGGTGCCTCCTCCGGTCGTCCGGTCCTCAACTACCTCGAGCCCGAGGTGATGGAGTCTGAGTACCCCGGGGGGCACCCCTTCGTGCAGACACCTGATGCCGAGGCCGTTCGATCTGCACTTCTCGATCTCGCCGATCCTGACCGGCGGGCGGCCTTGGGTCGCGCGTCTCGAGATTGGGTGTTGAAACACCATGACCGGGGTGTGGTGGCCAGACGATGCGAGCGCATGCTAGGGGAGATTGGGCTGGCATGATGTCGGAGCAGTGCCGTCGTGGCAGACCGAGGAGGGTGAGGTGCAGCGATGAGTGAACTCCACCAGGATCTCAGACTGCTGAGGAACGAGTCGGATGCTGCTACCAGAAAGGAATGGAATCGCAGCGTTCCGTTCCCCGAGGCTCTGTTCGACCGGTGGGAGCGAGCACGCGTCCTCGGCTTCGGTGAGGGCTCGAGCCTCTTCGACTCCGTGCACGTGCTCGGCCAGGTTCAGGTTGGGCGCCAGGTCTGGGTCGGCCCGTTCGTGATGCTGGACGGTTCTGGAGACCGTTTGTCTATCGGCGACCACTGCGATATTTCAGCCGGCGTCCATATCTACACGCATGACACTGCCCGGCGATGCGTCTCGATGGGGGTTGCCCCCATCCTGACCGGCCCGGTGACGATTGGGAGCGGGACGTATCTCGGTAGTCAGGCCGTGGTGCTTCCCGGAGTGACAATCGGGTCTCGGTGCGTGGTTGGCTCCAACAGTTTCGTGAACAGGGATCTTCCCGACCGGACGATCGCGGTGGGAAGTCCTGCCCGACCCGTGGGTCGGGTGGAGGGTGACGGAGAGGATGTTCAGTTCATCTATTCGGATCTGGCGTGACGATGGTGCCAAGTGCAGAGGGCGATACTGCGAAGTCGCTCCTAGTGATTTCGACGGGTCTGGCAAATGTGGGTTCGGTTGTGAACATGTGTGGCCGTCTCGGTGCCGTGGTCACGGTAAGTGACGACCCGGCGGAGGTGAGGACAGCCCACCGGGTGCTCCTTCCGGGCGTAGGGGCATTCGACCTCGGTATGGAGGCCCTCGTCGAAGCTGGGCTAGATCAGGCCCTCAAGGACGTTGCTTCGTCGGGTCGGCCGATCCTCGGCATCTGCCTGGGTATGCAGCTCCTCCACGATGGGAGTGAGGAGGGTACCCGTCAGGGTCTCGGCCTCGTCCCGGGCATGGTGAGGCGGCTGGCCACCGATTCAGAGTACGGGCGAGTGCGCATTCCCCACATGGGCTGGTCTCGGGTCCGCGCAGAGGGCGACCATCCTTTATTCGACGGCATGGACGAGGAGTCGCGCTACTACTTCGTTCACTCGTACGCCTCGAATCCGGCCGATCCGGGGGACGTGATTGGGCGATCGGCCCACGGTGCGTTGTTCGTATCGGCGGTGGCCCGTGGAAGCGTGATGGGCGTGCAGTTCCACCCCGAGAAGAGCCACCGGTTCGGGAAGGCGCTGCTCGCCAACTTCCTGCAGATGGAACCATGCTCGTAGAACCACGCGTCATCCCGGTGCTGCTCCTCGAGAACCAGCAGTTCGTCAAGACCAGGGCCTTCGAGGACCCGGTCTACGTGGGCGATCCCATCAACGTCTTGAGCATCTTCAACGAGTTCGTGGTTGACGAGATCATCATTCTTGACATTGTTGCCGCCCACACCAGGAACACGCCGTGTTTCCAGATGCTGCGGAAGTACGCCGAGGAGTGCTTCATCCCGTTGGCCTATGGAGGCGGGCTCACGGAGGTCGACCAGTTCTCTGAGCTCTACCACGCCGGCTACGAGAAGGCCGTGGTGAACACCCTCCTCGCCGAGGATCCTGCAGTTGTGGAGGAGGCAGCCGCCCGATTCGGGAGTCAGGCAGTCGTGGCCTCCATCGACGTCCGGCGGCTTGACGGAGGTTTTGAAGTCGTGGTGAAGGGGAACCGGGAGGTGGTGTCGGACTCGCCGGCCAACTGGGCGCGGCGCGCTGTCGAGCTCGGCGTCGGGGAGGTGCTCGTTACCTCGGTCGACCGCGAAGGCACGGGAGTCGGATTCGATCTGGAGTTGATCTCGGAAGTGGCGGAGGTCGTGGACGTCCCGGTCATCGGCCATGGCGGCGGGGGGCGTCGGGCTGAGCTCGGGGGACCGGTACTTGAAGCCGGGGCCTCGGCAGTGGCCGCTGGTACTCTCTTTGTCTTCCAAGGACCCGATCGGGGCGTGTTGATCAACTATCCGCCAAGGCGGCAGATCGAGAAGATTCTGATGCGGGAGGATGGGGCATGGGCCGAGGCGTAGGGCGAGGCGCTACCCCTGAGTCGATGGCGGACCAGCTTGTGGCTGGGGTCCCGCGGGGGTGCGAGCGGTGCCTCTACGACGAGGCCATCCCGGGGGTCTCCTTCCGGTCCGACGGGTCATGCTCTTACTGCGCCCTTCACGACCAGATGGACGCCCAGTATCCGGTGGGGCCGGAGGGCGAGGAGCGGCTCCAGGCGCTGGTTGACGAGATGAAGGCCGGCGGTCGGGGCAAGCAGTTCGACTGCATCCTCGGAGTGAGCGGTGGCTGTGACTCGTCGTTTCTTGCCCACGAGATGGTTCGTCGTGGTGTGAGACCGCTCGCCGTCCACTTTGACAACACGTGGAACAGTCCGATCGCCACGAACAACATCTACACGGTCCTCGACCAGTTGGACGTTCCCCTCGAGACATTCGTCGTCGACAACCATGAATACGATGACATCTACCGCGCGTTCATCGAGTCGGGTGTCCGCGACATAGAGGCACCGACCGACATCGGCTTCATGGGCGTCCTCTACCGGGCTGCCGAGAAACATGGGATCCGTCACATCGTCGAAGGGCACTCCTTCCGGACGGAAGGGGTCTCGCCGCTCGGTTGGCTCTACATGGACGGCCGTTACGTCCGGGAGGTCCATCGTCGGTTTGGAACGATGCCGATGCGGACCTTTCCCAACATGCCGTTCGGAAAGTTCGTGAAGTGGGCCGCGCTGTCAGGGATCCGGCGGCATCGACCGCTCTACCATCTTGACTACCACAAGGAGGCCACGAAGGCGTTCCTGACTGAGGAGTACGGCTGGGAGTGGTACGGCGGACACCACCTGGAGAATCGCTTCACTGCGTTCTACCACTCGTACTTCCTGCCTCGCCGGTTCGGCCTCGACCAGCGGATCAACGAGCTCTCGGGACGGGTCCGATCGAAACAGTTGACCCGAGAGGAGGCACAAGCCGAGTATGAGGTGGACCCGGTCATCGATCCAGAACTCCTCGCCATGGTCAAAAAGAGGCTCGGCTACTCGGAGGACCGCTGGGTGGAGTTGATGGACGCTCCGCACCGCCACCACACCGACTATCCGACCTACCAGTCGACCTTCCGACGACTCCGACCCCTGTTCTGGTTGCTCTACCGCCTCGATCGAGTCCCCAAGACCTTCTATGTGAAGTTCTGCCGACCCGAACTGGGAGACGGTGGACCGAAGTGAAGGTCCTGGGTATAGCTAACGCCTGGGACTCCGGCGCTGCCCTTCTGGTAGACGGCGTGGTGGTGGCGGCGGCCAACGAGGAACGATTCTCAAGGATCAAGCTCGACCGATGTTTTCCCGAGCGCTCCATCGGCTACGTGCTGGCCACAGGAGGCCTAGAACTCGACGGAATCGATCTGGTGGCCTCGGGCTGCTGGAAGGGCGCACACCCGTCGGAGACGATGCCTCGTCTGTTGGAGGAGGCTGAGCGCCAGGTGGCAGAGTCGTCCGATCCGGAGAGGACCGAGAAGATGGTCAGCCAACGGCTGGCCGTCTCAAAAAGCCGAGATGCGGAGTTCCGAGACGAGTTAGTCGGGGAGTTGGCGGCACGGGGGGTCGGGAGCGATCGGATCCGGTTCTTCGACCACCACTACACCCACGCTGTGTCAGCTTGGAGTCCATCGGGTTTTGACGAGGCGCTTGTCCTTACCGCAGACGGCCGCGGAGACGGTCGGGCGGTCACCCTCTGGCACGGGACGCGCACAGGGTTGAAGTTGTTGGACATGGCCACCGAACTGGTCAGTCCAGGTGCCCTCTACGGGTTTATCACTGCCTGGATGGGCTTCGTACCGGACCGACACGAGGGGAAGGTCACTGGCTTGGCCGCCTACGGGGTGCCGTCAGGGGCCCGTGGCCTGCTCGAGTCTGGCTACGGCTTCGATGTCGAGTCCGGGCGCCTCCGATCGGCCATCGGACCGTCGTACGCGCCGTTCGTCACCGCCCGTCTCCCCGAACTCGAGGCCGGCTTGGACGGGCACCGCCGCGAGGACGTCGCCCACGCGGTCCAGACGCTTCTGGAGGACAGCCTGATCGGCTTCCTTGAGGCCAACATCGAGCGTCTGGGAATTGAGTCGACGAACCTCTGCCTCGCTGGAGGGTGCATGGGCAACGTGCGACTAAACCAGAAGCTCAGGGAGGTCGACGAGGTCAACGAGGTATACGTCTTTCCCCATATGGGTGACGGTGGCCTCGGCTTGGGCGCCGCTATGGCGGTCGAACTGGAGGGCTCCGAGGAGACCGGGGGTCGACGGGTCGCCATGGAGACCGCGTACATGGGGCCGGGTTTTAGCGACGAGGCAATCGAGGCGGTGGTCGTGGAGTCCGGGTTGCCCTACCGTCTCCTCGATGAGGCTGAGGTCGCTCCCGTTGTAGCCGACTTGATCGCCAAGGGGACCATCGTCGGCTGGTTCCAGCAGAGGATGGAGGTCGGACCCAGGGCACTCGGGGCGCGATCCATTCTCGCATCGGCGACCGATCAGGGAATCAACGACTCGCTGAATCGTCGTCTGGACAGGACCGAGTTCATGCCATTTGCCCCAGCGACGACCGAGGCGCTCGCCGGGGAGTGCTTCGTTGGCTGGGAGCCGCAGCATGCCGCCAGCCGGTTTATGACGATGTGCTACGACTGCACGCAACTCCTGGCCGAGAGGTGTCCGGCAGTGGTCCACGTAGACGGGACTGCACGACCGCAGGTCGTCGTCCGAAACCACAACCCGAGGTATTACGACGTCATCCAGGCCTACGCATCTTCAACTGGCAACCCGGCGATCATCAACACCAGTTTCAACCATCATGAGGAACCGATTGTGCTTTCACCCCAAGATGCGCTCCGGAGCCTCGCCGATGGAAACGTCGATGTGCTGGTAGCGGGCCGGTGCCTAGTGAGCCTGGCCGAATGATCAGGCACCTCTCAGCCAGATGGGTCGAGGCGCCAGGGTGGGGCACACCTCGGTGGTGAGGCCGGGGTGAAGCCGGGTTCAGAGAAGGACAAGTTGGGGTTGTAGGCGGGGTCCGCATTGAGCCGGTCGCCCCACCGTCGCTTCATCCGATCGACCTCGGTTTGGAGACGAGCGCGCCGGACGGGGTCATCGTCATAGCCCCGCGAGATTGACTCGTGGTGGCGGAGGACGGCACGGGGTTCGAGGAGCACTGCCAGACCAGACTCCCGGGCTTTGAGGCAGAGGTCAACGTCGTTGTATGCCACGGCGAGTTCCTCGTCGAGCCCGCCAAAGGCCCGCCAGTCCTCTGCGCGTATGGCTAGACACGCGCCGGTCACAGCAGCAACGCGGTGGGGAACCCGGAGCCGCCCGAGGTGGCCGGGGTCGTCGCTTAGCAGGTGCTTGTGGCCGTGTCCCATGAGTCCGCCCAGCCCTGGATGGACACCGGCATGTTGGATGGTGTCGTTCCCGAAAAGGAGCAATGCTCCGACGATGCCGACCTCAGGCCGATTGAAGTGGTGGCACATGTAGTCCAGCCACTCCGGTGACACCACCTCCGTGTCGTTGTTGAGAAGCACCAAGATGTCGCCTGAGGCGGCTTCAGCGGCTCGGTTCAACAGGGTGGCGAAGTTGAAGGGTCCGCGGTGCTCAAGGACTACGGCTGCTGGGTCGTTGGCGAGGTCGTCGAGCACCTGCCGTGCCCGATCTTCAGTGGTCTCATGGTCAATCACGACCAACTCGACGTCCGGATAGGTGGTGAGTCGCCGGATACTGGACAGGCAGACTCCCAGTAGGCGTCCCTGGTCCCGAGTAGGGATGAGGACAGAGACCCGACCAACGACCGACGAATGGTCCAGGCTCCGGTGACTGGAAGTGGGAGGGGGGTCCGGAGGAGGTCCGGGCCGGCTGGCCAGGAGAAACGGTAGGTGGAGGACGTCCTGTGGGTCGAGGTCGGGGATGCCTCGAGTCTTGACATCTGGGTGGCGGGCTACGAGAGCGCTGAGGCAACCGATTCCTGAGAAGAGTTCGGGGTTCCAACCGGGCAGAAACCACGGGTCCGTCGGTAGCCCGGCCTTGTCGAGGTGGTCGTGGTCAGTGTAGGTAAGCAGCAGGCCTGGGGTTGTGGAGATTGCCGCAGCGAGCGTCCACAGAGCGGCCTCATGAAGAACCACCCCAGGTTCGAGCAAGACAATCCAGTGGGTTCCGTCCTCTGGTAGCGGGAACTCAAGTGTCCAGCCCTCATGCAACTGGGCCTCCAATGAGGCGAGTGTCGCTGAAATTCCCGGGTGGTCAAGATCACCGTCGATCCGCACCTCGAAGCGAACATCGAATCGCCGCCCACGGATGTGCTGCCGGTCCTCGTCCGTCAGGTCCACGTGCCGACGTCGCCACTCTGCGTGGTCTATTGACGGCGTCGGACGGAGCTTCGCCAGTCGCCGGAAGCTTCGCCGGAAGATGCCTCTGACATCACCGGTTCGCAGTAGAGCCCAGGCGCTGGACAGGGTACGTGAGCGGATCCCGAGTCGTCGGCTAAGGCGTCGGAGGATTCTCACCCACTTAGCCTATGAGCCGACCAAAGCGGGCATGGTTAGCCTGATCGTGCACTCGACGCTTGCCAAGGCACTAGTTGACGCTGCCGAGTAGCCGGGCTGACGACCCGCCACCCCGCTTCCAGATCGGGTCCTACTCGACCACCACCACCATGTCGCCGGCGCCTACTGAGTCGCCGGGTTCGACGAGTACCTCGGACACCGTGCCAGCCCTGTCGGCGGCCACGTTGTTCTCCATTTTCATGGCTTCTAAAACGCAGACCGTGTCACCGGCGTCCACGTTGTCGCCCACGGCCACCAGTACCTTCACGATGGTGCCTTGCATCGGGACCACCACCCGACCGGTTCCCGAACCGCTAGTGCCCATACCGGACCGCTTGGCCCGAGTCCGGGGAGATGGACCGGCCGGCGGGGCGGCCTCCGGAATCCACATGCTGACGGCGAACCGGCGGCCGTCGACCTCCACAGAGATGTCGCGCCGAGTCGTTGGTGTTTCATTGTCTCCGGTAGTCGATGGTTGGACAGCGGAGGACACGGTGGAAAGATCCAGAGTCTCCTCAACCCACTTGGTGGAGTGGGTGACTGCAGCGAAGTCGGGGTGTTCCAGGATCGCGATGTCAGCCGGGATGGTGGTAGCTACTCCACGGATCTCGAAGTCAGCCAAAGCCCGCAGGGTGCGACGGATAGCCACCTCACGGTCCCGGCCCCAGATCACCAGCTTGCCGACCAGGTTGTCGTAGTACTGGCTGATCTCGTCGCCTGCCTCGTAGCCGCCATCGAATCTGATACCGAACCCGTCAGGTACTCGCAGAGAGTCGATTCGTCCCGGGCTTGGTAGGAAAGCCCCGCCGGAGGGGTCCTCGGCGTTGATCCGCACTTCGATGGCGTGGCCGGAGATCGTCACATCATCTTGGGTGAAGTCCAGCGGCTCCCCCGAGGCGATCAGGAGTTGCTGCTCGACAAGGTCGAGGCCGGTCACCAACTCGGTCACCGGGTGTTCAACCTGCAGGCGGGTGTTCATCTCGAGGTAGTGGAACACGCCGTCCTCATAGAGGAACTCAACGGTGCCAGCGTTGGTATAACCACAGCCCAGAGCCACAGCCACAGCTGCCTCGCCCATGGAGGTGCGGACCTCATCGGGGAGGTCAGGGGCCGGTGCCTCCTCTATGAGTTTCTGGTGGCGACGCTGGGCCGAGCAGTCACGCTCGCCCAGGTACACGGCATTGCCGTAGGCATCGGCGAGCACCTGGATTTCGACGTGGCGGGGGGCGGTGAGGTATCTCTCCATGTAGATCTCGTCGCGTGCGAAATAGGACATGGCCTCGCGCTTGGCTGACTCAATGGCGTCCTCAATGGTGGTCTCGTCGGTCACCACCTTCATGCCGCGCCCGCCGCCGCCGTAGGCGGCTTTGATGGCGACTGGATACCCGTGTTCTGCACCGAAGGCCCGGACCTGATCGGGGTCGGTAATGAACTCGGTGGTACCAGGCACGCCGTGTACGCCCACCTGTTCGGCGGCTAGCCGGGCACTGATCTTGTCGCCCATGACTTCGATGGCCTCCGGGGGCGGACCGATGAAGGCCACCCCCCGATCGGTCACCGCCCGCGCGAAGTCGGCGTTTTCCGAGAAGAAGCCGTACCCCGGGTGGACGGCGTCGGCGCCGCTCCGGTCGATGACTGAGAGGATGGCCTCGGCATTGAGGTAGCTCTCGGTGGCCGCCTTGCCCCCGAGGGCGTAGGCCTCATCGGCCAGGCGGGTGTGGAGGGCGTCACGGTCGAGATCGGAGTAAAAGGCCACCGTGGCCACGCCCATTTCCCGGCACGCCCGGATGACCCGAACGGCGATCTCCCCGCGGTTTGCGATCAGTACCTTGGCGAACACTTCTCTATCATCGCCCGGATGGGAGGCTCCGCGCACCCCCACGAGGGAGATCATCGGTCACACGGCAACTTTGGAGGTTCCGGGAACCATTCCAGGTTCCGGATCGAGACAGTCGTCGAGACCGGTTCGACCAATGCTGACTTGGCAGATCGGATAGCGGGTGGCGACCTCGAAGTGCTGGACGGTCTGGTATTGCAGGCCGGTCACCAGACCGCTGGGCGGGGGAGGTTGGACCGCCGCTGGGATGCCCCACCGGGTGTGAACCTGCTTTTCTCGGTGCTACTCCACTTAGGTTGGCCCGCCGAGCGCCTGTCGCTGACCACCTCGTGCTTGGCCGTTTCGTTGGTTGAGGTGCTGGACCCCCTCGTCGGGTCCAGTCAGGTACCGGCAATCAAGTGGCCCAATGACGTGGTCCTGGTCGATCGTAAGACTGGTCGCCCAGCTGGCAAGTTGGCGGGCATCCTCGCCGAACTGGTGGGCGGGCGCTCAGGGAGTGGCCCGGCTGTGGTGGTGGGTATGGGAGTCAACGTGGGTTGGCCCGGACCTTGTGACGAGGCCCCACCGGGTGCCGTGTCTCTAGCAGGTTTCGGCTTGACGATCGACCCGGCGGATTTGCTAGTCCATGTTCTGGAGACCTTTGAAGGGCGCATTTCAGACATGGACGGCCCGGATGGGCTGGCGAGGCTCCGTGAGGCGCATCTGGCGAGCTCGGCCACCGTGGGCCGAACGGTACGAGCTGAGGGCCTTGGCGAGGACGTGGTGGGCACGGCGGTGGACGTTGGGCTCGACGGGGCATTGGTGGTAGAGATGGCCGACGGTTCGACCGTGGAGGTTCTGGCTGCTGACGTGGTGCACCTGCAGGTCGACTGAATGGGTGGGTCCGGTTGGTTGGCGCTTGCCAGCCGGTCAAGGGTCGGGGGTACTTGCCTCAAGCTCGTCGAACGCAGCGGCTATCCGGGAGGTCACCGGGCCTGGTGGTGTCTCGAAAGTCGTCTTGAACTCGCCAGTGATCTCCGAGATGGCGCTCACGTTGCGGGTCGCCGAGGTGAGGAAAGCTTCGTCGGCGGTCAGAAGTTCTCTGGGGTCGATGTCCCGGACTTCCACATCACCGTCGGGCCCTCCAGAGTCCTTCCGCTCGGCCAACTCAATGATCAGCTCACGGGTGATTCCGGAAAGGCAGCCTGAGGACAACGGGGGGGTCACCATCCGTCCGCCGATGACTAGGAACACGTTGGTCCCCGTCCCCTCACACAGCATCCCGGCGGTGTTGCAGAACAGTGCTTCGGTGCAGCCGACCCGTCTGGCGGCAGCTAGCGCCATGGCGTTCTCGGCATATGAGGTCGTTTTCAGACCCGATAGAGCACCGTGTTCGTTCCGAGCCCAGGGAACCAGGTGGACCCGTTCGGCATCGGGCCAGGTATTGCCCCCCGAGGTGGCAACAATCAGCGTGCCCGGGCCGTCGCCCCGACCTGACCCGAGGGGCCCAGCACCGCTCGACCAGGTGATCCTCAGCAGGCCAGCTTCCGGGTCTGCGGTCAGGACCTCGTCAACTGCCGATCGGATCTGCCCCTCGCTCGCCTCGTTCAGGCCTAGCCCCCTAGCGGAGCGACCAAGGCGCCGGAGGTGCCGACCAAGGGCGAAGGGGACACCATTAATGACCTTGGTGGTCTCGAACACGCCGTCGCCAACCACCACGGCGTGGTCATCGGCCCGCACTGCCGCTTCACCAGGAGCCAACAGGCGCCCATTGACCCAACTCACACCCACTGCGGTGCCGGAGGGTGAGTGAGTGGGGGCGGGGGTCGTTTCGGCCATCGGCCGCAGGCTAGGTCGCCACCATGACGGATAGTGGGCGCCCGGGACGGCTGGAAGGCCACTGGTAACCTGCAGGTTGTGTCGGATGCCCCTGTCGACGGACCTGTCGATAGGCCCGCAGATAGGCCCGCAGATAGGCCTGATTCCCTCGAGGCGCCGTCCCAGTCCCAGTCAAGGGACCTTTTCGGGGGCGGTCCTGCATTTCGGCGCACGTGGCCCCAGCGACTTCTGATTGGAGCGAACATCTTGCTGGCCTTCGGCCTGTTTGCCGGAGCGTCACGCCTGGCCTCCTTCGAGGAGGCGGTGGGCAGCATCATCCGGATCGATGTCCCAGCCGGTGTGCTAGCCGACCTTGACATACCGATTGGAGCGGACGGCACCGAGGCCGACGGTCAATCCGTCCCCGACGCGCGACCCAACGGGTCTGCTGATGACCAGCCTTCGCCTCCACGCAACATCCTGCTGATTGGTACCGATAGTGCCGTGGGGCTTGACGAGGATGATCCAGCCGGTCATCGGGACCGTACGCCGGGGGTTGCGCTCGCCGACACCATCATGCTCTTGCGTCTCGATCCCCATTTGGGTACCGCATCGCTGGTCTCGTTGCCGCGAGACCTCTATGTGATGATCCACCGTCAGGGTGTGCCAGTACGGGAGGAGAAACTGGCCTCAGCGCTGTTGGTGGGGGGCATGGAGTTGGGGGCGCCGACGCTCGTCGAGACGGTTACGAGAAACTTCGGCGTGCCGATCCACAACTTCGTGGTCATCGATTTCTTTGGGTTTGAGGCCGTGGTGGACGAGATCGGCGGGGTGCCCGTGTGGTTCTCCCATCCTGCCCGTGATGTGGCGTCTGGCCTCTACGTGTCCGAGGCGGGGTGCACGACGTTGAACGGTCGGGCGTCGTTGGCATTCGTCCGCAGCCGCAAGATGGAACTCTTCGTTGACGGCCGTTGGCAGCGCGTCGGTGTATGGAACGACCTGGAAAGGAACCAGCGCCAGCAGGACTTCTTGACGCTGGCTCTCGAGCAGGTGGTCAATACTGGTGCCCGGTCGATCATCGTCCGCGACGACCTCATCGAGGCAGCGGCCCAGTCGGTGGTGCTGGACGATCGCCTGACCCTTCGGACTCTGCTGGGCCTCGGCAGCGCGTTCGCCGGATTCGACCCTTCTGACCTAGGACGACACGTCCTCCCGGTCTACGACGACAAGGTGGGTACGGCATCAGTACTCAGGCTCCAACCGGAGGCCCGACGGGTCTTCGACGTATTTCGGGGGATCACACTGCGACCCGAGGATGTGTCGGTGCTGGTCGTCGACGGTCGGGGCCCGATCGACGAGTCAGTGCCTGCCTACGCCCAGTTGGTACTCAAGGGCTTTCCGGTCGAAGTTGGATCGGGGGAGCCTGTTTCCCTAACAACGGTCCGGGCCAGCCGGGACCGGTTCGCGGCCGCAGTCCTGGTGGCGCAGATGATCACGCCGACCCCCCGGTTCGAGTTTGTGGACGCCCCGACTCTCGGGGGACAGGTGGAGCTGATCCTCGGTGAGGACTTTGCCTCGTTTCTGCTGGTGCCCCGAGCATTCCGCGAGGTGGATGCGCTGGCCCGTGCCGCCTTACCTGAGCGCGACGGTCCGGAAACCGAACAATCGGCATCCGAACCCCGGACGGGCCTAGCGGAGTTGGCGATCGATGTCTTACCGGCGCGAGCCGGGAACTGGCTGCCGGCAGAGCTACGGACCTCGGTCGATGGTCGTCGGCCCGATGGGTCGGCGTGTTCCTGAACAGGGCCTCGACGGTCGGTGGTCAGCCGTGACCTGCCTGCGGGTCGCGTTCCTGCTGGAACAGCCGTGGCACCGGGTGCCCGGTGGAACCGCCGTGGCTGCAGTCGAGTCGGCCCGTGCGTTGGATGAACACAACGACGTAGACCTCTTGGGCATCACGGCTCGACACCGTTCTACCGATCTGCCGCCGCTGTTGTTCGGCCCCGGTAGTCCGGATCATCTGTCTTTGGTGTCCTCAGTGTTGCCTCGTTCTTTGTTGTACGAGGCATGGCACTTGTTAGGTCGACCGCTCGTAGACCGGCTGGTCAGGCGGTCCGGTTGGGCGCCCGATGTGGTCCATGCTTCCGGTGGCGCCGTGCCGGCCACTCGCTCCCCGTTGGTAGCGACGGTTCATGATGTGGCTTGGCGTCACCACCCAGGGGCGTCCACGCGACGAGGTCGTCGCCTTTTCGAAGGTTGGCTGAGCGATGCCCGACGGGCTGACCGGATTGTCTGTCCGTCCGAGGCCACACGCAGTGATCTTTTGGAGGCTGGCTTCGACGGTGACCGCATCCGGATCGTGCCGCTTGGTGTCGGACCGACGGACGTCGAACCAGGCCTACCGTCTCAACTCCGGGCTCGCCACGGATTGGAGGGTCCGTTCGTCCTATGGGTCGGCACGCTTGAGCCACGCAAGAACCTTGACCGTCTAGTGGCCGCCATGTCGACGGCGCCACTGAGCGAAGTGCCATTGGTGTTGGTCGGCCCGGATGGATGGCGGATCGATGTGGCCCGGACTGTGGCTCCCCTGGGAGAGCGGGCCGTGGTCGTCGGGTCGGTGTCGGAAGTCGAGAAACGAGCGTGGTACGAGGCGGCGGACGTCTTCTGTCTTCCAAGCCTGCACGAGGGTTTCGGCCTCACCGTCTTGGAGGCCATGGCCCACGGTGTCCCGGTAGTCACTTCGGCTGGCACGGCTACAGAGGAGGTGGCCGGGGACGCCGGTCTGACGGTCGATCCGACTGATAAGTGGGCGATCGCTGGGGCCCTACATGCCGTTTTGGACGACGGGAAACTTGCCGCTCGACTGGCCGATGCGGGTCGGATCCGGGCCGCCTCCCGTCGTTGGTCGGACACCGCCGATGGCCTGATCGCGGTCTACCGCGAGGTGGCCGACTGATGTGTGGTGGCACCGGTCCGGCAAAGGCTAGCCCGTCTCTGATCGGGGTCGACCTCCTGTGGTTAGTACCCGGTGACGTTGGCGGCAGTGAGGAGTACGCAGTGCGTACCCTGCTCGCCTACGCGGCCCACGGCCCGGCTGGCATGCGACCGGTCGTCCACCTCAGTACTGCGACTGCTGAGGCCCACCCAGAACTGGCGGCCGCGCTGGACCTCGATGTCTGCCCGGTGCGCAACCGGAATCGGGGACGCCGACTGCTGGCCGAGTCGACCTGGCTGGCTTCACGGACCCGTCACCTGGACGCTGTCCACCACGTGGGTGGGAGGATTCCAATCCGGACGAGCGCGCCCGTGGCCGTCACCGTCCACGACCTCCAGCCCCTCGACCACCCAGAGAACTTCTCGGTAGCCAAGCGTGCCTATCTGGGTCGGGCGCTTCCCCGTTCCATACGTCGGGCTGACGTGGTGGTCACCGTGTCGGACACTGTGGCTCGTCAGGTTGTGGATCGGTTTGGGGTGCCGGGCGATCGGGTGGTGGTGGTTTCATCGGGAGTCAGTCCACCTGCGGTTGTTTCCGGGTTGGCCCAGCCACCAAGGTTTCCTACCATCCTCTACCCAGCTGTGACCCATCCACACAAGCGCCACGTGTTGCTCGTTGAGGCCTTCCACCTGCTGGCCGACCGCCATCCGACCGTTAGGCTCGTGCTCACCGGTGGTATAGGTCGTGCCGAGGCCGAGGTCCACCAGGCCATCGAGGCGGGGGCACACGCCGATCGGATCGAGCGGACCGGAAGGATCCCGGCTGAGGCGATGGTCGAGCGTCTAGCCGCCTCGTCGATCATGGCATTTCCGTCGACCTATGAGGGATTCGGTATTCCCGTCGTGGAGGCCATGGCCGCTGGAGTACCGATCCTGGTGGCGGAGGGAACGCCGGCTGCCGAACTGGTGGGGCCGGCTTCGGTGCTCTCGGCTGCCGCAGGCCCGAGCCGGTGGGCCGAAGGGCTGGAGCGCTTGCTTGTCGACGACGGTCATCGACTGGAGCGGGTAGAAGAGGGCCTCGTCGGGGCAATGGCCCACACTTGGGAGGTTTCGGCAGCGGCCCTGGAGCAGGCGTGGCGACTCCTCTTGGCCACCGGGTCGTCCTCCTCGCGGTCTGGTACGAGGATCTGACGGTGCGCCTCCTGATCCTGACCCCGCATTTCCGGCCTGATTCGGCGCCCACCGGTGAGATGGTTTCGTCAATCGTTGAGGGCCTGACCGCCGAGGGCCACGACGTTCACGTCCTCACCTCACTGCCCTGGTACCGGGACCACCGGATCGAGCGCGATTGGCGTGGCCGGCTAGTGCGCCGGGGATACTGCGGTGCGGTGACGGTGACTCGCGTCTACCCGTTCCCTGCCAACAAGCGAAACCTGTGGGCCCGAGCCATGGGGTTCATTGGCTTGACCGGCTTGGCCACGTTGGTCGGGCTGACCATCAGGGGGCCGTTCGCCGGTGTCGTGGCCGTGTCGCCACCACTGACTTTCGGGGCAGCCGGCTGGCTGTTAGCCCGACGGCACCGTTGCCCGTTGGTGTTTAACGTCCAAGACGTGTTCCCTGACGTTGCCGTTGAGGTGGGGGCAATCCGGTCTCCACGAGCAATCCGGTTCTTCCGGTGGATGGAGAGGATTACCTATCGTCGGGCCGACGCCGTCACCGTCCTATCCGAAGACCTAGCGACCAACGTGGTAGCCAAACTGACCGGTTCAGAAACGCGGTGCGGTGCGCAATCAGTGGGGAATCAGATAGTGAGGCCGGTGGTGAAGGTGATTCCCAACTTCGTAGACGTGGATGCGATCCGGCCGTCCGTCCGTATGACGGAGTACCGCAGAGAACATGGGCTGGGCGACCGGACGGTGGTGATGTACGCCGGGAACCTTGGACACTCCCAGTCACTAGATCTTGTGATTGGGGCCGCCGACCGCCACCGGGACCGACCGGACCTCGTCTACGTGCTGAACGGGGGAGGGGTACGGGCTCATGCGATGCGTCGCGCAGCTGAGTCTCGATCCAACCTGGTTGTCGTCGAGTACCAGCCCCGGGAGCGGGTGTCCGAGGTGCTGGCCAGCGCCGACCTTCACCTCGTGCCGCTTCGGGCCGGCTTGGGGGCGTCTAGCGTCCCGTCCAAGATCTACTCAATTCTGGCGGCTGGACGACCGGTGGTCGCCTCGATCGACGAGGGGTCCGAAGTGGCCCGCGTGGTTGGAGAGGCTGGCGCCGGTGTGGCTGTCCCACCTGATGATCTCGACGCCCTTGTGAGGGCCGTCGAGGATCTCGTCGCTGATCCGAGAGAGCGGGCCAGGATGGGTAATTCTGGCCGTAGGTGGGCCGAGGCGTGGAACTCACCCCGCCAGGTCGCATCGACTTATGCCGACCTGATCACTGAACTAGCCCGCTGAACCGCTCCACCAGGTCGGACAGATGATCCAAGCGGGCCTCCGATAGCCTCAGCGCCCATGGCACGTGGAGATTCAGCGAGCAAGGTTGCGCGTGCCGCCCGGGCAGGAGCCTCAGGCGGTATTGGGGAGCGACGGAAAATGGGCTTTCCGGTGATGGTGGCCCTTGTCGTCGTCCTCGGCGCACTGCTGGTCTTCTGGGCACGGACCGACCGGGACGCCACCTCAGCGCCGCGGGTAGGCGACCACTGGCACTCGGCGTACGACGTGTACGTCTGTGACACCTTCCGCTCGAAGATCGTGCTGGAGACCGATCCCAACGGCATTCACAGCCACGGCGACGGCTTAATTCACATCCACCCATTCAACAAACTGGCATCGGGTCGTGACGCCGTCCTCGGTGAGTTCTTTGCCGCCTTCGGTGGCTTCATCGATGACCAGTCGTTCATGCTTGACACGGGCGAGACAGTGGTAGAGGGGTTTGACTGCGGTGGCGAGCCGGCGGTGTTGAAGGTGGCCCGCTTCGACGCCGACGACCTCAGTCGTGAGCCCGAGATTCTGACCGAGGATCTGGCCAATCTGCGCCTGCTCAAGAACCGGGAGGCGTTCACCATCGCAATGGTGCCCGAGTCCGTCGATCCTCCGGCACCCCGTGCCGAACGGCTGTCGTTCTTGGACACCGTGGATCCGAATCTACTGCAGTCGGACTCGCCGACATTGGCGACTACGACGACCACAGCGGACTAGCCGGTCGGGCCGTGCAGGCCGTTGTCCTCGTCGGGGGACTGGGAACCCGCCTTCGTCCGTTGACCGCGGACATTCCAAAGCAGATGTTGCCGGTGGTAGATCGGCCCATGATTGAGCACGTCGTGGCTCATTTAGGCGACCACGGGGTGACTCGGGTGGTGTTGTCAATGGGATTCCGACCCGAATCTTTCATCGATGCTTACCCGGATGGTGTGTGCGCTGGTATCCCGATTCGTTACGCGGTCGAACCCGAACCGCTGGATACGGCGGGTGCGGTTCGGTTCGCGGCGGTCGACGCCGGCATCGTGGAGACCTTCCTGGTTCTGAACGGTGACGTCCTGACCGACCTCGACGTTTCGGCCATGGTCGACCGTCACCGGACGGCGGGAGCGACGGGGACTATCGCCCTAACCGAGGTGGACGATCCGTCGCACTACGGCGTGGTTGACCTTGTACCTGATCGCGAACCCGACGGGGAGGTTCCCGGCGAGCCGGTGGCTGGGGTCTCCGGTCTAGTGCGGGGCTTCGTGGAAAAGCCATTGCCCGGCGAGGCCCCCTCCCGATGGGTGAACGCGGGGACGTACGTGCTGGAGCCCTCGATTTTGGATCGAATCGAAGGCGGTCGACGGGTGTCCATCGAACGTGAAGTCTTCCCGTCTCTGGCCGCCGAGGGAAGCCTGCGGGCACTTTGCTCGGCCTCCTACTGGTTGGACACCGGTACCCCGGAGACCTACCTCAAGGCCCAGTTGGACCTCATCGACGGAACCCGCGCACTGATGGACCCAGTTTCCCGCACGGCGATGGTGGCCGCCGACGCCGAGGTGGAGCGATCCGTGCTCCTTCCAGGGGCCTCGGTCGCTTCCGGTGCACGGGTGTGTGACGCTGTCCTCATGGAGGGAGCCGCGGTGGAGGCCGGGGCGACAGTCCGTGACTCGGTCTTGGGTCCAGGTGCTCGGGTGGGCAAGCGGGCGGTGGTCACCGGTCTAAGCATTGTCGGGCGAGCAGCAGTGGCTCCTGCTGATGCGAAACTGGATGGGATCCGCCTCCCCGATGGCCCATCTGACGAGCGATTCTCGAGGAAGGGTTGACCGGTGGCGGTGCTGGTAACCGGTGGCGCCGGATACATCGGTAGCCACACCGTGGTGGCCCTGCACGATGCTGGTCGACGGATAGTCGTACTCGACAACCTGTCAAACTCCTCGGAAAGGGCCGTGGAAGCCATGCGGGCCCTGACGGGAAGCAATTTGCCCTTTGTGCAGGGCGACGCTGCCGACGTTGACCTGGTGTCCCGCACCATCGTCGAACACGACATTGATGAGGTGGTCCACTTCGCGGCGTTCAAGTCGGTATCGGAGTCGGTACAACGGCCCCTGGCCTACTTCGCCAACAACATGGGGTCGCTGGTTGGCGTAGTACAGGCAATGGAGGCCACTGGAGTGCGCCGGATGGTCTTCTCGTCGTCGTGCACCGTCTACGGGGAGCCCGACGAGGTGCCGGTTACAGAGGAGTCACCCACTGCAGCAACCAACCCCTATGGCTGGACCAAACTGCATGGCGAACAGTTCCTTGAGCAGGTGGCGGCGGTCGGGGGGCTCGACGTGATGATCCTGCGCTACTTCAACCCGGTGGGTGCCCACCCGTCGGGATCTATGGGTGACGATCCGCACGGGGCGCCAGCCAACCTCGTGCCCCACCTGATGCAGGTGGCAGCCGGGCGCTTAGACCGCCTTCCGGTATTCGGTGCCGACTACGACACCCCGGACGGGTCACCAGTGCGCGACTACCTCCACGTCGTTGATCTAGCAGAAGGGCACGTAGTAGCACTCGATACATTGCCCGCCCACCCGGGGTGCAGAGCGATCAACCTGGGGACCGGGCGAGGATACTCCGTGCTCGAGGTGGTCGCCGCCGCCGAACAAGCTCTCGGACGTTCGGTCGCCCACGAGGTGGTGGATCGCCGTCCTGGTGACGTGGCCTGCATCTGGGCTGGAACCAACCTCGCCAAGCGGCTACTGGGATGGACCGCCAGTCGCGGCCTGACCGAGATGTTGGTCGACCATTGGCGCTGGCAGGAGGCCCACCCCGACGGTTACGGCAACTGATCCGCCTCCGGCGACCACACTTGGCGCCACAGCGGCATCTGGCGAAAGATTTGCGCCTACCGGAAGAGGTCGTCAGCGGGGTCCCTGACCACGTCGGCAACCACCCCACCGTTGCCGAACCACGACGAGTCGACCCCCCGCACGATGGCCACAGGCACGCCGTCGGCCTTACCCATTACCAGTTCGGCGGCCGAGGCGATCTCATCGACGACGGCGACCTCGGTGACCTGGAGTTCTCGCCCCAGGGCATCGTTGGTGCCCCGGAGGTCTACCACCGGTCGGAGGCCGGCACAGCCGATGGCCACGTCGGTGACTCCACGTCGCCAAGGCCGGCCGAATGTGTCGCTGATCACCACGGCTACGTCGACGCCGAAACGGTGGATCAGAGCATCGCGGATCCTGCGAGCCGAGCGGTCCGAGTCAACTGGGAGGAGAGCAGCCCGACCGGCTTCCACATTGGATAAGTCGATACCGGCGTTGGCGCACACGAACCCGTGCTCGGTCTCGCTGATGATCAGGTCACCTCGACGCCGGAGTATCCGGACCGACTCACGTTCTACCAGCGGCTTGTGTCCGACCTTGGGGTCCACGTCGACTAGACGATCTTCGGCCTTAGAGACCACCTTCTGGGTCACCACCAGCACGTCGCCGTCAAGAAGGCTTTCCTCGGTCCGCCGTGTCGCCTCGGCGATCATGGCCGCCAGGTCGTCGCCAGGTCCGATCTCTCCAATGCCGGTAACCGGGATAATGATCAATGAGCCGCTCATCGTCGCTGCTCCGTTTGTGGGTTTACTGACAGAGTCGAGGAGAGGATGGTCCGGCAGAGGTCGATGGTGACCCCAATGTCGGTCATCACCGTCGGGGTGACCACACACGCCATGCCCTCGGCCTCGACGGCATCGGCCAGGCCGGCATCCACGTCGTCCACCACGAGGGTGGCAGCGATGTCCCGGTAGAGCCGGGCGACGCCGACCACCGTCGCTTCGTGGCCGAGCTCGCGCAGCATCCGCTCGGCAGGACCTTTCAGGGCCGAGCCGGCA
>PBDC01000112.1 GCA_002717185.1 Rhodospirillaceae bacterium
CATCCGATGATATAGGCGGAGATGAAACCCTTGAGGCTGCCGAAGACGAGGAAGACGAGGAAGACGAGGAAGACGAGGAAGAAGCATCGATGTCCCTCGCCGCAATGGAGCAGGCACTGAAGCCGGACATCCTCGAAAAGTTCGAGAAGATCTCCTCAACCTACATTAAGCTACACCGCGCCCAGGACAAGCGCTTAGCAGCTCTCCAGAAGGGCGAGACGGTTTCCAAATCAACCGAGCGCACCCACGAGCGGCACCGCAAGGAACTGCTTGAAAATATAGATCAAATCCACCTTAACAACGCCAAGATCGAACAGCTCGTTTATCAGCTCTACGCCTATAGCAAGAAGCTAACCATGCTGGAAGGCCGGCTGATGCGCCTCTCGGTCAATTGCGGCGTGAAGCGTGAGGATTTCCTCAACCGTTATTTCGGGCACGAACTGGACCCGCACTGGCTGAACGCCGTCTCCCGCGTGAAGGCCAAGGGCTGGAAGGAGTTCGCAAAGAAGCACAAGGACGAGATCAAGGAGCTACGCGGCGAGGTCGCCAACATTGCCGCGGAGGCGCGCATGCCAATGAGTGAGTTCCGCCGCATTGTCCAGACGGTTCAGCAGGGCGAGCGCGAGGCCGGCCGCGCTAAGAAGGAAATGGTTGAGGCAAATTTGCGGCTCGTTATCTCTATCGCCAAAAAATATACCAACCGAGGGCTGCAGTTCCTGGACTTAATTCAGGAAGGCAATATCGGCTTGATGAAAGCGGTCGATAAGTTCGAATATCGACGCGGCTACAAATTCTCGACCTACGCCACTTGGTGGATCCGTCAAGCGATTACCCGTTCGATTGCCGATCAAGCGCGAACCATCCGCATACCCGTTCATATGATCGAAACGATCAATAAACTGGTCCGCACTAGCCGGCAGATGTTGCACGAAATTGGACGCGAGCCGGTACCGGAAGAATTAGCCGTCAAACTCGCCATGCCGCTAGAGAAAGTGCGCAAGGTACTAAAGATCGCCAAGGAACCAATTAGCCTTGAGACACCAATCGGTGATGAGGAAGACAGCCATCTGGGCGACTTCATCGAGGACAAGAACGCGGTCCTGCCCTCCGACGCCGCAATCCAGGCCAACCTGCGCGAGACCACAACCCGTGTACTGGCCAGCTTGACTGCGCGTGAGGAACGGGTGCTGCGCATGCGCTTTGGCATCGGCATGAACACCGACCACACCTTAGAGGAAGTCGGCCAACAATTCAGCGTTACCCGCGAACGCATCCGTCAGATCGAGGCGAAAGCGCTGCGCAAATTAAAACATCCGAGCCGCAGTCGAAAGCTACGAAGTTTTCTGGATTATTAGTGTCTGCAATATTTTGAAAAACAGAAGTCCTTCTAAGCACCGCTGTTTTTAATTTTAGATCTCAATTATCCCTAACCGAATCTTTACCCGCCTTTATTTGCTTGAGGCAGCTGCAGCGCCAATGGCGCACGTTGAAGGATTGAGGCTGTTCTCTCCGGTGTGAGCAGTGGTTCCAGCGTTCTTCGGCCCGCGCATAACGGCAATAGATCAAGAGCGAACCTATCAAGTATTGTTCAACTAATAATTTGCCCAAGCGTGCGAGCGGCGGCGCGCCTTAGTATAAAAAGATAGGGATTTTAAAGCTGGGAGGGCACCGATGGCGCATAACATTCTCTTTATAATGTCAGACGAGCATCAGCAGAAGGCCGCTGGTTGCTACGGCCATCCCTTCGTTCATACCCCGGCAATCGATGCGCTGGCCGCCAACGGTGCGCGGTTTACCAATGCCTACACCAATTCGCCGATCTGCGTGCCAGCCCGAGCAAGCTTTGCAACTGGTCGCGCGGTAAATGAGATCGGCAACTGGGACAACGCGCATCCTTATGACGGTCAAACCAAAGGCTGGGGTCACGCACTAAAACAGCACGGCTTAAGAAGCCTGTCGATCGGCAAGCTTCACTACCGCAACGAGACCGATCCGACCGGCTTTGACGAACAGATCTTACCGTTGCATGTGGTTGACGGGATCGGCAGCGTGTCGGCTAGTGTCAAGCAGCCGCTCGGCCCGCCAATCAAGACCAGCAAACTTGCGGCCAATATCGGCCCGGGGGACTCTGGCTACATCCGCTACGACCAATCAATCACGGAAGAGACCTGCGCCTGGTTGAAAAACGAAGCACCAAAGCGTCGGAATAAGCCCTGGGTGCTTTTTTGCTCCCTGGTCTGTCCGCACTTTCCACTGATAGCCCCACCGGACTTCTACGACATGTATCCGCATGAGCTACTCGAAACGCCAAAAGGCAGCAGCCTGGACTACCCGCTCCATCCCTGGATCGAAAAGTTTCGGCAGGTGCAGTGCCATGACACGTTTTTCACTGACGAAACACGTAAAATCGCCATCGCATCATACTACGCACTTTGCTCCTTTATGGATTCCAACGTGCAAAGAATTATGGACGCACTTAACGCCAGTGGCGTTCGTGACAACACGCTGGTTATCTACACGGCCGACCATGGCGAAAACCTTGGCACGAGGCGATTATGGGGCAAATCAAACATGTACGAAGAAGCCTCTGCGATCCCGCTGATCTTATCAGGACCAGACGTGACGGCAGGCAAGGTGGTGAACACACCAGTGACCCTTGCGGAAGGGGCGAACACAATACTCGCCACTCTTGGGGTAGAGAATTCAACCAAGCCAGACTCCCAGTCCTGGCGGCAGACTGCGAACGAACCTGACGACCCGGCCCGCGTCGCTTTTAGCGAATACCACGCTACCGGTGCAGATACCGCCGCCTACATGATCCGTAAGGGTGCCCATAAATACATCCACTATGTTGGCTACGGGTCGGAACTGTTCGATCTGAATACCGACCCGGAGGAGCAAACAAACCTCGCGAACGATCCGGAACATGCTGCAACCTTAGTGAAACTGCAAGCGGAGCTAACACACCGAATCGATCCTGACGAGGTTAACGCGGCGGCGCAGAAATCCCAGGCGGCCCTGGTCAATTTGCACGGCGGGCGCAGGAAAGTACTTGATTTAGGTTCATTCCAGGGCACGCCGGCCCCTGGCGAAAAAGCGGAATATGTGCAGTGAGCGACGCACCATATAACCCGGACGCAAATTTCGACATCGAGTCTTTTGATCACATATATCGAAGCGGGCCCGACGGCGACTGGCCGGTGCGCATATACCAACCACAGGGCGAAGGGCCCTTTCCGGTTCTAATTGACGTGCATGGCGGTGCCTGGACACGTGGTAACTATCTCAACAATGAGTTAATTGATCGCACACTCGCCACGACGGGGATGCTGGTGATGGCGCTGGAGTTTCGGCAATCGCCAGACCACATATATCCCGCACAGGTGCAAGACGTGAATTTCGGTACGCGATGGGCCAAGGCCCATGCGGCCGAATTCGGCGGCGATCCTGATAATATCGGTGGGCTGGGCACGTCAAGCGGGGGTCACTCCTTGATGTTGAGCGCATTGCGCTACGACGACCCTCGATACACTGTGAACCCCGTATCGGGAGAAGAGGATCAGACCGCAGAACTGGGATACGTGATAACAGGCTGGCCGGTGCTCGATTCCCATGCGCGCTACCTATACGCCAAGAAAGCCGATATCTCCCGGTTGATCGAGCCGTCGGAGGCCTATTTTCCTGACGAGGCGGCGATGCAGGAAGGAAGCCCGCAGCAATCTCTCGACCGTGGCGACTACCGAACACTGCCGCCGATGCTAATCTTGCAGGGCGACAGTGATGACAACATCCCGCTGACGATTCCGGAACGTTTCGTTGAGACCTACCGCCATAAGGGTGGTTCCGTCGACATCACCTACTTCCCCGGCATGCCACACGCCTTCGCACAACAAGCCGGGCCAAGCACAGACCGGGCAATCGGACTCATGAAGGAATTCTTGGCGCAAAACGTTTAAATTCCCAGTGCCTACTGATGTGTCGTATGTCATCGTACACGCGCTGGCATTTTAACCTCTAAAACATACCTCTAAACGTCACCGGCTGACGGTAAGCCCGTTTAGGACACGCTTAATCCTAATATTCCTGAGATTCAAAAAGCTCTTCAAGGACAGAAAATGCGTCGAAAAGAACGAAGCGGAAAGCACAAGACGGTTCGCTAGAGCAGCTAAAGAAAGACTTGCTAATGCGGAGGCACGCTTGAAAAAATTTCGGGCCTAACGCGCGCCTCGTATCTCATCCGCGCTATTTCGACAATCCATGATTGTATTAGTGCTTAAACTGGTGACGTTTTAACTAAATCGCTATAGGCCCTCTTGGGCACATAAAGCTGCAGTAAGTTATACCCGTTTCGGCGACTTTTGGGATCAGTCATCCAAACACGCAGCATATGGCGACGCCTGGTATCATCGTCGACATATTCAGTGCGTGAATGCATCGTGATGTAATTGTTGATAAAGGCACTTTCGCCGGGCTGCAGATTGAGGCGCAGCTGCATGTCTTTGCTCGCCAACACCGTATCTAAAGTATCCAGAGCGTCAATCTCCTCGTCAGAGAGTGCTACGTTCTCTTTCTGAGCCCATTCGATCGGGTTGCGATTGTAGCAGCAATGCAGCAGCCCTTCATAGAACGCGAAGACTGGCACCTTGTTTGGGCTGAGCGGCGGTTCACCAGGGTCATGTTGACCGCGCCGATGATGGTAGAAGCCGCGGCACAATATCGCCAACGCGTCCGGATGCTCCTCTTCCAATTTATTATACACCGCCGAGGCGCTGGCGATGACCGTCTCGCCACCCTCCGCACCAACCCCCAAGCATGTTAGCGAGAACAGATGCGCCCCATCGGTGTGAAACGGCAGGTGTTTGTTGCTGCGATAACCGCGTGAGCGGTGACTGTATTCTATACCTTCGTCGCATACGTCAACGATCCGTTGTAACTCGTAATTCTGCGGCACTACCCGTCCGACATGATCGGACAGGCCAAGGACCAATGCGACCTGTTCATCGTAGGTCAGATCGCCTAAGGGTAGACCGGCAACAACAACGAAGCCGGAGCCCAATTCCAAGGCCTCCTGAAGCCGGCAGCAAAAATCGACAGCGCCCGGAATGCGGAAATGCCGGCGGTCAACTGATTGTGGTGACGGTGCCTCAGTTACAGCTTTACGCGCCGCGGCCGCCATCTCTGCAGCGGTACCTGAATCCAAACAAAACCGCCATTCGCCGTAACGCTCTATATCAGCGGCACGCCAGACCTCGGGGCCATCAATATGTGGCATCGTCAATCTCCCGGCTACTCAGAGCCTATGGGCAATTCAAGCGCCCGATCCAACTGTCCATGAAAATGTGCCAGTGCCGGCTCGTTACGGCCGAAGGTCACGTTCTCCTGAGCCGGCGAATGAAAGCCCACTTGCATTTTTTCGCCGAGCGGAAAGTCCTCTTCATCAACGACCTTCATCAGCAGATCCATATTTTTCCGCCAATGTCGGATCGCACTCTCAGTCATCGGTCGCTCAGGCGTATAGAGCGAGACATGTATCTTCGCGCGATCGGGATCATCACCGTCAGGATATACCCGCCAGGTCTCGATTTGCTCCTGCTGCACGACCAGCACCGTGTTAGGGAACAGCACGTAGACCATGGTGGTGTAGGGCAGGATATTCCACTCGGCTTCCGGCTGCGCGCGTAATTCGTCGAAGTTTTTGCGCACATAGACGCCGCGATGGTTGTGGCCGAAGGCTTCGAAGGTTTGGACATTTGATTCGATCAGCGACGCAATCGAATTTTTGTGCAGCACCTTGATGTGGTAGCTCTCCAAGAAAGTGTCGATAACAAGCTTCCAATTCATCTTGGGCCGCAGCACACCGGTCTCAAAATGGTAAAAACTCTCGAAGCCGTAAGAGGCGAGGTCGCGCTCAACACCTTGGAGCGTGTCCTCAATCTCAAAGTCCAGGCCGGGTGTAATCTTCGACCAGATCATACCCCACTTCTCTTGCAACGGTAGGCGGGTGAGCCCATGGGTCTCCGTGTCGAGCGCTCCGAACCCGTCCTCGCCGGGAACATATTGTAGCGAGCCATCCATGCCATATACCCAAGCGTGATAGGGACAGGTGAAAACGCGCTGGCCCTTGCCGCAACCTTCTGCCACCGGGGCGCCGCGATGGCGGCAGACATTGAGGAAAGCGTTCGCCTGGCCATCCGCACCGCGCACTAGAAGGATCGGTACACCTGAGAAATCATCAGTCTTAAAATCACCAGGTTCCGGAATTTCACAGCTAAAGCCAAGGTGCAACGGATACCCGTGAAACAACTTGTCCTTCTCGCGCGCCAATCGTTCCGGGCAGGTGTATTGCCGCACAGGGTTGCGATACAACCCATCCGACATCGCCGTCGATTTGAAGTCGAGATACTCGATGAATTTTTTTGCGGTGGCGACCTGAACAGTGTGATCCATCGCGTGCTCCTCCGGGTAGTGCGCGGATTCCGGTACGATGGTAAGCCCTAACGGCCAACCGGGGAAGGTGTCTAAAATTGAATTGATTATCTATAAATACTATTCAGTAAATAAGATAAATTTTGAACGCCGACGCCGTGCCCGAGCAAGAAGACAGTCTTGGCACAGTCCCCGCCCGCCAAAGCTTGGATGTCCCTGTCGACCAGCAGAGCAATTCCCTGCCCATATTAATTTCCGCGAGGCTAAATTAACAAACTCCAGCTTATCAACATACTGTGCAGTTACGCCCAGCCCTTGGCGAAAAACCTGTTTTCCGGCCGCGGCAAACCGAGATTCTCCCGCAAAGTTGGTCCATCATAGGCGGTTCTTAGTAAACCCCGACGCTGCAGTTCCGGCACCAGCGTGTCAACAAAATCATGCAGCCCATCTGGCAAGTAAGGGAACATAACAGTGAAGCCATCGCATGCTTCTGCCTCAAACCATTCCTGCATTTGATCAGCGATCGTATGTGCCGTGCCGGTGAAAGCGTTGCCGCTGTAGCCGCCAAGTCTTTGAGCTAACTGGCGCACGGTCAGGTTTTCACGTTGACCCAACACGATAGCCCGTTCGCGGCCGCTCTTGCTCTGATTGCTTTCCGGCACATCGGGCAGTGGCGCATCCGGATCGAATTGCGAAGCATCATGACCCAGCGCGATCGATAGCGCCGCGATGGCGCTATCCGTATCGACCAAACTGTCTAGATTGGCGCGCCGATCCTGCGCTTCCTGAACGCTGTCGGCAACGAGGATTAACGCTGCTGGCATAATTTTAATGCCCGCTGGATCACGGCCCAGCTTGGCAGCGCGTCCCTTGATGTCCCGATAAAGCTCCTGCAGATCTTCCATGCGGCTAGCTGAAGCGAATACCATCTCCGCTGTTTCCGCCGCCAACTGACGGCCCGCATCCGAGCCGCCAGCCTGCACGATCAACGGCCAACCCTGCACCGGACGAGCGATGTTAAGCGGCCCGCGCACATTGAAAAACTCACCCTTATGGTCGAGCGTGTGCAGCCTGTCAGGATCAAAAAAAACACCGCTCTCCTTGTCGCGGGTGAATGCGTCGTCGGCCCAGCTGTCCCAGAGCCCGGTGACCACGTCGAAAAATTCCCGCGCCCGGCGGTAGCGGTCGTCATGTTCCATCTGGTCCGTCATACCAAAATTAAGCGCCGCGTCCGGGTTGGACGTCGTCACCAGGTTCCAACCAGCCCGCCCACCACTGATATGGTCTAGCGAGGCAAAGCGCCGCGCAATCAGATAAGGCGTCTCGAAGGTCGTAGACGCTGTGGCGATTAACCCCAGATGTTTGGTCACCATCGACAGCGCCGGCAACAAGGTCAACGGATCAAAGGAGGTGACGGTCGCGCTGCGCTTCAATGCGTCCATCGGCATGTTCAGTACAGCCAGATGATCGGCCATGAAAAAGGCGTCGAAACAGCCCCGCTCCAAAGTCTGCGCAAAATCGATGATATGCCGCAGGTTAAAATTCGCATCCGCAGCGCTTGATGGATAACGCCACCAGGCGGTGTGGATGCTAACCGGGCGCATGAAGGCACCGAGATGAAGACGTTCAGTTCGGCTCATTTCCTGTTTTCCTCAACTTTATCCATACCCAATCAACACCCAATCAATCTGCAATGCTTAGCAAAACGCTCGCCCTTGCGCGAGGCGGCCCCGCGGGCCACTCTGTCGGCCCAATCCAAAAACTTAAGGAATTCCGATCATGGCCGACAAGGCGAAATCGCCGCTGGCGATCTTTCACGAACATTGTGAAAGAGGCGAGCTCTCCTACCAAGTCGATCCAACAAGCGGTCAAGCCGTCTTTTATCCGCGCGCAGTCGCGCCGAACAGCGCACAGCCAAACCTAGAATGGAAGATAAGCCAAGGACTGGGCACCGTCTACGCGACAACAACCATGCACAAGCGCGGCGAGGACCCCTACGACATCTCGATGATCGAGCTGGATGAGGGGTTTCGCATGATGAGCCGGGTCGAGGCGATCGATCCGGATTCAGTAACAGTCGGCATGCGGGTCAAAGTACGGATGATCCCAGCGACGGACGCGGACCCGATCTACCCCGTGTTTGATCCGGTGGAGGGCTAAGTTATGGCGAATTTACGCGGTAACACGGCGATTGTCGCCACGGCCGAATCAGACTTGGGCAAGGTAGCGGCAGACACCAGTATCTTCGATTTAATGGGCCAGGCGACAAACCGAGCGCTCGATGATTGTGGCCTTTCACTGTCGGACATAGACGGGCTTTTCGTCTCCACGAGCCAGTCGCGCATGGCGGCCATGGGCGTTAGCGAGTATCTGGGATTGCGGCCGCGCTATTTCGATTCGACGCAGATCGGCGGTTCCTCTTTCATGGCACACATTACGCACGCACAGGCGGCAATTCATGCAGGCATGTGCGAGGTGGCATTGATCACCTATGGCAGCACGCAGCGCACGGTAAGCCGAGCGGCTGCATCTGCGCGTGAAGTGAACCCTTATGAGGACCCGTACCGGCCGATGATGCCACCAAGCGCGTACGCGCTTGCCACCTCTCGCCATATGTATGAGTACGGCACGACCCGCGAGCATCTGGCGGAAATCGCTGTAGCAGCTCGTAAATGGGCGCTAATGAACCCAGTGGCCTGGGAAAAGGATCCGCTAACCGTCGACGACGTGTTAAACGCCCGCATGATAAGCTACCCTTTAACTGTCCGCGATTGCTGCCTGGTAACTGATGGCGGGGTCGCGATCATCATGACCACGGCGGAACGGGCTAAAGACCTTAAAAATAAGCCGGCCTATATCCTGGGAACAGGGGAAGAGATCACCCACAAAGACATCTCCAGCATGCCGGACTTCACCAAGACTGGCGCCATCCAGTCTGGCCAGCGGGCCTATGCTGCGGCTGGCCTATCGGCGTCCGATGTGGATGTAGCGACACTTTACGACGCCTTCACTATCTGCACACTGCTGTTCCTGGAAGATCTCGGATTCTGCGAGAAGGGCGAAGGCGGGTCTTTTGTGGCGAATGGCGGCATCGCGCCGGGCGGCCACTTTCCGGTTAACACAAATGGTGGCGGACTGTCCTATTGTCATCCGGGAATGTACGGCTTGTTGGTTCTAATCGAAGCGGCCCGTCAGATTCAGGGCGTCTGCGGCACGCGCCAAATTGACGGCGCCGAGGTAGCGCTGGCGCATGGTAATGGCGGCGTGTTGTCGAGCCAGTGCACAGTTCTACTAGGGGCCGATTCAACACTTTAGGAAGCGGGCTTCGACCAAAATTTATCCCGGCTCTTGAGCAGGGGCATAGCCCTAATACAGGAAGAGACGCATCCCTAGGTCCCGGCTGAGAGACGCGGCGCCCCTTGTCCTTTATGAGGCCTAATTGAAATTAGAGCGGAGACAACCGTCTCAGACTTGCACCTAATGGGGCCGATCCGCATCATGGATCCGAGGCCCTGGGAAAGCGTTATGAGGAGAGCGAGATGAAAAAAACAACGCAGTTGCGCGAAATTTTGAAGGAAGGCAAATCGGTGTTCGTACCGGGCTGCTACAACGCGCTTAGCGCTAAAATTCTTGATCAGGTTGGATTTCCAGCGATCTACATGACCGGTTACGGAACTTCGCTGTCACTGCTCGGCATGCCTGATTGCGGACTAGCGACGATGACAGAGATGCATCTTAATGCTCGCAACATTGCTAACGTCACCAGCGCACCAGTAATTGCTGATTCTGACAATGGCTACGGCAACGCGATCAATGTGATTCGCACCGTTCGAGAGTACATTCAGACGGGTGTTGCCGCCATTCATATTGAGGACCAAATCATCCCAAAACGCTGTGGCCATGTCGCCGGACAGATGGTGATTTCAATCGAAGAGGCATGCGGAAAATACCGCGCCGCCGATTATGCCCGCAAGGAAATTGACCCGGACTTTGTGCTAATAGCTCGCACCGACGCCCGCGGCGCACACGGCGGCACTTTAGACGACGCCATCAACAGGGCGAACGCTTATCTTAACGCTGGCGCCGACATGGCCTTCGTTGAGGGACCGACCGATGTCGAGGAGGTCAAGCGGGTATGCGCCGAAGTAAAGGGACCGATCCTCTATAATCAAACCGGCATTTCACCTCGCTTTAGCCAAGACGAACTGCAGGAACTTGGCATCGCGATTACCATCGCGCCGGGCGCAACGCTACGCGCGACCATGCAGACGGTGTACGATCTGGCGATTGAAATGAAGTCGGACGGGCCGGATGCGGAAAAGCGCTTCAACGATCAGTTCAAGAAACATCCGATCGGCGACTTCCACACCTTTGCTGGTTTCGACCAGGTGATGGAGTGGGAGCGCGAGTTCCTCGGCGAGGAAGAGCTAGCTAAATACACGGATTCCGTGGGGCACCAACCGAAGGCAGCAGAATAGATAAGAGTAAGAGGACGGAATATGAGCGACGATTTGGCCTTCAGCGGCCTAAAGGTACTCGATTTTAGTCAGGGTGTGGCAGGGCCACATTGTGGCATGCTCCTGGCGCAACACGGCGCAACCGTAACCAAGCTAGAGCCAGTCGACGGCGACTGGGGCCGCCGCATCGGCCGGCAATATGGAGACAACTGCGCCTATGGCACCGCCTTCAACCGAGGGAAGCGGAGCCTAGCGCTGAACTTAAAAGACCCAGACGGTTTAGCTATCGCCAAACAGCTGGCCAAGGAAGCCGACGTCATTTTGGAGAACTACCGACCCGGCGTGCTTAAGAAGTTTGGCCTCGACTATGAAAGTGTCATCGAAGAAAACCCGACCGTTGTATTCCTCTCGATTACCGGGTTCGGGCAGACCGGTCCAAAAGCGAGCCTCCCGGCCACCGACTCCGTCATGCAGGCCTTCTCCGGTCTAATGTCTGTGAACAAGGAATCAAACGGCATGCCGATGCGTGTCGGTATGCTGGCGATCGACGTTTCGACTGGCCTTTACGCCTTTCAGGCGGTAGCACCGGCGATTTACCGTCGCGCCACGCAGGGCAAAGGCAAACACATAACAACTAGCCTAATGGAGGCAGTCGGCGCTTTCCAAGCGGCGAAGATGATCGAGTTCGTATTTGAAGGTCCCGATGTACAGTCGCCCGGTGTTCCGGTCGGTACCTTCCAGGCGAAAGACGGTTTCATCAACATTAATGGCCGCCGCGACAGCCATTTCGAAGCGCTATGCAATTTTATAGGCAAGCCAGAATGGGCAAGCGACCCGCGCTTCGCCACAGTAGATGCCCGCTTCGAACACGAAGCCGAACTGATGCCGATGTTGCGCGAGATCGTCACCGAATACACGGTCGCCAATCTCAACAAAGCGCTCAACGAGGCCGACGTACTGAATGGCCCGGTCAACGATTACGGCGACTATTTCGAAGACCCACACGTCAAGGAAGTTGATGCGATTTCCTGGATCGAGCAAAGCGGGCTTGGCCGCATCCCGGTACCTTGCCTGCCCGGACACCTACCGCTACGGCCCAGCGAAGCTCGTGGCCACACGCCCCATCTGGGCGAGCATAGCCGAGAAGTACTGATGGAGCTCGGCTATGGTGACAAAGAAATCGACGGAATGCGCAACCAAGGCGCAGTCGTTTTGCTGGAACGCGCCGAAGCGGCGGAGTAGTCACTGCCAATTCATAACCAGGGGCAAGAGAAATTCGGCGAGGCGCACCGGCCACCATACGGTCGGCACCTCCGTTGGCCGCGATAAATAGAACTTCTTCTTTAAGCGCACTCCTATTATGGAGAGCATTGCGAGGTAGTCGGCAGCCGCCTCGTTTTCGCTCCCGCCCCGACGGAAAATAGCTGCACCTGAGACAGCGCACACCGCTAATTATACCGTTTAGGTGCTTTGCAAAAATATTTTGGACTAAATTCTGTTTGTCCGTTTTAGAGCTCGCTTCGTACCCCCGCGCAGTCGGGGTGCGGGCCGCATTGCTAGACACGAAAAGGCCTGTTCCAATTTGCGCGTCGAGTTCCTCGATCTTCTGCGTTGCGGTTGGCCAAGTGAGATCAAGAGGTTCCGCCGTCTACCAGAAGGCAAACCTTTGACCAGAGTAACCCAGGTTTTATCAAAAAGGAGATTTAACATCTCGCTTCAGGGTTTACCGCTGTCGCGGGAACTAAGCCATCGCGAACAGCGAGGATGCTTTCAGCAGCCGACCGTTCGATCGCTTCGCGAACTATCGCCACGGCCGAACCTATATGCGGGGTCAGTATGGTTTTATCTGAAGCGAGCAGAGCTTCGTGTATATCGTGGGGACGATCGTCCCGCACCCAATCTTCCATCTCGTGCGTGTCAGCGGCGTAGCCCGCGAGGTGACCGGCACCGAGCGCTTCCACGACTGCAGCCTCGTCAACTACCGACCCACGGGCCGGATTGACAAGGTAAGCACCTGGCTTCATCCGGCCCAAGAACGAAGCATTTACCATATGGTGAGTTTCTGGCATCAGGTGCACCGCCAAAACGACGAAGTCCGACTGACTTTGAAGAGCCTCCAACGACACTCGTTGTGCGGACAATTCGCATTCCTCCTCCACCGTGATGGGCTTCTTGTCAAAATAGAGGCACCGGCAGTCAAACCCGCCCAACATGCGCAGCACCGATTTGCCGACTGCTCCAGCGCCAATCACACCCACCGTGGCGCCATTTAATGATCCGCCGTAGAAGTCGGGCCGCCACCCCTGGAAACCGCCCGCTCGCACAGACTGATCCGCCCGAACGATATGCCGGGCGAGACCAATCATTAATCCGATCGTCAATTCAGCTGTCGGTGCTGTCAGTAGGTCGGGCACGTTGGTGACCAACACACCACGTTGAGTGCAGGCCGCAACGTCAATATTGTTGTAGCCTTTCAGCGCCCCGGCGATGACCTGCAAGTCGGGGCACTGCTCCAAAAACCCATCATCGATCACCTCGGTCATAAATACCATAAGCGCGCTAGCACCGGCGCAATGTCTGGCAAGTGTCTCAATATCCCAGGGCTGTGCTGTATCGTTTGTCGTAAGTGTGCCAACCAAATCCAACACTTGGTGGACACTTTGATGAATTCGGTGCGCGATAACGACTTTGAAATCCAAACCCACCGAGCAGTACCTCCTCATAAAACTGATGAACAACAGGGTTATTCTCGAATATCATCTAAACCGATATTCATCTTGAAAGTAAAATCAGGTCACTCCAAGCCGATTTCACAACATCCTTGGGCAATGCGGGCGATATCGACACAAAATTTATCGGCTTGCTGCAGCGGATAGACTATCCGTGCGTCATTGCATTTCTGATTTTATTGCTCGTCGCTGGTATAATTGTTATCAAATAAAGCAATCGGTTAGGCTAGAACTTCAATTAGTCACCCCGCTAAGAAAAAAATTATAGGCCACAAACGCTTTCTAGGCGTCTTTCAGATACGCAAACCGCCCTGTCTCTAGATCCGTTAATAATAAAATTTTACGTGACGGAATTGTTAATCTAGCGCAACACCGTCGGACGTATTAAATATTTGTGCAAATTAATCAAAACATGGAACTAGTGCGTAATACGGTACGTGCCTACCAAAGCGCTACAATGAAACCACAAAGCCGAAGTCCTTTCGCGACGCTGAAGGGAATAGAAGTTGTTTACCCGAACGGCAACGTTGGACTTAAACCGCTCGACCTTTGCCTTGCGGACAATCAGGTGACGGTATTGCTAGGCCCGTCTGGCGCCGGTAAATCGACCTTGCTGCGAGTTTTGAACCATTTAGTCGTGCCAACGCGCGGCACAGTGGCGGTTAGCGGCGCTGGTGATTTGACCAACCCGAATGCGCTGCGCGACCATCGTCGCCAGACGGCCATGGTGTTCCAGCAGCATCATCTGATCGGTCGACGAACCGCACTCCAAAATGTACTGCTTGGGCGGCTAGGCCACTATTCCTTTTGGCGGACCTTGCTGCCATTGCCAGTGGCGGAGCGGCGCTGGGCGCTCGAATGCTTGGAGCGGGTCGGACTTTTCGATCGAGCGCTGTCAAGGTGCGACGCGATGTCCGGCGGTCAGCAGCAGCGGGTCGGCATCGCCCGCGCCCTGGCGCAACGGCCACAGCTGATCCTTGCTGACGAACCGGTCGCCTCGCTCGACCCGGCAGCTTCCGAACGCGTTCTGGGACAGCTGCGGACTATCTGTGAGGAAGACCAGGTGCCAGTGATTATCAGCCTGCACCAATTGGAATACGCGCGGCTTTACGCCGATCGGATCATTGGATTAGCGCAAGGCGAGGTCGCGTTTGACGGTCCACCAGCCGCAATGACCGAAGAGGTCCTTCACCGAATCTACGGCGCAAGCCAAAATTTAGCAGGCACCGAAGATCCTCCGCTTCGCTCTGGAGTGGTAGGCAATTGAACCCTAAAAGGAAAAATTTATGAAATTTATCAAAGCCGTTACGCTCATGGGCACAGCTGTGCTGATGGGCATGGCAGCAGGTGATACCTACGCTGCGGGCAGCCACGATCCAAGCACCTTGAAAGTCGCATTACTTCCAGACGAGAACGCAGCTACGATCATCCAGGACAATAAGCCGCTCGCCGCCCATCTGGAAAAGGCGACTGGCAAAAAGATCCAACTTATCGTCACAACGGATTATTCGTCCATGATGGAAGCGACCCGGTTCGGCCGCATTGACATCGCCTATTTCGGACCGGCTTCCTACACAATCGCCAAAGACAAGATGAAGGGCGGCAAGATCGATATCGAGCCCTTCGCCGCACGGCTGAAGCGCGGCTCGACCACTTATCAGTCGGTTATCATCGCGTATGCCGGCAGTGACCTGAAGACGATGGCCGATATCAAGGGCAAAGGAATTCAGCTCGCTTTTGGCGATCAGGCTTCGACCTCAAGTCACTTCGCGCCAAAATATACGCTGATGCAGGCTGGCGTGTATCCTGGTAAGGACTACAAAGAGAATTTTACAGGCGCTCACGATGCCGTCGCTAAAAATGTCGAGCGCGGCAACGCGCAGGTCGGCGGACTGAGCCGGCCTATTTTCGAACGACTGGTGTCGCGCGGTACCATCGCAAAGGACAAAGTGCGGGTACTCGGCTATTCAGAGCCCATCCCACAATACCCTTGGGTAATGCGCACCGACCTGACCGAAAAATTGCAGGCAGACGTCCGCACAGCCTTCCTATCGCTCAAGAAAGGTTCGCCAGAGGCCAAGAAAATCCTGAAGCCTTTCAAGGCTGATGGCTTCGCCGCAATTAAGGATGCGGATTACGATATTATTCGCGCCATCCGCAAGAACGTCCAAGGCAAGTAAGGCCACTCGCGTCTGGGGCCGCCGAGGGCGGACCCCAGACTGTGCCTGTTCAACACATGCAAGGCGTTAGCAACTCAAACGGCCCCCGGAAACGGATCGACGACCTACTGCGAAAGGAGCGGCAGGGCCGACGAACGGCACGGACGTCCATCGTCCTTGTTGTTGCGGCAATCCTAGCCTGTTTCTGGGTCACCGGCATGCTTGACGGCGAACGGATTGCTGAAGGGCTGCCTGCCATCGGCGTGATGTTCACCGAGATGATGCCACCGGACTTCAGTCGCTGGGAATATTGGGTCGGGCCAATGATCGACACGCTGTCAATGTCGATCGCCGGAACAACCTTCGCCGTCTTGTTGTCCATCCCCGTAGCGTTGCTCGCCGCAACAAACACGACACCGGGGCCGACCACCTACAAAATTGCCCGCCTGGTACTGAACACCTTTCGGGCTATTCCCGAACTTATAATGGGAATCGTCTTTGTTGCCGCCGTCGGTTTTGGCATGTTACCAGGCGTCCTGGCGCTTGGGCTGCATTCGATCGGCATGGTCGGAAAGTTCTTTGCTGAAGCGATAGAGCACGCGCATCCGGCGCCCGTCGAAGCAGCACAATCAACCGGCGCCACACCATTGCAGGTCATTACCCATGGTGTGTTACCGCAGGTCATCCCGCAATTCGCCGACGTCACAATGTATCGCTGGGAGTACAATTTCCGTGCCTCCACCGTTATGGGCATGGTCGGTGCAGGCGGCATCGGCACGGAACTAATCGGTTCGTTGCGTTTACTGGACTATCCGCAGGTTGCAGCGATCATGATCGTGATCCTAGTTGCAGTTACCATAGTGGACAGTCTCAGCAATTACCTGCGGCGCTACTTCCAATAAACAAGCCTGACTTTCCAAATTCAGCTCCATCATGCTTTAGTGCCCGCGCACTGCCGCGCTCCGTTAGAATTATTATTAGAGGACCATCACTATGCCGTTCGATTTCGCCGAAGACCACCGGATGATCATCGATCTTGTAAGCAAGTTCGTCGACGAAAAATTGATGCCGCTGGAGAAAGCCGTAATGGCGCGGGAAGCAAAAGGAGAACCTGTATCCCTGCTCCCGGAGGAAGAGGACCCGTTGCTAGCCGAGTGCCAAGAGTACGGCCTGTGGGCGCTTGACGCACCGGAAGAAGTCGGCGGCGTCAACCTGCCAACCACGGTGATGCTGGCGATCCAAGAGAAACTGAAAAGCACGATCACACCCTTTATTTTCCCGCCGGACTCGCCCAACCTGCACATGCTGATGGCCGTAGCAACGCCGGACCAAAAAGTTAAGTATATGCAACCTTACGCGCAGGGAGAGGCGAAAAGCTGCATCGCAATTTCTGAGCCCGGCGCAGGCGGCGACCCGGCGCAGATGAAGACCCGCGCGGTTAGAGACGGCGACGAATGGGTGATCAACGGCCGCAAGATCTGGGTCTCCAACGTGCCCAAAGCAGACTTCATCATACTCATGGCAGCGACAGATCCGGACAAAGGCGCACATGGAGGTATCACCGCCTTCATTGTCGAGAAGGGCACACCTGGCTTCATCATAGAACGCGAAATCCCAATGCTCGGCGGCGCCCGGACCTATGAGCTGATTATGGATGATCTGCGACTGCCCGACAGCCAGATACTTGGTGAAGTCGGGGCCGGCTTCGCACCAATGCAGAAACGTCTTACAGTACGTCGGCTAGAAATGGGTGCCATGTGTGTTGGCATGGCACAGAGGGCCATAGATATGATGGTCGAGCATACCCAGCAGCGCGAGACTTTTGGCCAAAAGCTAAGTGACAGGCAGGCGATCCAGTGGTGGATCGCCGACGGCGCCACTAAGATCCACGCGGCTCGGCTGATGGTAATGGACGCGGCGGAGAAACAGGACCGTGGCGAGGATGTCCGCACCGTCGCCTCCATGATAAAGGTCTTTGCCACCGAAATGGCAACAGAAGTAATCGATCAGGCGATGCAGAGTTTCGGTGCTATGGGCATGACCCGAGAGCTGCCTTTCGCGATCATGTCGCAGAGGCTGCGCCTAGCCCGCATCTATGAAGGACCAACTGAGGTACATCGCATGGCCATCGCTCGGCGTGTACTAAAAGGACAATTGTAGGCGCGACATGCGCAACGAAACACGAAATATCAAGGTCCAATCGCTTCATCCATCAATTGGTGCGACAGTCCACGGTGTCAATCTGTCGCAACCGCTCGAGGCGGCTACTATCGACGCGATAAACAGTGCCTGGATGAAACACATCGTCCTAGTCTTCCCGGACCAGCCGATCAGCGACGACGCATTGGTCGCCTTCGGCGAACAGTTTGGCGACCTTGAGATTCATCCCTCCTTGGCGCACCGCGCGTCGCGTAACCGTGAGATCTACCGGGTCTCGAATCTGGATGAGAAGGGCGATTTTATCTCGCCGGACAACACCGCTTGGCAGTATGTCAGCCAGTCCTGGCGCTGGCACAGTGATAGCTCATTTCGGGAAGTGCCAAGCAACGGATCGATCCTGCACGGGATCGAGATCACGAATGAGGGCGGCAATACCCGCTTCGCCAACCTTTACGACGCCTACCACGCACTGTCTGCAGATATGAAAGCCCGCATCGACCCGCTGTGGGTGATACATGATCACGAGAACATTCTCGACCTAGCACATGGCCGTAAGAGGCGTCCGGCGGATGGGGCGTATGAGGATATGCCGCCGGTACGCCATCCCTTGGTCCGACTGCACCCGGTTACCAAACGACGCTGTCTGTTTCTATCACCACACACCATGGCGCGGGTCGAAGGACTGTCTGAAAATGACGGTCGCACCCTGCTGGACGAGATCATCGCGCACGCTACGGAAGACCGCTTCGTCTACCGGCATGTCTGGACCAAGGACGATGTCATTATGTGGGACAATCGCTCCACGATGCACGCAGTCGAACCCTTCGACAACCGCACTGTCCGCCGCATCATGCACCGGGTCACCTTAGTTGGAGAAGAAAGACCGATCCCAGCGGTTTAGGGCGCAAAGCGCTAAACACCTGGGTGCGCTTCCATCACCGTTGTCCGCTTCAAAAGGCGGCGCTGAGCGGGGTCGTACGGTGTTTGCTGGTGCACCACGACGCGGTTGTCCCAGACAATAATGTCGCCGACCATCCAGTCTTGTGTCCAAATGAACTCTGGCCGAACAGCGTGCGTAAGCAGCACTTCAAGTATCTCTTGGCTCTCAGTCTCATCCTTTCCATCGATGCACACCGTCGTGCCTTCTGAAACGTAAAGCGCCTTGCAACCAGTTACCGGATGAGTGACGACGACCGGATGCAGCACCTCTGGGTATTTATCCTGCATATCCGATGGCATGCCTTCGGCCGGCTTGTAGGCGTAATTGCGGATCGAATGAACTGCTTTTAACTCGTCAAGCCGCCTCTTCATGTTGGATGGCAACGCATCATAAGCAGCGCGCATGCTAGCGAAGCGCGTACCACCGCCCCAAGAGGTTATCTCTTCTGCGACCAGCACCGAGATAGGGTTCGGATCCGCTCGATAGGCCATATCAGAATGCCAAAGCACAGCAGAATCCTTAAGGCCAATCGGTTTACCGTTCGCTTCTATGTTGGAGATGCGCATCAATTCTGGATGGGTCTCATCTAGATAGTCGCGCAAATCATGGATCTTATTGCGGCCAAATCGGGCGCTGAATGCAACGATGCCGGCATCGTCGGCACCGGTGTCGCGCAGCCGGATCACCGAGTGGCGATGAAACGCCTCCAGAACTATGCCAAAGTCCACATCACTCAAAGGTTCACGCAAATCAACTCCAATAACGTCCGCCCCGACATGGTCCGACAATTTGGTGATCGATATGTTTCCCATCGCTCGCCCCCTTCGTTACCAAGTCCAGCCGCGGCTGGCCGGATGCGTCCAAAGGCCACGTTTCTCCAAACGTGGCAGCACCAGTTTGGAAAACCGCTTGATTTCCTCGGGTTGCCAAACCGGGAAAGTCAGCGCTATGCCGTCGCAGCCGAATTCTGTAGCCAAGCGCTCGATCTCGTCCGCTGCCCGGTCGGGGCCGGCATGGATCTCCCGAGCACCAGAAACCTTGCCAATCTTACGCAACTCTAATTCGCCGAGCTGCGCGTAGATGTCGTCATAGGTGGAGATGTTGCGCCGTATGCTGTTGAGATACTCCACCACGTAATCTAGATCGACTGATTGGCTGAGCGAGGCGGAAGCTTCGAGTGCCTCGTCTTCGCTTTCCCGCACCAGCATGCTGGCATGCATCTGCAATTTCACAGATCCTTCCGATCGGCCGGCTTCACGCGCGATACGGCGAATATCGGCGATACGCGCGCGGCAATCTGCAAGCGGCGTGCGGCCCGGCATGAAAACATAATCAGCATAACGCCCGGCGAAGTTCCGGCCGGCATCAGACGCACCAGCGCTGACCAACAACGGTCGTGGTTGCTGGACCGTGCGTGGCCCCACGATGCGGCCAGAGATGCGAAAATGCTCCCCAGAGAAATCGATCTCACCGTGCGACCAGGACTGGCTCATGATCTCGACGACTTCCGCTGCCCGTTGGTAGCGCGCATCGTGATCCAACTCCGCGCTCTCAGCGCCAACCGGCTTATCGGCAAATCCGGCGCCGGTAACGATATTTAGCCCCCAACGGCCGTTCGACAGACTGTCCAGCGCCCCACCCATGCGGGCAATTGCCAGCGGGTGGAACCAAGAAGTATGCACCGTGGTGATCAGCCGGATCTGCCGCGTGACAGGGATTAAGGTCGCTGCTAATACCGGCGACAGCAGGGTCGGGTCAACGATCCCACCCTGGCGCGACCGCGGGCCATAGGGACTCCAAACCTCCGCCATAAACAGATAATCGAGCCCAGCCGCCTCGCTCACCTTTGCGCAGTCTATATGGCTTTGCATGTCCAGCAGGTCAGGGCTCTGCCGTACCACGTCGGGTGACAAGGCATGCATGCTCTGCGTGTTCGGATAAAAAAGGCCGATACGGAGACTCATTCTTGTCTCTCCATGACCAGCGATCCGCTTCGTTGATATTTCGGGTTCAGCAACATCGGCCTATAGTTTTGCAAATTTTTGTCGGCGCGCCTAACAACCGGCGCCGGTTTTGGAGTTAGACATGCACAACTGGGACTACATCATTGTTGGCGCCGGATCAGCGGGCTGCGTATTGGCCAACCGCCTGAGCGAGGACCCTAAGAAAAGGGTGCTGCTACTGGAAGCGGGCCCGAAGGACAAAAGCCTCTACATTCGCATACCTGCTGGCTTCTACAAGCTGCTGACCAGCAAGAAGTACAATTGGGGTTTTGAGACGGAACCAGAGGCAGGCACGGGCAACCGGCCTATTGCGATACCGCGCGGCAAAACCTTGGGCGGCTCGTCCTCGATCAATGGGCTAATTTATGTGCGTGGGCAACCGCTCGATTACGACACCTGGGCACAGTTCGGTAATCGCGGCTGGTCCTACGAGTCGGTTCTACCGCACTTCAAGCGATCGGAGACTTATGTTAATGGCGGCGACCCTACCCGCGGCACTGACGGGCCACTCGGCGTAACCGAGACAACGGAACAGCACGAGCTACTCGACACCTTCATCGACGCGGCGGCAGCTTGCGGCTACCCGAGCAACGCCGACTACAACAATGGCAACCAGGAAGGCTTTGGCTATTACCAGCTCACGATGCGCGACGGCAAACGATCGAGTACAGCGCGAACCTTCCTACACCCCATCGCCCAACGGCCAAACCTAAAAATAGAGACTGAAGCCTTCGCCAGCGGACTTATTCTTGAAGACAAACGTGCCGTCGGCATTCGTTACTCGGTCCGCGGCCAGACACACGAGGCACGGGCCGCGCAATCAGTTATCCTTTCAGCCGGCGCGGTACAGTCACCGCAGCTACTGGAGCTTTCCGGCATCGGCCAGCCGGACCTGCTGAAAGCACATGGCATTACTGTGCAACACGAACTGCACGGAGTAGGCGAGAATTACCGCGATCACTACGGCACCCGCATGCGCTGGCGGCTCAAAAAACCAAACACGTTGAACGAAAAGGCGCGCGGCCTGCCTTTTCTGCGCGAGCTAATGCGCTACGCCTTCTTTAGACGCGGTATTCTTACCTACGGCGCGGGCTGCGCCTTCGGTTTCGTCAAAACTCGCGGCGACATGGAGACGCCGGACATCCAGTTCCACTTGGCGCATGCCTCCTACGCCGACCCGGCAACACGGGAGTTAGAACGCGATCCGGGCATGACCCTAGCGGTCTGCCAGATGCGCCCTGAAAGTCAAGGCAACATCCACATTAAATCGCCAGACCCTAGTGTCCCGCCCGCCATCCGCTGCAACTTTCTGTCCGAACCGGGTGACGTGCAATGCCTAGTCAACGGCATGAAGATTGGCCGCAAAGTCGTCGAAGCTGCTCCCTTCGATCCCTATCGCCACTTCGAGCTGGCGCCGGGCGAAAATTGTCGAAGCGACGCCGACTTTGAAACCTTCGCCCGCGAGACCGGCCAGACCCTCTACCACATCAGCGGTACGGCAAAGATGGGTCCGTCCACCGACCGAATGGCCGTTGTCGACGAACGATTGCAGGTGCACGGAATGGAAGGTTTACGGGTGATTGACGCCTCGATCATGCCAACCCTGGTTTCTGGGAACACTAACGCCGCTGTAATCATGATTGCGCAAAAAGGCGCCGACATGCTTCTTGAGGATGGGAAAGGTTAGAGCGTATCGAGTAACGCTGTGACATCCGAACAGTGTGAGAGTAAAAGTAGGCTCTCGACAACATGGTCCACCGCTTCGGGTTCAAGTACGCCTTCCACGTTGCGGCAAAACTTCTCGACGATGTCAGCCTCCGTCATCGGATTTTGCGGCGTGCCACGCAAATGATCGATGCGATGTCGCAGTATAGAGCCGTCCCGAAGAGCGAAACGCACCTCGCCACTCCACTGCGTTCGCAGCTCATCGCTTTCAGCAACCACACCGCCCACAGATGCGGCGAGAGCCGCGAAGCGACCATCAGCTAAGGCCGCGGTGTCAAAGCTGTTTTTGTCGAGCCCACCCGTCGTGAGTGCCTCCGCGATACAATGCGGCAGGCTGTACCGCGCATGCCAGGGTGTCTTTGGCCGAAGTTTCTCATCGCGCGGTTCGCAGACCAGCGGGATCATGTAACTAGGCATGGGGCATTCGATCGCCGCTATTTTATCGAGCGGCACCTTCTCGCGCCGCTGCAGTTCCAGGGCCGCATCGATATATGGTTGTATGTAATGACCACACGGGAAGGGCCGTGAGGCAATATTAACAATTTCCCATTGGTCGCCGAGCCCGTCTGCAATCGCATTTAGATCGAACGGGTTCGCTTGGATGTGAGACCGAAAGAAGCCAAAACGGCCTTCATAAACTGACGCTGGTCCGGTAACGCCATGTCTGGCCAGGTGCAATGCGTGCAAAGCGCCGCGCGCCGCCAGTCCGGCATGCATGGATTTCGCATCTGCTCCGTCCTCCCAGGACGCCATGATCCCCGCTGCCATACTGCCTGCGATACCGATCGCATTGGCGGTCTCGATCGGAGTAGCCTCAACAATTTTAGCCGCTGCATAGGTGCAACCAAAGGCGGCCACCATGGCAGTAGGATGCAGCCCGTGATGATGAAAAACACCGGGTGCCGCCAGGCCAAGACGGCAAGCGAGCTCAACGCCAACCAAAACTGCCTCGATCAACCGCCTGCCATCAATACGATGCAAAGCGCCCAGGGCAAGTGCCGTAGCGACAACCGGAGTGCTAGGATGGATGCCTGTCGCTACATGGCTGTCGTCAAACTCCAAAACGCCGCCCATCGTCGCCATCAGCAGCGCCGCGTCTTCAGGAGCGCGGTTGCCCGCGAGGCCAACCACTGGAACCCCTGTAGGGTCCCCTGGATAGGCTTTACAAAGATGATCGACCAAAGCTGTATCGCGTCCAGCCATCATCGCGCCAACCATGTCAAGTACACGCCAAGATGCCAACTGCACGGTCTCGTCCGGCACATCATCCAGCTTCAATGCCGCGACCCAATCAGCCAGCTTTTCGTTTAACGTCACCACACCCAATCTCCCTTCGCGGATTAAAGCTGGCAGACGAAGACCACGCTGCCAAGCACACACTGTGGCGGCGCAGGGCAAACACTTTTTTATCCCAACCGCGCTAAAGGAATATGAGGTGTTAACCGATCGAGAAGACGATGTGCACACAATCACAGCTCTGGTGGGGCGACAGCCTGACAAGCCGCATTCATTTGCTTACGGTCTTCTCTCACCATAAGCCGCCCCAGGATTCGAGTAGCGCGCGAATTCCGTGCCGTGCCTGAATAACACTTCCAAACCGTTATAACTTTGCTAAAAGCGGCGTCTTGAGATTTTTTGGGCGCACTATCATCTGTCGCCAAGCGAGCTGCCGTCCGCTAGCCTGTATATAGACCAACAACGCGGAGAGCAGGGTATGCGTTTGAAGGACAAAGTGGCGATTGTCACGGGTGCCGCGTCGGGCATGGGGGCAGCGACAGCGAAACTATTTGCAGCCGAGGGAGCAAAGGTCGTCCTTACCGATATCCTCGAAGAGGACGGCGAGGCACTGGCAACAGAAATCGGCGGCGATGCCCGGTTCCACAAACTCGACGTAACCAGCGAAACCAATTGGAACGCACTGGTTTCGGAAACCCTATCGGTCTTCGGTCGGATCGACGTGCTGATCAATAATGCCGGGGTCAGCGGTAGCCACCCAGACGTGCTTAACACCGACACCTGGGACGAGCAAATGAACGTGAATGCGCGCGGTGTCTTTCTGGGCCTACGCGCAGTGATCCCAAAAATGCAGGAAGCCGGTGGCGGGTCGATCGTCAATATTTCCTCAATTTCCGGTCTTACTGGACAGAAATTCGTGCATATGGGCTACAACGCTGCAAAGGGTGCTGTGCGTCTGGCAACGAAGGCTGCAGCCGTGCAGTTCGCTCGAGACGGCATTCGAGTCAATTCGGTTCATCCTGGCCTAATGCCAGCCATGCGCACCTCGATGATGAGTGCCGATCCGGAAGTACGTCGCAAGATGACCAACGCTGTACCGATGGGGCGGGAAGGTCGGGTCGAAGAAGTCGCGCATGCCAATTTATTCCTGGCGAGCGATGATGCTTCCTACATCACTGGAATTGAGGTCCCCGTCGATGGCGGTTTCGTCGCGCAGTAAGACAAACTGATCATCTAGCGCAATCGCGCGCCGGATCGACAAAATATGCCTACGTCACAGCGCTCAGATGTCATGTGAATAACAGACAGGTTTTGCGTCCCAGAAAATTTCACCGGCCACTGGCATTCCACTCGCATCGTCAGAAGGTTAAAGGTTTCTGTGATCAAGGGTTTAAAGCCGAATCACAATTTCGCACCGAGGCTAAGGCCACAGTAACACGCCGATCGCGATTAAGCTGGCTACCAGACATCCATCGGCAGTGCAGGAATCAATGCCGGCTGAAGCGCATCCCGGACCGGGCAATCTAGGTCGAACTCACCTTCCAAGGGCTGTGCGACGTGCGAAACGCATTCGCTAAATCTGTGCAAATGGATTGGCAATTCGCACCATGGATTTATCTAAAGATGCACCCAGAAATTAATATTCGTCGAACATACGCTGCAATTCTGCCGGCTCCTGAGTCACGGTGAGCCCAAGCATGAGCAGAACGCGGGCCTTTTGCGCCGTGAGATTATCAGCAAGCACTGCGCCCGGCGCGCGTTTTGACGGCACATCGCCGACCCGGCCACTGCCAGCGCGCGTACTTTGTACAATGGCCACACCAGCTTCAGCCGCTCGACACAGGGCCACGTGTTCCGCCGGCGTAGTGTAGCCAGGAGCCATAGCGCTGACGACGATCCCCGCGGCGCCGGCGCCAACCAGCGCCTCGATTACCGTGCCATCGGAACCTGCATAGGTCAGGCTTATATCCACCCGCGGAAGGTCTGTCATGCCGCGCACATCAAACTCTGTGTTTGGCGCGCGACGCCGCTCCGGCATACGGTAGTAGGCAATCTTGTCGAAATCCGCATGGCCAAGCAGACCAAAATCGTGGCTTTTGAAAGTTTGAAGCCGCAAGGTCGAGGTTTTGGTAACGTCGCGGGCGAAGTGGATTTCGTCATTGAGTAACACCAAGACCCCGCGCCCACACGAAGTAGGGTCCTTTGCGGTGCGGATTGCATTTACCAGATTCATCCCCGCATCAGTACTGAGCCCGGTCGCCGGGCGTTGGGCGCCGACCAGAACAACCGGAAAATCGACCTTAAGGGTCAAATTCAAGAAGTATGCGGTTTCCTCCAGGGTCGCGGTGCCGTGCGTTACGACGATGCCTGCGAGATCCGGATCGCTTACCGCCAATTCGTGAATTTTAGCCGCGATTTCAAGCCACTCCGCTGGGCCAATCGCCGTACTTGGCATGGCGCGTAGCCGAAAAGGCACCACATCGGCCTGTTCCAGTGTTTCCGGGAACGCGTTCAGCAGTTCATCAATTTCATAGATTTTACCCACATCCACATAGCGCACGATATCCAAACCATCGCGGCCAACCGACGAAATCGTCCCGCCCGTTCCGATTACTGCGACGCGCGGCTGTTGTTCGCTCATCTGCCTACTCCCAAAGTCAACGTTTTTTTGGCGCTTGACCAGCCCTTCGAACGTGAACACGCTTGCTGCGCTTTTTGTAACCGGACGGAAAATATCCGAATCCGAAGGTAAAGGATCCCTGAAACCCTAGCACCCACCCATATTTATATCATTCCTACCGAAATTTGCCGCCAGCCCCTTGGAAAACCCAGCAATCGCCTAAGCAGCCTGAAGCACTGCTTCACTAACTGCCAAGCGTGGCTCAACCAACTCTCGTTCAGACCACCTTGAACTTTGGCAAGGTAACCTCTTCAGTCACATCTTCGAACGTCACCTCAACAGCCATGCCTATTTTCACGCTGTCCGGATTACATTCGACGATGTTGGTCATCATCCGCGGTCCTTCTTCCAATTCGACGATCGCCAGTACGAAAGGTATTTCGTCAGCAAAGCCCGGATGCGGCGCACGGTGATTGACGGAGAAACTATAGACCGTACCTTTACCGGATGCCTCGTGCCACTCAAGATCACTCGACAAACAATGGCTACAGACGCCTCGCGGATAAAACTGGTGTTTGCCACAGGATTTGCAGTGCTGAATGACGAAGCGGTGGTCACGTGCCGCAGCCCAGTATGTTTCCGTATCCTGATAAGGCCGCGGTAATGGGGGCAATGCCATGATCAATCCCTCCCTAAAATTATCGTACCAGTTGAGGACAACACCCCACCGGTCCCATTGCAAAGTGCGACCTCAGCGTGCGGCACCTGGCGCGACCCGCATTCGCCGCGCACCTGTCTCACCCCTTCGATGACGGTGAAAATTCCAAACATGCCGGGATGAGTGTAACTGAGTGCACCGCCCTGTGTGTTCATCGGGAAATCACCACCTGGCGCGGTGCGTTGGTTCTCAACAAAGGCACCGCCCTCGCCTCTGCCGCAGAAACCGAGACTTTCGAGTGTCAGCAGCACGGTAATGGTGAAACTGTCATAGATTTGCGCCACGTCTATATCGCTGTGGGTCAACCCGGCACGTTCGAAGGCCAGCTTGCCGGAGATTGCCGCTGCCGTCTGAGTGAGATCCGGCATCTGACTGATCATGCGATGGGTGTGCGCCTCACCTGTACCCAGTACGCGTACAGGCTTAGATTTCAAATCTCGCGCTCTCTCTAGCGAGGTAAGCACAACCGCTCCGCCGGCGTCAGTCACCAAGCAGCAATCAAGCAAATGCAACGGCGACGCGATCATCCTGCTGTTCATTACGTCGTCGATGGTGATCCGATCCCGCATGCGCGCTTTCGGGTTCATCGATGCCCAGTGCCGCGTCGCTACAGCGATTTCGGCAAGCTGTTCGCTGGACGTGCCATACTCGTGCATATGGCGTTGGGCAGCGAGCGCATAGCTGCCCACAGTTGAAACACCGTAGGGCTCCTCAAACTGTGGCGGGCCGAACACGTCTGCCACTGCCGACACCGGACCACCCTTGCCACCCCGGTCGGAAATGTTGGTACTGCCGTGGCAAATTAGCGCGACCTCGCACAGGCCAGTAGCGATCGCCATCGCCGCATGTTCCACATAGGCGACAAAGGAGGATCCACCAATTGAAGTGGAGTCAGTGAAGCGCGGCGTGATGCCCATATATTCGGCCATCAGCATGGTGGAAAACTGTCCACCCTCTGTGATGATGGTGGTCAGCAGGCCATCCACATCCTTTACAGTTAGCCCCGCCTCATCGAGTGCTGCCCGGCTCGCCTCCGCGGAAAGTTGAAATTTCGACTTGTCGGGCACGCGGCCAAGGTCAGATTCGGCGACACCGACAATGGCAACGTCGCGCAGTGCGTTTGCCAAAGCCTCTCTCCCTTCAATGCTTCGTTCGGGACGATGCTAAACCGTCAGGCCCAAGGTTAGAATAGGGGCAGCGGCAAATGGTATTACGAGAAGAGAAATGCCGCCCCAGGGATTTAATGGGGAGACAGTTTTTCAGGCTTAGAAAAGAGCCTTTTGGATGAGTGTTGCACGGACGGAGCACATGACCTTTAAAATGACCAGCAGGGTCGCCTTGAACACAGCCGAGGGGATGGTCTGCACCAGCGGAATGGACCGGTAGACCGTGCGATATTCCGAAAATTTTAGCTTTCTAGCAAAGCTCGAAGAAACGCTCACAGACACTGGGGTCAATTACCAACGCCTGCCGCGACCGGTCTTAGTTTACTGCCATTCAAAGCACGCGAACAAAATTTCGAAGACAGCACCGATCCCGCATCAACCTTGGTGATGGTCGTGGTTTATGGAAACACCGACCTTCAAGCCAAACTGGCCCTGGTCCCGGTTATGTTTCATAATCGCTTTGTTGCACCAGCTTTACCTGCCAGTCTGCTCTCTAAGCAAACCGCGAGACCACACCCTTCGCGCTGGTGATCAGCCCATAATGTTCCGGCTCTCGGTTGCCGGCGAAGTCCCAGCGCTTAGTCTGCAGCAGTGTGCAGAGATCGAGATCACAGTCTGCGACGATTAGCTCGTCGCCCAAAGTCTGGCATTGCGTGACGATCTCGCCAGTCGGCGCAACGATGACGCTTTCACCAATCAAGTCACAACCTTCCTCTTCGCCTGCCTTGGCTACCGCCACAACCCAGGAACCATTCTGGTAGGCGCCGGCTTGCAGAACCAGATGATTGTGAAAATCGGCCATTCGGTTTAGATCTGGTGCTGGAGCGAAATAGCGTGGTGTGTTGTAGCCAAGCATGATTAGTTCAACACCCTGCATGCCCATCACACGATAGGTCTCCGGCCACCGGCGGTCATTACAGATGCACATGCCTACCACCCCATCGAAGGCCTGGAAAACCGGAAAGCCTAGATTGCCGGGTTCGAAATAACGCTTTTCAAGGTGTTGGAAGGGTCGCTCCGGCTCATTCTCTGCATGTCCTGGCAAATGCACCTTTCGGTACTTGCCAACCAGATTTCCAGCGCCGTCGACCAAGATCGCGGTGTTGAAATGCCGCGTTTCCCCATCTTCGACGCAGAGCTCCGCATAGCCAAGATAAAAACCGATGCCGAGCTTGCGTGCCTCGTCAAACAGCGGTTGTGTCGAATTGTTCGGCATGCTGCTTTCAAACCAGCTATCGACTTCTGCCTGATCTTCCATGTAATAGCGCGGGAAGAAAGTGGTCAGCGCTAGTTCGGGAAAGACGACGAGCTTGCATTCGCGCGCCGCGGCCTTGCGCAGCAGCGTGAGCATACGTTCAACCACAGCCGCACGGCCCTCGTTCTTGGCGATAGGGCCAAGCTGTGCTGCGCCGATAGTGAGTTTTCGTGCCATAATGCCCTACTTGTCGATCGGTTTAATCATGCGGCCCAGATTCTTACCGCCAAAAATGTGCATGTGAAGATGCGGAACTTCCTGATGCCCGTCGCGGCCCATGTTAGAAAGCACGCGATAGCCATTCTCGACAATACCTTCCATGCGCGCGACTTCTCCAACGGCGCGCAAAAAATCGGCCTGTTCCTCATCGGAAGCGTTGGCAGAGAAATCGTCCATCGACACATAGCGCCCCTTTGGAATAACCAGCACATGCACCGGTGTCTGCGGATGGATATCGCGGAAAGCGAGCGAATGTTTCGTCTCATACACCCTGTCACATGGGATTTCGCTACGCAGGATCTTGGCAAAGATATTATTGTCGTCGTAAGCCATCACTTTTCCTTTCGCGACGCTTTCTCGGCGAGCCCGGAAATCCCTTCCCGCTCCGCCAACGCCTCCCAGACCTGTTCTGGATCGAGACCCCGCGTCGCCCAAAGCACCAGCAGGTGATAAAGCAGGTCAGCGGATTCATTAGCCAGCGCTTGCGAATTTTCATTCAACGCCGCGATGACCGTCTCAATTGCTTCTTCGCCGACCTTTTGGGCCGCCTTGGGCGATCCCTTGGCCAGTAGTCTAGCCGTATAGGAGGAATCCAAATCACCGCCTCGACGACTGTCAATGACAGCGAATAGACGGTCGAGGACGCGCGCATCGATAGGAGAGTCAACCATAGACAGTTCGTTAGCAGATTTACGCGCGCCTGTCAGGGGCGCATCGGCACGCCAGCCTTAACCATATGCGCCTTGGCTTGTTGGATAGAGTATTCGCCAAAATGGAAAATCGTCGCCGCCAACACCGCTGTCGCATGACCGTCGCGCACACCCTCAACGAGATGATCCAACTTACCGACCCCGCCGCTGGCGATGACCGGCACCGGGATCACGTCCGTAATAGCGCGGAGCAGCGCGATGTCGAAGCCAATACCCGTACCATCCCGGTCCATTGAAGTGAGCAGGATCTCACCCGCCCCATTTTCGACCATCTTCTTCGCCCATTCCACCGCGTCAATCCCTGTCGGCTTACGGCCACCATGAGTGAAAATTTCCCATCTGGCCTCACCCACACTTTTTGCGTCGATGGCGACGACAATACATTGTGCGCCGAAACGTTCCGAAGCTTCGGCGACGAATTCAGGCCGATGCACCGCAGCAGTATTAATCGATACCTTGTCAGCCCCGGCCAGAAGAAGCTTGCGGATATCATTGGTAGTACGGACACCGCCACCCACGGTGAGCGGCATGAAGCATTGCTCCGCGGCACCAGATACCACTTCAAATATTGTATCGCGATTTTCAGAGCTTGCGGTGATATCAAGGAAGCAAAGCTCGTCCGCACCAGCCGCGTCGTAGACCCGTGCCTGCTCCACCGGATCACCCGCGTCGCGCAAATCGACGAAGTTTACTCCCTTGACAACGCGTCCGTCTTTAACATCGAGGCAGGGTATGATGCGTGCCTTCAGCATTTCCTCACATTGCCTTCAGTTCAGTCAGCGCCGCGCTTAAATCGAGTCGCCCGTCATATAGAGCGCGGCCGCTAATTGCGCCAGCGATACCACCCCGGGCCTTCAGCGCGCGGAGATCCTCTAATGAGGCGATGCCACCACTGGCGATAACGGGGATCGTGGTTTTTTCCGCTAGAGACGCGGTCTCCTCGACATTGACACCTTGCATCATGCCATCGCGGTCGATATCGGTATAGACGATCGCTGCCACCCCGGCATCTTCAAAACGGCCGGCCAGGTCGACCACCGCCAGTGTCGATTGCTCAGCCCAACCTTCCACCGCGACAAAACCACCTCGCGCATCGATACCAACCGCCACTTGGTCCGGCCAAAGCCGGCAGGCGGCTATCACCATGTCCGGATCTTTGACAGCAACGGTCCCAAACACGATACGCCGAACCCCTCGCTCGAGCCAGTCCGCTGCGGTGTCGAGCGAGCGAATACCCCCACCGAGTTGAACAGGCACGTCAACCGCATCGAGGATCGCATCAACCGCCGCGCCGTTCTCAGGCTTGCCTTCAAAGGCGCCGTCTAGATCGACCACATGAATCCAGTCGCAACCCGCATCAGTGAACTGTTTCGCTTGCGCGCCAGGATCTAGGTTGAACACAGTCGCCTGATCCATATCACCGCGGCGTAACCGGACACATGCCCCATCCTTCAAGTCGATGGCGGGATAGAGGATCATTCCTAAGCCTGAAGGTCTTTGTAATAGAAGTAGCCAGAGATCCACTTACCCTGGACACGAGCATAGTGCGGATGTTCTGCATAGCGGACATAGCCTGCATTTTCATAAAGTGCTATTGCCGGTTCCTGCGTCGCGCGCACGTCCAAGTTCAGCACCCGGAAGCCGTCACGCCGGGCTGCCTCTTCTACAGTCGCCGTCAACGCCCGTGCCAGCCCGTGGCCGCGTGCCCACGGAGCAACAAAATTAGTCGTCAAGGTCGCGGAAAGGGACTGCGCTTCGTTATTACGGGGCGGCCGGATGAACTGGGCCGAACCGACGATAACGCCATCAAGCCGACCGACAAAAACGGACCGTTCCGGAACCATGAGCGCGCCACGCCAGAAATTCTCCAGAGTTTGCCGAGGTGGCGGTTTCAGCCAACCAAAGCCGCCACCCTCCTCGATAGCCGCTTCTGCAGCATCACACAGATCGTTTAGATCGGACCCGCCGATCTCGGAAACCTTGCTCACATCGATTACAGGTTTCTTAGGTTTCTTATTCGATCGTTTCGCCATTATGGGTTCCAGTTGAGGAAGTTCTCGATTAGGCGCAACCCCACCGCCTGACTCTTCTCTGGATGAAACTGCGTGCCGACCAGATTGTCGCGCCCAACGACTGCAGTCACGGAACTACTGTAGTCCACAGTCGCCAGCACGTGCGAGGCGTTGGAAGCAGCAAGATGATAACTGTGGACGAAATACATATGGGGGGCCGATCCCAGCCCTGTAAGCAGCGGGTGTTCGCCACGCAAGGTCAAGTCGTTCCATCCCATATGCGGGATCTTCAACGTCTTGTCAGTCGGCTCGATCGCCTGCACCGAGCCCTCGATCCAATCGAACCCATCGTGAGTGCCATGTTCCAAACCTCGAGTCGCCATCAACTGCATGCCAACACAGATGCCAAGAAACGGCCGCGCCTTGGCAATCACCGTATCGATCACCGCAGCGACCATGCCGTCGAGAGCGTGCAGGCCACTGCGACAATCGGCGAAGGCACCAACACCCGGCAACACTACACGGTCGGCGCGCCCGACTACATCTGGATCCGCCGTAATAGCGACTGGCACTTTGCCAACATATTCGAACGCCTTCGCAGCTGACCTCAAATTGCCTGAGCCATAGTCGATTATGGCGACCGTCATGTTCTCGCCTCGTCTTGCTTATCTATCCGAGGGCTTCGTTACAGGGAACCCCCGAGGACCCCCTTGGTCGATGGAATAGCGTTGGCCTGCCGCGGGTCGACCTCGATAGCTTGGCGCAGGGCGCGCGCAAGCCCTTTATAGCAAGATTCAACGATGTGATGACTGTTCTCGCCGTAAAGGTTCTCGACATGAAGCGTCAGTCCAGCGGATTGCGCAAATGCCTGGAACCATTCCTTGAACAGCTCCGTGTCCATGTCGCCTAGTTTCGGGTGCGGAAAACCAACATTCCAGACAAGATATGGCCGATTGGAACAATCGAGTGCAACTCGCGTTAGCGTTTCGTCCATTGGGATGTAGGACGCCCCATAACGCCGAATGCCGGCCCGGTCGCCCAGCGCTTGGCTGATCGCCTCGCCGATAGCATAACCGGTATCTTCCGTGGTGTGGTGGAAGTCAATATGCAGATCACCTGCCGCACGCACCGTCAGATCTATCAGGCTGTGCCTTGAAAGCTGCTCCAACATGTGATCAAGAAATCCGATGCCGGTCTGAACGTCATAGGCCCCAGTCCCATCGAGCTCTACGCCCGCGGAGATCTGGGTCTCTCTCGTATGCCGGTCAACGGTCGCCGCACGCATTGCGCACCCCTCAAAACAAGAACGCGGGGTTTTTAACAGCGTTAGGTCGAAAGAGCTAGCACCGAAACATCCCCAAGCGTAACCAAGGCATTTCAAACGAAACTCGTAGGCGGATGCTTAAACGAATATCTCGATTAAATTTTATCGCATCCCGGGTATTTAGTGCCTGCTATATTACTACTGTTTAGCTTTCCACACAGAAGTTCGCCATGATCGACGCCACTTTTTTTGCCACCACCTCACGCCCCTTCTATGAGGTGCTCCAATCTGCGATTACCAAAGGACTTACAAGTGGGATCCGCAATATTAAAACGGACACCAAGTATTTGACCAAGCCAACACCCTGAAATAGTTGAGCAGACGGGTTACTGATCAGAAATCGGCTTTGAAACTGCAAATAGAATACAATATCGGACATTACCCCTTGACCTGACCGGGTCATTCGCCCCATGGATGGGGCCGACGGGAACGACGGCCGGCGCCGTCCTGATGAGCATTATAGAATGACCGCTTCAAACACTTGGCACGGCACCACTATCCTCGCAATTCGCAAGGGCGACGACGTCGTTATCGCGGGCGACGGACAAGTAAGTCTGGGCCAGACCGTGATCAAGGCCAATGCGCGCAAGGTACGCAGGCTGGCCGATAGTAACGTCATCGCTGGATTCGCCGGCGCAACCGCGGACGCTTTCACCCTATTCGAGCGGCTTGAGGGCAAGTTGGACCAGCATCCGGGCCAACTTACCCGAGCTTGTGTCGAGCTTGCCAAGGACTGGCGCACAGACCGCTATCTGCGCAGGCTGGAAGCAATGATGGCCGTCGCCGACAAATCCGTTAGCCTGATACTGAGCGGTACCGGCGACGTGTTAGAGCCCGAGGACGGATTGATCGGCATAGGCTCCGGCGGGTCCTATGCGCTAGCCGCGGCGCGAGCACTGATCGAAGACGAGGGCCGCAGCGCCCGTGAAATAGCGGAAAAGGCGATGCAAATCGCAGCCGGCATCTGCGTCTATACCAACGAGAATGTGATAATCGAATCCTTATGACTAGTTTCAGCCCAAGAGAAATCGTTTCTGAACTCGACCGTTTTATCATTGGACAGAACGATGCGAAGCGCGCTGTCGCCATTGCACTGCGCAACCGGTGGCGGCGCCAGCAACTCGCCGACAACATGCGCGAAGAAGTGCTGCCAAAAAACATCTTGATGATCGGTCCGACCGGCGTTGGCAAAACCGAGATCGCCCGGCGCCTGGCGCGCCTGGCCAACGCGCCTTTTATCAAAGTAGAGGCGACTAAGTTTACCGAGGTTGGTTATGTCGGTCGCGACGTGGAGCAGATAATCCGCGATCTGGTCGAGGCCGCGATCCATATGACCCGCGAACGACAACGAAAGAGCGTCGTCGCAAAAGCAGAGCTCGCCGCCGAAGAAAGGGTACTTGAAGCGTTGGTTGGCGAGAACGCAAGCGAGAGCACACGCCAAACTTTCCGCAAAAAACTACGCGAAGGCGAACTCGACAACCGTGAGATCGAACTGGAAGTCACCGACCATGGTGGCGGCATGCCAAGCTTTGACATCCCCGGCATGCCCGGCGCGCAGATGAGCATGCTTAACCTTAACGATATGCTGGGTAAGGCATTTGGTCAGCGAACCAAGCCGCGCAAGATGACCGTCGCAGAGTCGTATGATGTGCTGATCGGCGACGAGAGCGATAAGCTGCTCGATGAAGAAGCAATAGTGAAAGAATCGATTGAGTCGGTCGAGCAGAACGGCATCGTCTTTCTTGATGAGATCGATAAGATCTGCGCCCGCGCTGACCGGCACGGTGGCGATGTCAGTCGCGAGGGCGTGCAGCGCGATCTGCTGCCCCTGATAGAGGGCACCACTGTGTCGACAAAACACGGTCCGGTGAAGACAGATTTCGTACTGTTCCTCGCTTCCGGCGCGTTCCACCAGGCGAAACCGGCAGATTTACTGCCCGAGCTTCAAGGACGTCTGCCAATACGGGTCGAACTTCAGGCGCTGACTGAAGAAGATTTCGGCCGCATCCTCCGCGAGCCCGAAAACAGCTTGGTCCGGCAATATGTAGCGCTGATGGCGACGGAAGAGGTCACTCTAGAATTCAACGAGGCAGCAATTGACGCTCTGGCCAAACTGGCCGCGGAAATCAATCAGAGCGTCGAGAATATCGGCGCCCGCCGCCTGCACACGGTGCTGGAACGACTGCTGGAGGAGATCAGCTTCACAGCCGCTGATCGCGGCGGCGAGACGATCTGTATCACCGACACGGAAGTCCACGACCAAGTCGAGCATCTGGCCAAGGATGCGGATCTAAGCAAGTTTATCCTCTAACCGCTTCTACCCCTCCCTCAGCTCAACCAATAGCCGCTCTATCTTTTCTGGCGGAAGCTTTCGGATTTTCTGGGACAATCTATTAGCGAGTTCCGTCGCCTCAGCACTGAGACCTGCAGTGTCCACCGTCACCCGCGGGTGGCTCAGGGCTGCCAAACGTTCAAGCTCTTCCGCATCATCCCAGATGATATTGAAATATTCGCAGATACGCTGCACCTGGTAACGTGTTGGGCGACCGCGGCGGCCATGCTCAAGTGCCGACAGATAAGCAGAGGAAACCTCCAGCGCGGCCGCCATCTCCTTCAAGGTAATGCCCTTGCCAGTTCGTAGTTCGCGCACCTTGAAACCAAACGGGGTCATCGCCGTCGCCTTAACAACACATAGAGCGCACCACCGCCGCCGTCCTTCGGCTGTGCCTGGGCGACCAGCAGAACGCGGCCGCGGATAGGGTCCTCGTTCAGCCAGCGCGGCACCGCATCCTTGAGGATACCCTGCCCTTTGCCGGTAACTACCAACACAACCCGACGGCCAGATTCCCACGCTGCGGCAAGGAAGCCACAGAGTGCGCGATGCGCCGACTCTCGGGTGTGGCCATGCAAATCGAGCCGCCCCTCTATTGGAAGCTGGCCACGACGCAATCGTTCCGCGGTGCGTTTGTCGACACCAGGTGATTGGCCCAGCTTGAGGGGTTCCTGCGCCTTGCGAAGTGGTGTGACCACTGCCGGCGCCGGTGTAACCTTGGATGACACTGGTTTAAGATCAGTGTCCACTCTAACTGGCTTACGGCCACCTGTAAGTGGTTTGACGTCAGACGTGACGGACCGCCAAATGTCCCTATCGTCCTCGCCCGACATGACTTACTCATCCTCAATAAGAATGATATGCATGCGCCGCGGGCCGTGCGCGCCGAGGAAGATCGTCTGTTCGATATCGCCGGTGCGTGACGGGCCAGTGATAAAGTTTACCGTGCGAGGCATGGTGTCGCCCTCGCGCAATTGGTCCCAAGCATCCTCGTAGGAACCAACGATTTGGCTCGAACGCAGGACCACGATGTGAGTGTCCGGCAGGAAGTTCAGCGTCGTAGGATGTGCCGGGCCAGATTTCATCATCAAGGTGCCAGTTTCGGCGATGCCGGCGAAGGCTGTGGTCAAACCAACCTCGTGCGTACCGTCGCTCGCCCCTTTACTAACGGTCAGTGTTGGACGTCTGTCCCAAGGCACCATATCCAGAGAAGGGTCAGGCGCGACGCGAATTACCGCAGGCAAGTTTTCCTTTGCCAGATAGTCGGAAACCCTGCCCGGCACGTCGTCGAGCGACAAGACCTTATCAACCGTGACATCTACCTTCGATGCGTAATCGACGAAAATCTCTTTTAGGTTCTCTGTATCAAGCCGATCGGGTCGAATGCCCCGTTCGTGGCCAGCGATCCGCGCCTCCAGGGCATTCTGTTCGGCCGCATCCAGTTCGCCGCGCCCGAGACCTTTGCGAATTGCGCCGAGAATGCTGTCGCGGCCGCTCATGCGTTGGGCCTCCGTCTACCGCGTCGCGCCGACCACTGTGCCTGAAAGGTGCCACCCGTCTGGGGGGCAGGGAAATCGCGGTGCGCAGTCCATCCAGCCCCACCGGGCACTCGCCGAAACCGGCCCTTACGTCGGCCAAGCGTGCCCAGCACACGGAATTTCAGCTTGGCCAGCGCGTGATAGAGCCAAGGCCGTTTGGCGTAAAAAGCCCAAAATTTAATACCTGTGCGCATCACAGTCGGGCCAGTCTTGCCCTCAAATTCTTGTTCGCGCAAGTGCCGCATCATCTTCGGCAGTGGGATGTGCATCGGGCAGACCTCTTCACAGCGTCCACAAAAGCTCGACGCATTGGGGAGGTGGCCCGCTTCATCGACACCGATCAGCGCAGGGGTCAGTACCGAGCCCATCGGTCCAGGATAAACCCAGCCGTAGGCGTGACCACCAATGCTGCCATAGACTGGGCAGTGGTTAAGGCAAGCGCCGCAGCGGATGCATCGGAGCATCTCCTGATACTCGCTGCCGACCATACTGCTGCGGCCATTGTCAAGCAGGATAACATGGTACTGCCCCGGCCCGTCCGGATCCTCCGGCCGGCGTGGCCCGGTCGAAAATGTAGTGTAGACGGAATACTCCTGCCCCGTCGCAGATCGCGCCAGCACACGGCTAATCGTCGTCGCGTCCTCTAGGGTTGGCACCACCTTCTCCAGGCTGGCGATAACCACATGTGCTTTGGGAATTGTTTGGGTTAGATCGCCATTGCCCTCGTTGGTGACTATAACGGAGGTTCCAGTCTCAGCAATCAGGAAGTTAGCACCGGTGATCCCAACATCGGCATTTATGAATTTCTGTCGCAGTACCTCTCGTGCCTCGTCGAGAAGTGCCCGCGGTTCCTCAAGTGGCCGGTCAGGATCGTAATGGTCATGTTTTTGATAGAAAGCTTCAGCTACCTGATGTTTCAACACATGTATCGCTGGTGCAATAATATGGCTCGGTGCCTCTCCGCGCAGCTGAATTATGTATTCGCCAAGATCGGTTTCGATCGGTTCTATGCCGTTCTCCTCAAAGAAATCGTTGAGGCCGATCTCCTCACCGATCATCGATTTTCCTTTAGTCACTGTCTTAGCGTCGAGGTCTCGACAAACCTTAAGGATCGCCTGGCGCGCTTCCTCCGGGGTGGCGCACCAATGCACATGGCCGCCTTGCTCGGTCACCTTGCGCTCGAAACGCTCCAAATAGAAATCGAGATGCGCCAGCGTGTGATCCTTAATCTCACGAGCCTGATCACGGATGTCGTCGAACTCTGGCAGCCGCGCGCGTGCCTCACTGCGCCGCACGACGAAGCCGCTTTTCATCTTCTCTAACGCTTGCTGTAAATTACTGTCATCGAGCGCTTCGCGCGCATTTTCATTAAAGTTTTGGGTTCGGCTCTCCTGCACAGCTCAGCCCTCTGGTTCGCCAATCGCGGATGTGCCCGTCATACCGGCCAGCACCTCAGCAATGTGCCGCGCTTGAATCGGCGAGCCGGTCCGCTTCAATTTACCAGCAATATTCATAAGGCAGCCCATGTCGCCCGCTAAGACAATATCAGCGCCGGTTGCAGAAATATCTTCGCATTTATCGGCTACCATCTTGTTCGAGATGTCGGGATATTTAACGCAGAAGGTGCCACCGAAACCGCAGCAGGTCTCGGAGAACGCAAGTTCCTCGCGAGTCAGGCCAGCGACCGTATCAAGTAGTTTTCGGGGCTGCGACCGCACTTTCATCTCGCGCAAGCTGGAACAAGAATCGTGATAAGCCACCTTTCCATCAAAACGGGCCTCTACCTCATCCATTTTACGAACATCTACAAGGAACGACGTGAGCTCATAAGTGCGGTTCGCAAAGTCCCAGGCACGCGCTTGCATTGCCAGATCATCCGCGAACAACTCCGGGTAGTGTTTGGAAAGCATGCCGGCACAGGAACCCGATGGCGCAACAATGTAGTCGTATCCATCGAACGCATTGATGACCTGTGCTGAGATCAATTTGGCGTTGGCACGGTCACCGCTGTTAAATGCGGGTTGGCCGCAGCAAGTTTGCGCAGCGGGAATGGACACGGCACAACCGGCGCGCTCCAGAAGGGCTACCGCAGCAAAACCGACCGACGGTCGGAAGAGATCAACCAAACAGGTTACGAACAGCGCCACTTGCGGACGGGGTTCTGTCATTCGACTACCTATGCTCCTAACTTCCCACGCGGCGCTTGGCCGCATCCCGCGGTAATAGCAAATAATACCGGCCACGACTCTTCATTTTGCCAGCAAAGGCCAATGCCTTCGGGCCGTACCCCCAAAAGAAGTCGCCACGTACTGCTCCCCGGATGGCGGCCCCAGTGTCCTGCGCCACCATAAGTCGGCGCAGTGGTCGTTCCGGATCATTCGGCCAGCTGGTATCAAGCCAAACCGGGGCACCGTATGGGAGTAAGCGCCGATCCACCGCCAAACTACGCCGCGGGGTGAGTGCCACCCCCGCACCGCCGATCGGGCCCTCGCCCTTTAGTTCGCGAAAAAATATATAGCGACGGTTAACAGCCAACAGCGCCATGGCGTCGGTCGGATTAGCCTCAATCCATCGACGAATATCACCCCAGTTCGCCTTGCCCCTCTTCAGTGCCCCGCGTTGGATCAAAGCGCGACCGATTGATCGATATGCCAACCCGTTGTGACCAGCAAAGCCAACCCGGACAACGGTTCCGTCGGGCAGGATTACCCGGCCAGATCCCTGGACGTGAAGCACAAACGCGTCAATCACGTTATCAAGCCACAACAACTCAAGTCCCCGCTGCGAAAGGGCGCCGGAGTCAATCGCTCTACGTGTATGGTAAGGGCGCAGTATTCCATCGTCGATCTGGCCGACGACATGCCGGCCTTCCAAACTCCGATCAAACCGCCCGAGATCAACTGAAACATGATCGTCAGGCAGACGATAAATCGGATATCTATACCGGTCATCCTTCTGGCGTGATCCACGCAGTTCCGCCTCGAAATAACCGGTGAATAAACCGTCCGTGCCGGCACTGGCAGAAACCGAGAAAGGCGTGAACCAGGTTTCAAAGAAGGAGCGGGCTGCCGTGTCGTCATCCCTTGGAATATTTGCCGTTGCTGCGCACGGTAAAGACCAGTCAGAACGCAATACTACGATCGGCGCTTTGGATATTAACGGTTTCGCACAAGACCGTCTAAAAGCTTCCAACGCGATGCTGTGCTGGTCATCGCGCCAACCAGCAAGTTCGGCAAAAGAGGTAACGCTGAGAAAAATTTCTGATTCCAAGGGTGGTTTCGTGCAAGCAACCAGTGCAAGCAATACAACCACGCAATGGCTGCATATTAACCAGGCCTTCATCGAGAACGGATCAGTTGGGGCTTCGGGTCGCTGCGAGCTTCCAATTCGGATCGGATGAACGCGTGTCACGGGAGAAGGTCCAGATGTCCGTGACCGTCACAATGGTGCTGCGGTCGCCATCTACTAGTTCGCCATTGTCATCGATCGTGGCATTGATCTGCTCGCTGACGAATTTAACCGTGACCAAGGCTTCGTCACCTTGCATTTCAACTTCCAGCAGCTCGGCATTGTCGATACCGACCAGGGTCGATTCCTGGGAGTTGTTAGCCAGCTCGCGCGAGCGAATCGCGCTCGCAAAGTTCTCGTACACATCCGCGGATAGCAACGTATTGAGTGTCTTGCCATCGCCTGCGGCATAAGCGTTAATGATCATTTCAAACGCGGATTGTGCCCCTTTCAGAAACGTTTCCGCTTCGAAGGACGGATCGGCGATCCTTACTTGTGTCAGACCTGCAGATAGTGGCGAATCAGCCTCTAAATCCTGTTCTTCCTCCTCAGGTGCACGATCTGGCAACGCGACAACATTGTCATTTCCAGTTTCTGAAGCACCTTCGGGTATAGATAAGGAATCAGAACGACGATTTTCGTGTCCAGTCCGCTTGCCTAGAACACTACGCAACCTATAGACGAGAAAGGCTGCAAGCATCGCGAAGAGGATGATATCGAATATGCCGAATCCACCGCTCATTTAATCTCAAGCTCCGTCGGTCACGTATTGCGCCTGGACTGTGCTTGGCCGACACAAGCGCTGTTGCCTGGAGAGGACTGGAACCTTACCTTAACATAAAGGATGACACTACACTCTATCGTAATCGTGTTTCGCCCGGAAATCCTCGCATCCTGATGTTAGATAGGCGTTCTCCCGCAAAAGAGCAAGCATGGGCCTTATACTCCTCATCGCGTTCATCGCGACACCAATTGTAGAAATCACAATTTTCATCGAGGCGGGTGACCGGTTTGGGCTCTGGCCAACCCTTGGCGCTATCATTTTGACAGCAATTATCGGTGCCGGTTTGCTTCGCTGGCAAGGTTTGGTCACGTGGCGGCGCGCTGCCGAAAGCTTGCAGCGAGGTGTATTTCCAGTAAACGAGGTTTTCACTGGGCTATGTCTCATCGGAGCTGGCGCTCTGCTCCTCACACCGGGTTTTTTAACCGACGCGATTGGTTTCGCTTTGTTCGTGCCAAGCGTGCAGCAACTAATCGCCCATTTAACCAAAAAGGCGATAGAACGAGGTCATGGACCAAAAGTATGGGTTAATGGACAGCCGATGGACCCGAGAGAGAGTGTTATCGACGGCGAGTACGAAACTCAAAAAAAACCTGCGCCTCCAGATCTTGAACTACCCGCCGGATCGCCAAATCCAAACAGCCCCTGGAACAAGCGCCCGTGATCCTGATCCGGCACGGACAATCCGAATTTAACGTGGTCTACGGCAAGACACGCATTGATCCGGGTATTCGCGACCCTAAACTTACCGCGCTTGGCAAGCGCCAGGCACGCGCAGCAGCGGAGACAGTCCATGAAATGGGCATCCGCCAATTGATAACCAGCCCCTACACCCGCGCATTGCAAACCGCATCCATCATAGGTGACATTCTGGATTTGCCATTAACCGTAGATCCTCATATCGGCGAACGGGCGGCGTTTACTTGTGACATCGGGACGCCGCGATCCGCGCTGCAGACCGCCTGGCCGCAATTGGACCTTAGTCACATCGAGGAAATCTGGTGGCCTGCAATGGAGGAAAGTGAAGACGCACTGGACGTGCGAGGACAAGGATTCCGAGCGCGAATGCATCAAAGTGACGATTGGGAAGGCATAGGCGTAATTTCACATTGGGGATTTATACGCACCCTGACAGGTCACAGGGTGGGAAATTGTACCGTCATGCGTTTCGATCCGACCTCATCGCATCCCGGTGGCGGCACAGTTGTGTCCGTTATAGATGTATGTTAGCCAGCCGATCGCTCCAAAGACCTAAATTCGAAAGGAAAATCTGGCATGTCCGATACAAACAACAGCGACGCCACTACTGCGCCGGGTACGGCTTCGCTGGGTATTGCGCAACAATATGTAAAAGATCTTTCTTTCGAGAGTCCGTCCTCACCAAAGGTCTTTATGAGCCAAATGAAGCAGCCCGATGTGGACGCGAACTTCAATGTCTCCGCAAACGAGATTAATGACGATCTCCATGAGGTTGTCTTATCAATTGAGATCAATGCCAAAGTCGATGATGAACCGGTTTTCGTCGCAGAACTCGCTTATGCCGGTATTTGTCAGGTCAAGGGTGCGACCCAAGATGTGACGCGGCAAGCGTTGATGATAGAAGTTCCACGGCAGCTATTCCCTTTCGCACGCGCTGTCATAGCCGATGCAATCCGCGACGGAGGATTTCCACCGCTACTGCTAAACCCTCTTGATTTCAACAAACTTTATCAGGACCACATTAAGGAATCAGTCGTCAGGGGCAATATAGCGGAATAAGACGCTACGATTTTTGCCAGATCGGCTCATCAAGCCGCGCAATCAACGACTTATGAGCCGCAAGTTCCACCGAGCTGGGCGCATGCGGTCGGACTGGGCGCACTACCTTTTCTCGCTGTTGCTTCCGCGCCACCGATTTAGAATCCTGAGCGGCCAGATCAAAGCCGGGCTCTCTCGCCCCGATCAGATCGATATAAACTTCGGCTAGCAGGCTTGAATCGAGCAGCGCGCCATGTAGCGTCCGCGATGCATTATCAACCCCAAAGCGACGGCAAAGATCGTTCAGGCTAGCGCCAGCGCCAGGATAACGAGTCCGAGCTATCTGCACTGTGTCGATCGTGCGGATCATTGAAAGTGCTGAAAAACCCAAGCGCTCGAGCTCAGAGTTGATAAATTTGATGTCGAAAGCTGCGTTGTGGATGACCAGCTTATCATCACCAATGAAATCGAGGAACTCGTCAACGATCTTGGAAAAAACCGGGTAATCAGCAAGAAATGCTTCCGAAAGCCCATGAATCCGAAAGGACTCGGCCGGCATGTCCCGCTCCGGATTAATGTACTGCTGGTAGGTTTCACCAGAAGGCATGTGATTGATCAACTCGACGCAACCGATTTCAATGACACGGTCGCCACTATTGGGATCTAGACCCGTAGTTTCCGTATCGAGAACAATTTCACGCATAGTGCCGCCAGAGTTCTGTCAGGTGGCATTTATAATTGCCGCCCGAAGTTGGAATAATAATGGATCATCGGTAATTTCGATAGGCAATTCCGGTAGTGAGATAAAAATCACGTTGCCCAATTTAATTAGGTGTCAAAACGAAATCTCGTAGCGCCTCCGTAACCTGGGGGGCAGTCCCGAACCAAGCTTCAAATCCGGGCCGGGCTTGGTGTAATAGCATGCCCAGGCCATCTACGGGGATGTTACCTCTTTTACGGGCTAGCTTAAGCAAAGGTGTTTCCAACGGAGTGTATACGATATCGTTAACTATCGCAGATATCGGTAATGCATCGAGATCAAGGTCAAGGGGCGGTTGACCGGTCATACCGAGGCTCGTTGTATTCACAAGCAAAGACGCCGAAGACTGTGCATCAGACCTGTTTTCCCAGTCTTCAACCCTAATTACCTCTCCGAATTCCATAGATAAACGCTCTGCTCGGCTTCTCGTTCTATTTATCAAGCGTATTTCTGTGGCGCCTGCATCGATTAGAGCGACGCACACTGCACGGGCCGCTCCCCCAGCGCCTAGAACTACCGCTACGCCGCCAGGCCAAGCGATAACCTGCCGGATATTCTCGATGAATCCAAATGCATCCGTGTTACTGCCCTGAACCAATCCGTTATCGCTAAACATAATCGTGTTGACAGCACCAATTCGTTCCGCATCCGGATCGATTGTGTCGCACGCACGAAAGGCAGCTTCTTTGTGCGGCACCGTGACATTGACACCACGAAAACCCGCCGCTTGCAGTCCCTTCAACGCCTCGTCGAAGCGGTCTGGCGCAACGGCCAGCGGCACGTAGGCGCCATCGATCGCATATTGTTCCAGCCAATAACCATGCAGTCTGGGTGAACGGGAATGGCCAACAGGCCAACCTATGACACCGGCGAGAGCAGCGTTTCCAGAAAGACTCATGCGGTTACAACTCCCTGATTTACAAGGAAACTGAGTAGGGGAAGAAGCGGTAACCCCAGAATCGTGAAATAGTCTCCCTCTATACGACTGAAAAGCTGCGCCCCTCGGTTCTCCAGCTGGTAAGCGCCAACAGATGCACATACCCCATCGCCCGCAGCCGCGAGATATTCGTCTAGAAAAGAGTCGCTGAAAGGACGCATGGTAAGACGGGCACTCTCCAGATGGCGCCAAAGGCACTGCCCATCTCGGACAACGCAGACCGCTGATAGCAATTCATGAGTTTTGCCTCTCAACGCGATCAAATGACCGCGCGCGTGGTCGATATCCGGCGGCTTGTCGAACCAAATCCCATCACATTGCAGCATTTGATCGGCACCAATGATTAGGGCACCGGGATGACGTTGCGAAACCTGCTGCGCTTTAAGCTCTGCCAGGGTCCCCGCCACGTGACCAGCCGACTTTTTTCGAATTCGAAAAGCTTCTTTAACTGACTTCTCATCTACCGCAGCTGGATCCCGTCCGAACACGATACCTGCATCCCGCAATACAGCACCACGCGATTGACTGGCTGAAGCTAGAATGACGTTTTTTTTCATTTTAAATTTTTGACGGAGAAATTTGCCTCTGCAGCCTGCGCACGTTTCTCCATCATCTGCATAATAGCCGCCGCCGATTCCTCAATGGATCGGCGAGTGACATCAATGATCGGCCAGCCATGTTCAGTACATAGGCGGCGCGCCATCGCAACCTCCTCTCGCACTGTTTCGGGATCAATATAGTTGGTTTCATGGTTTTCGCTTAGCAAGCGCAATCGGTTACGGCGGATTTGCACCAGGCTTTTTACTTCTTTGGTCAGCCCAATTATTAGCGGGCCTGCCTTCTCCAGCTGGAATACCTCTTGTGGTAGGGGAACGCCGGGTACGATGGGAACATTACCCGCCTTAACGCCACGATTGGCAAGATACATGCAGGTCGGCGTCTTCGAGGTACGCGATACCCCAAGTAATATGACATCTGCATTGTAAAGATCCCAAACTGCCTGACCATCATCATGGCTCAACGCGAAGGTCATAGCATCGATGCGTTCGAAATACTCCGAGTCCAGTTCGTGCTGCCGACCGGGCTGGCCTCGGCTCTGAATGCCAAGATGGCTGCCTAGCGCTGCCATAACGGGATCAAGCACAGGAATGCAGGGAATCTGCAGCTCCCGACAACCATCCTGTAAAGTGCGTCTTAGACTGTCGCTCACCAAAGTGAACATCACGATCCCAGGGTTGTCTGCGATATTAACTAAAATTTTTTGTACCTGTCCTGGCGTACGCACCAGTGTCCAATTGTGTTCTTCCGCTTCCACGCCCTCAAATTGTGCTAGGCAAGCGCGCGCGACGCTGTGAATCGTTTCACCGGTCGCATCGGACACGAGGTGTAAGTGTACGCGAATAGTTCATCTCCCAATTGGGGATAAGGCAATGCAATCGTGGGATAACTAGAAGCATCCGCACAAGTGCTAGTTTTGTGAACCTTAACCCGGTTTTCATCCGCGTTTTACCCTTTGGGTAAAAAAGAGCAAGATAGGAATTAGATTCGGGAATACTTTTCCCTAGCTTATTTTATCCCCGGTATTAGCCTTATTATGATATGTCGCTAACGTCCCGTCGCCTTCACTTTTCTTCGTTTATGCGCGATAAGTCGTCTAATAAGCCTTACCAGTGGACAGCTGCGGGAAAAGTAGTAATCCCCGCAATACACAGCACAACAACAACAACATCTTTATTTTTAAAATAAGAATTAAAGTGTTAGTGATCTGGTGAATAACCAGCGTCGAATTAGGGTTTTATGACTAAAAAGAAGCTTTTACGCGCCCTCGAGGGCGAACCATTGCACACGCCGCCAATTTGGCTGATGCGTCAAGCTGGTAGATATTTACCGGAATATCGACAGGTTAAAGAAAAGGCCGGGTCGTTTCTGAATCTTTGTTACACCCCTAAGTATGCAGTTGAGGTAACACTGCAGCCAATCCGGCGTTATGGATTCGATGCGGCCATTCTATTCTCGGATCTACCCCTGATCGCTCAGGGGTTGGGACAAAAGTTATGGTACGAGGAAGGTGGAGGACCTCGCCTGGATCCGATACGTGAAGCTGCGGGATTAGGTCCTCTTGATCCGGGGCAAGTAGCTGATCGTCTGGCGCCAGTATACGAGACCGTACACGAGCTAGTAAAAGCATTGCCGGATGAGACGACATTGATCGGTTTTGCCGGCGCACCTTGGACGGTTGCATGCTACATGGTGGAAGGCGGTGGGAGCCGTGAGTTCTCTGAGGTAAAGGGTTGGGCGTTTCGGAATCCCGAAGAATTCGAAATACTTATAGAAATTTTAGTTGATGCTACCGCAATACATTTGTGCAGGCAGGCTGAGGCTGGTGCGGAAGTTCTGCAAATTTTTGATAGCTGGGCTAGTATTTTGTCGGATACTGGGTTCAGGCGTTGGATTATCGAACCAACTAAGGCTCTAGTCTCGCGGATCCGTGTCGATTTTCCAGATATTCCGATCATCGGTTTTCCACGAGCGGCAGGTGTTATGTATGCAGAATATATCGCAGAAACCGGTGTTACAGCTGTCAGTCTTGACACTGCTATTTCTCGACGTTGGGCGGCTGAGAACCTGCAATCGAAAATCCCTGTGCAGGGCAATCTTGATCCGCTGGCGTTGGTTAACGGTGGTGCGTATCTGGAACAGGAGGTACGGGAGACGCTCGACAGGTTTTCTGGAGGACCGTTTATATTCAATCTGGGACATGGGATTGTCAAAGAAACACCGCCGGAAAATGTTGCCGCGCTTATTGCACTAGTGAGAGAGTACTCGGCTTGAGTCTGCCTGGAAAAATTGCAGTTATTCTGTTTAATCTAGGTGGGCCAGACGGTCCCGAGGCGGTGCAGCCGTTTCTTTTTAACTTATTCAATGATCCAGCGATTATCGGAGCCCCAGGACCCATCCGCTGGGCCTTGGCCCATTTCATTTCGCGCCGTCGAGCGTTGGTCGCACAGGAAATTTATGAACATCTTGGTGGTGGCTCGCCACTTCTGCTGAATACTCAAGCGCAAGCGGATGCTTTGGAGCAGGAGCTTGGGGGAATGGCGCGAGTTTTTGTGTCTATGCGCTATTGGCACCCCCTTGCTGGCGAATGCGCTGCGGAAGTGAAAGACTACGAGCCAGACCATGTCGTTTTACTACCACTATATCCGCAGTTTTCGACCACGACGACGGGATCTTCGGTGAAGGACTGGCATCGTGCAGCACAGAAGGTGGGCCTTAATGTGCGGACCAGCACTGTATGCTGCTATTTTAGAAACAATACTTTTGTTAAAACGATCGCGGATCGCATTCGTTTGGCGATGGAGGGACGAACGGAGGTTGTGCCCCGAGTCCTGTTCACTGCGCATGGACTGCCGAAGAAAGTAATCGCTGCAGGCGATCCTTACCAGTGGCAGGTGGAGCGTACGGCTGACGCGATCGTGCAAGCAGTGGATATACCAGTATTAGATTGGGTCGTTTGCTATCAAAGTCGCGTCGGCCCACTAGAGTGGATCCAGCCCTATACGTCGGATATCTTGAAAGTGGCGGGTGATGAAGGAAAGCCTGTCATTGTTGTGCCGATAGGATTTACCTCTGAGCATTCCGAGACACTAGTGGAGCTGGATATAGAATACCGAGAATTGGCGGAACAAGCTGGTGTTCCGGAATATATCCGGATCAATACTGTGGGTGCAGATGCTGATTTCATCGGTGGCCTTGCGAAATTGGTTGCATCGGCTTTGTCTCACGATCACAGGCTGAGCAGTGATGGTGGTGGGTGCCAATGCCCAGAAAACTACCAGCGTTGTGCTTTCTGGGCATCTTGACTGCAGATGGTGATGGTCGACTTTTTCCTTTGGATAAAGGTCCTGCACATTGTCGGCGTCATTGCTTGGATGGCGGGTTTGCTCTATTTGCCGCGTCTTTTTGTATACCACGTGGTTGCAGAACCAGGCTCTGTCCAGTCGGAAACTTTTAAGGTTATGGAGCGCCGCTTGCTCCGCGCGATCATGAATCCAGCGATGATTATCTCGTGGATTACAGGATTTTTACTGGTTTACCTCGGTGAATACTGGGATGAGCATTGGTTTTGGGCAAAGTTTGCCTGTGTTGTCATTTTGTCTGAGGCGCACTTCCTATTTGGGCGATATCGCAAGGCGTTCGAAATGGATCGGAATATCAAGAGCGAAAAGTTCTTTCGTGTCGCAAACGAAGTGCCGACGGTTGTTATGATCGCGATTGTCATCTTTGTTGTCATCAAGCCATTTTAATTTGGGTTTTTTCGGTCGGGTTTTATAGTTCCTGGAAAGTTTGGAATATTAAACTGTAAACGGCGATTGACTTGTGATCCAGCAAGGGTTATTTGATCGTCATCTAAGCTAAGTATCCTTAGCCCTTAATCCCAGATACGTATTTCGCAACAAGTCGGCCTCGATCCAAAAGGGCCATTGCGTTAACAGAGCGCGTTCTGCGGACACTAATCATCTTTCTTTTCCCTGCGGCAGCAAAATGCAACTTCAAGAACTAAAAAAGAAATCTCCAGCTGACCTTCTGGCCTTTGCAGAAGAACTCGAAATCGAGAACGCCAGTACTTTACGCAAACAGGACATGATGTTTGCGATATTGAAGCAGTTGGCGATGAACGAGGTCTCCATCTTCGGCGACGGCGTGCTTGAAGTTCTGTCCGACGGATTTGGTTTCTTACGCTCCCCGGAGTCGAACTACTTGCCAGGCCCGGACGATATTTACGTCAGTCCAAGCCAGGTGCGGCGTTTTGGTTTGCGCACTGGGGATACAGTCGAAGGTGAAATTCGCGCGCCGAAAGATGGAGAACGCTATTTCGCTCTGCTAAAGGTCAATAAGATCAATTTCGATGAGCCTGAGGTTGTCCGTCATAGGATTAATTTCGACAATCTGACGCCGCTTTACCCCGAAGAACGGCTGCAGCTCGAAATGGAAGATCCGGAAAACAAGGATATGTCACCGCGAGTGATCGAACTGATCTCGCCCCTTGGCAAGGGACAGCGTGCGCTAATTGTGGCCCAACCGCGGACTGGAAAGACGGTAATGCTGCAGAGCGTCGCCGACTCGATAACGACTAACAACAAGGAAGTTTATCTTATAGTTCTGCTGATTGACGAGCGCCCGGAAGAGGTGACAGATATGCAGCGCTCTGTCGATGGTGAAGTCGTTAGCTCAACCTTTGATGAGCCGGCGGCGCGTCACGTTC
>PBDC01000113.1 GCA_002717185.1 Rhodospirillaceae bacterium
ATGGGCGGCATTTTTTCAGCCGAGGCTTTGGCGAAATCAACCAATACTCAGTATGAAAAAAAGCTGAAGATGAAGCCAAAGCATACGATCAAGCTTGGTACCGTGGTCGGCAAGAAGCACGATCGGGTTATTCGCTTTGGATTCTGGGAATTCGCGTCGGATCTGGAAGCTCGCACCGATGGTGAAATCGCGGTGGATGTGTTGGGCGCGAATGCGATTTGCGCTGAGCAGGTTTGCGTGCAAAAGGCGATGCAGGGCGTAATTGATATTGCTGCTTCTTCGACACAAAACGCCTCTAGCGTGGCGCCATGGTTGAATGCGATCGACTTCCCATACATGTTCCAGTCGAATGGGCAACTCTACCACTTCTTCATGAGTCCGAAATCTGACAAGTACTACCGAAAGGTCTATCGCGAAAAGAATCGGATGGAAATCTTGTTCGTGTTGTGCGAGATGCGCCAGCTCTATATGGGCCTGAAGTGGAAAGATAAGCCACCGATCACCGAGATTGGACATTTGGCTGGTACAAAGAACCGCGTTACCAATACTCAGCTTGGCCGTATTGCCATGCAGCTTATGAAACTGAATCCAGTGCCTGTTGCCTGGGTTGAAACCCTTGATGCGTTGAAAAACGGATTGATCGACGGTATGGAGACCTGGACGACGGCGACCACCGCGTTCAACATGGCGCCTGTAGTTTCACAGTATGTTGGCCTGAAGTTTATCCCGGGTACGGGCCACGTCGCCATTAACACTCGGACCCTAGACAAGGTTGGCGATAGGCTGCGGGAAGACATTATGGAGTCCGGCTATCAAGCGCAGCGTGCGCTCATGTACAGCAACGAGGCAGGTCTAGCATTGGTTAGCGGTGAAGTGCCGAACCCGGGTCCGGATACAATCTTTGGCAAGACCGGTACGCGCATGAACTTCTTCTCGGAAGAAGCGCTGAAGGAATGCGAAGATATTGCGAGCCCGAAGCGGCCGGAATACGATCGTTGGCATGAAAAGCTGAACAAGATGTGTGGCTTTAGCCTTTATGACGAATTACTGCCGGTGGCTCGGGAATATGACAAGGACGCGCTAGCGATCAATGTCGAACCGCGACGTTGGTGGAAAGGATAGGGCTTACGCCTAGAATGGTCGATTAGAGAAGGCGCGCCTCGACGCGCCTTCTCATTTTTTCGCCGTTGCGTGCTGGCGTGCTCTCAGGGCATGTGTTCCTTTATCGCATCGCTGCTGTGGGCACTATAGCGTGACGAACTTTAAACGGGCTCGGAGTGTGATTTCATGAACCCGGTCATGACAATCCTGAAGTGGTTGGACGACAACCTGGAAAAGACGGTCCTCGTTATTGCCTACGCGTTTTGTGCGGGCATCGTCGCCGTTGAAGTGTTTCGCCGTTATGTCTTTGGTCTGCAGGCGCCGTGGAGCACGTTCGTACCATCGTATCTATTCCTTTGGTTGACGTGGCTCGGCGCGTCGTACTGCGTGAAGCTGCGCAATCACCTCGTGTTCAATGAAGTTCGTGAGCGGTTGCCGCGCGGCTGGCAGTATTTTCTGGTCCAGTTCGACTACGTTCTTTATTTTATTTTCGGCGGCATTGTCATCTATTGGTCGTTTGATTTGGTCGCCCTTCATTTTGAGATGGAGTCGATTGTTCCAGGCACGGACGACGTATTGAGTTGGTGGTTCTACAGCGCTACCCCCGTTGGCTGGACCATGCTGCTGATCCGGGTCGTCCAGAACATCGTGATCGATTACAATGATTATAAAAGCGGCGCACCAGTCCGTGTGAAGGGCGAGGGTATGGTCGCAGAGGTGGACCCCAATGCCTGATGCTGTCCTGATTACGCTTCTTACGTTGTTCGCGGTGACCGTTTTCGCTTTGGGGACGCCCCTGATGCTGATCATCGGGCTTTGGGTGGTCGGCATGCAGCTGATTTTCGATTTCCCGCTTGCTAATGTCGGCAGTTCCATGTTCGAAGGCTTGAACAGCTTCGCCTTGCTAGCGGCTCCATTGTTCATCCTCACAGGCGACTTGATTAGCGCCGGCGGTATCGCACGACGAATGTCCGACTTTGCGTTGGCCATCCTAGGATGGCTGCGTGGAGGCTTGGGCATGGCTTCTCTGGGAGCTTGCGGTATGTTTGCAGCGATTAGCGGGTCAAATGCTGCCACGACTGCGACGATCGGCTCGATTACCTATCCGACGATGGTTAAACAGGGCTATGATCGTAATTTCTCAGCAGCGACTGCCGCGGCAGGCGGAACTGTTGGCATCATCATCCCGCCGAGTATTCTGTTTATCGTCTATGGCTACTTGATCAGTCTGCCTATCTCCGAGCTTTTCCTAGCGGGGATTATTCCGGGCATCCTGATGGTAGCGGTGATGATGATCGCCTGTTATTGGGTCAGCCGCAGGCGCTCTTACGGGCAAATCATACCGTTTGATTGGGGTATACTTCGGAAGACCTTTCCGGGTGCCAGTATCGGTATCATAGCCATCTTCATCGTGCTGGGTGGTATCTACACTGGTGTATTTTCTCCGACGGAAGCCTCGGCGGTGACAGTTGTCTACTGTCTGCTTGCTGGTCTGTTTGTGACGCGGGAAACAAAGTGGAAAGCGCTGCCCGACATATTCTTCCGCAGCGGTATCATCATAGGCATTATCGTGCCGCTGGTTGCAGTTTCGATCATGATGCAAGAAATTCTTGCAGTGATTGGTGCGAAGGAGTTTATCGAAAGCCTGCTGACCGGACTGGGCGGCTTTTATACGATCTTATTCGTGATGATGGGGATGGTTCTAGCGGCCGGTACGATTCTGGAATCGGTGCCGAATACGATCATTCTGGCGCCCATCTTGGCGCCAATCGCTGTGACAATCGGTGTCGATCCGTTCCACTTCGCTGTTATTTTCCTGATCGGTGATGCGATCGGCTTCATCACACCACCCTATGGCCTGAACCTTTATGTGGCGTCGGGCATTACTGGTTTGCCTTACTTCCAAATAGTGCGGGAGGTATTGCCATATCTAATTTCGCTTATCTTCATTTGGGTAATTATTGCCTTGGTTCCTGAATTATCGACCTGGCTGGTCCAATTTGCCGGTCTCGGTGGTGCTGGATTGAGGAACTAGATCAGGCGATGAGCCGTGTAAAGGTCGTCGATACCACTCTGCGGGACGGCCACCAGTGCTTGTGGGCTACCCGCATGACAACTGCAATGATGCGTCCCGTTCTGGAACGCATGGACTGCGCCGGGTTTGATGTGATTGAACTTATGGGCGCGGTGCATTTCGATACCTGCGTCCGGTTCCTTGGTGAAAACCCCTGGGACCGGCTGAAGCTGTTTCGCGACACATTTAAGAACACCGAACGGCAGGCGATCGTGCGCAGCAAATGCGCGCTTCGCTTTGATCTTGAACCGGATGATATCAATCTGTTGTGGTACGAGCTTTTGGTCCGTAACGGCATCGAGAGCCTGATCGCGTTTGACGGGCTGCATGATCTGGGTAACCTTGAAGGCGGTCTTAAATATGCGAAGTCACTTGGTGCGCGCACTCAGGGCTGGCTGATTTTCAGCGAGAGCCCAGTACATACGGACCAACTTTACGTCACCAAGGCGCGGGAATTCCTCGACCGCTGCGAGGTGGATTCCCTGATGATAGAGGATACTAGTGGCATCCTGACGGCGGAACGGCTGCGTAGCCTTGTGCCAGCACTGCAGGCGGAGATTGGCCCTAACGTGCCACTAGGCCTGCATACGCATAATTTGGCAGGGCTTGGCCAATCACTGTACATAGAAGCTGCCCGCCTCGGAATTGACAATATTTACACCTGTATCTCGCCCATCGCGGATGGCAACGCGCCACCCTCGGTACAAACAACGGCACGAAACCTGAGACATTACGGTTTCGATATCGCGGTTGATGATACGGTGCTGGGTGAAATTGGCACGCATTTCGAGGATGTTGCCATTCGAAGCGGCTTCCCGCTCGGCCGGCCGCAGGATTTCGATGCCGCCAGCCTCGATCATCAGATCCCCGGCGGGGTCATGAGCAATCTGGTTAGTCAACTCGACGCGGCCGGCTTGATAGAGAAGTTACCTGCAGTGTTAGAGGAATGCGGTCGTATTCGAGCGGAGACAGGCTGGCCGATCATGGTGACGCCTTTTTCGCAGTTTGTCGGGGTGCAAGCGACACTTAACGTATTGACCGGTAGCCGTTACACCCAGGTGCCCGACGAGATGAAGAAATACGCATTGGGCTATTACGGTGATCTGCTTGCGCCCGTCGACCCCGATGTGCTCGATCGCATCGTAGATAACGGGTCAAAGCTAATCCCACTAGTGCCACCGACCCCGGAACCTGCCTTGCCGGCTCTACGTGAACGCCATCCGCAAGCAAGCGATGAGGAGTTGCTGCTGTGGCATTCATTCCCCGAGGAAATCGTCGCCAATATGTTCTCAGCGATCCCCGATGAGACCGACTATTCTGGCGGTGCATTGCAGCACTTGTTGGAAGAGGTTGTGAAGCGACCTGATTTGTCGCGGGTGTTTGTATCCAACGGCACGACAACGCTCGATATACGCGGGCGCTGACCCGGAAACAGACTGGTGGTTTAATTAACAAACATACCCACGGACCGCGTTTAATTTGAGTTGCTCGCAATTATTGAGGTGAAGAAGCGGTGAGGGTTGATTAACGGCGCGTACCTTTATTTTGAGATAGAGCGAGCGGAAACACCTGTAATAGCTCACTATAGACGCAGCTTCTTCGGCGCACTTTTGTTGACCTTTACTTGGTAGTGCTAGCGCTTTGTCAATTCCCGGCCCGGACAAGGAGTATTCATGACCAAACGCATTCTCGAGGGCGTTAGGGTGATCGACCTGACGCAATTCTTCGTTGGTCCGCACGCAACCTTGTTGCTGGCTGGATTGGGCGCTGAGGTAATCCGGGTCGATAACCCTGCGACTGGCGATAGCCTGTCCGACTCGCCGATCTATGCGGGGCTAGAGGGCGTGTCCTTCGAGCGCAAGACACCTGATGATTTGGGTGTACCGTTTCTCAAAAGAGCGCGTGGAAAGAAGGCGGTGACCCTCAATCTCAAACATCCGGAAGGGGTCCGTTTACTAATGGCGTTGTCCGATAAGGCAGACGTGCTGGTTGAGAACTTCAGCGTCGGCGTTACAAAGAGACTTGGTATAGATTTCGAGACCATGCATAGGCAAAACCCACGCCTTGTCTATTGTTCGATTACTGGCTACGGGCAGACTGGTCCCGACGCATATCTCAAATGTTTCGACGCTGCGGCACAAGCAGCCAGTGGCCTGATGAGCATGACCGGTCAACCTGGCGGCCCGCCAACCAAGGCAGGCACCGCGCTGGCTGATTCCATCTCCAGCGTCTTCGGGTTGGCTGGCATATTGGCGGCGCTCTATCATCAGGAGCGCACGGGTGAGGGTCAGCATGTCGATGTGGCGATGGTCGATTCTATCTTCTCTCTCATATATGACGACCCGCTGGAAGGGTATCAGCAGCTTGGTCTGGACTACCGTCAGGGTAATCGAGTGCCGCGAGTTTCGCCCTTCAACAGTTACAAAACCAAGGATCGTTGGTTGATAATAGGGACGGCTACGGACGTCCACTGGCAGAACCTCTGCGACGTGATGGGGTGTCCAGAACTCAAGGATCATCCCGATTACGCCACCAGCAGCAATCGGCTGCTCAAAAATGACCAAGTCGATGCAATTGTCGCAGAGTGGGCTGCAACGCAGGTCGGTGACGAGGCAATGACGACCCTTCGCGACGCTGGTATCGTCTGCAGCCCGATCAACGATATTGAGGATGTGAAGGCGTGGCCCCATATCCAGGCCCGGGGTATGATCGAGGATCTTGTGCATCCGACCCTGGGACCGCTCGAGGGCCTCAACGCGTCCGGCTACCCGATTAAATTTAGCGGCGCCGAGACTGGCTATCGCAGCCCGCCAGTGATGTACGGCAATGACAATGCGGAAATTTTCTGTGAACTCCTCGGGCTCGATGCAGAGGCAATGGAAAAATTGTTAGCGGATGGCGTTATCTGAGGAAGTCGAATATGGCGCGGCATAACATCTCTTCTGGACATCCGTTTGAGCCGGTGCTCGGATATACCCGCGCGGTCAAGGTCGGTAACACCATACATGTCTCCGGCACCACAGCCGACGGCGCTGATGCATACGATCAGGCGAGAAAAGTCCTCGCCATTATTAAGCAAGCACTCACGGAAGCAAGCGCGGGACCGGAACATGTCGTACGCACGGTAATCTACGTAACCGACATGGAGGTGCATTCAGATGGTGTCATCAAGGCGCATGGCGAAATGTTCAGGCACATTCGCCCGGCTAGTACGCTGGTCGCCATCAGTGCCTTGTTGCGGCCGGAACTGTTTGTCGAAATTGAGGCCTACGCGATCATTGAGGATGCCTGATAGGCATTATTCCACAGCAGATTTTTGGCCTTGAACGGTGAAGAAAGAGGCCGATTTCGGTTGTTCCGGCAGTTCAATCATCGCTTCGCTTAGACGTGCGGTCCGTGTCGCCTCTCCGCGTAGGATCATCCCTTCGTTCGGATTTTCCATCGGGTTGCGCGCAAGGGGGAAGGCATCGGCCGCGCTGTAGACGCAGATATAGAGGTTGCGCGAGCGGTCAGAGCAGTTCGGCGCCGAGCCATGTGCCAACCGAGTGTGCATCAGGCAAACGCTCCCCGCCTTGCCTGTTACGGGAATGGATTCGTTCAATAGCCGCTCTTCCTCCTCGCCAGAGACTGCGCCGACGAAATTTCCGTCTTGGTATAGTGACAGCATAGGACCACGGTGCGAGCCCGGAACAACACGTAGGCAGCCATTTTCTTCAGTTACATCGTCCAGCATCAGCAGAGCTGTCACCACATTGTCATTCGTATGCGGCGTGAATAGGAAGTCCTGATGGTAGTGCACAGTCGTGTCCGAACCTGGCAGTTTCAGATTAATTTTGCAGTGATGGAACTTCAGGTTCGGCCCGATTAGTTGGTTTACCATGTCTGTCATCGAAGCGTTGCGCATCACGTCCATATACGTGTCCGAAATATCGGAGGGGTTGTTGACCCGGCGCAGAGCCGGTTTGTCCGCTGTGTGTTCTATCCCCATATCAAAGCGTGGCCGGTCATCCAAGGTCGGCGGCCCGAATGGTTCGCTATGCGCCCGGCTCTCCTCCACCCAGCCAGTAATTTCCGTGTTAAGCGCGTCGAGCTGTGCCGGCGTTACCGCATTAGGAACAGCGAGCACGCCGTCGCTCCAGAATTGATCGATTTGAGTTTGCGTAAGCATGCGGAAGACTCCATTGCAGGAACGAGCAGTATAAAGCGGTTAGTGGTTGGTTTTATAGGGAGATAGACTTGCCCCGCAGGTCTGGACAAATTTCCCGCAGGCATGGCAATCTTTGGCGAAACTCACCGGTACTATAGCTAGGAGACGCGTGATGCCACAGGCGGCGGAATTCGACGACACCGACCTTACCCTCAAACTGTCGCAGAACAGTATGTCGTTCACTCACGATAGTCTTCCAGCGGAGGCGGTGGAAGTGGCGCGGCATTGTTTTCTGGATTGGCTTGGCGTCACCCTTGCGGGCTCGACGGAACCTTTGGCCCGTATCCTACTGGAGGATGCGATCGCCGCCGGAGGTAAGCCACAGTCGACGATTATCGGCGATGGCCGAAAGGTGTCGATGCAACAAGCTGCGTTAATAAACGGCTCAGCCGGCCACGCTTTGGATTATGACGACGTGCATCTGTTGATGCCCGGACACCCGACAGTTCCTGTGGTGCCTGCGTTGCTTGCGCTCGCCGAACATCAAGGACGCGACGGTAAGGATTTCCTGACCGCACTGGTTGCAGGGGTAGAGGCGGAATGTCGCGTCGGTACAATTATGAACGAGTCGCATTATGGTGCCGGTTGGCATGCGACGGGGACTGTCGGTACGTTTGGAGCGACCACGGCGGCGGCTAAGCTACTCGGCCTTGATGGCGAGGCCTGCGCTAACGCGATGGGGATCGGCGGCACTCAGGCGGCCGGTCTACGTTCCATGTTCGGTACCATGTGCAAACCCTTCCACGCGGGCAAGGCGGCAGTTAACGGACTTTCGGCGGCATTGCTCTCCGAACGAGGGTTCGAGAGCCGGCCGGACGTTTTGGAATGCGAGCAGGGTTTTGCGGACACCCAGACCCAGAATTACGATCCGGAAACGGCGCTTGAAGGGCTCGGCGAGACCTTCCACACACCAGACGTGCTGTTCAAGTACCACGCTGCCTGTTACGGCACTCATGCAGCGATTGAAGCGGCGATAGCCTTGAAGCGCGACCACAATATCGATCCTGACAATGTCGCCAGCGTCGACGTGCATGTTCGCAGTGATAATCTACGCATCTGTAACATTCTGGAGCCGAAGACCGGACTGGAGGGCAAGTTCAGCCTGCGTTTTACTGCCGCTATGGCGCTGTTGGGTGAAAATACGGCCGTAATCGCTAACTACAATGAGGGCAAGGTAAAAGACCCGGAGGTCGTAGCGGTACGTGATAAGGTCTCGGTGCACACTGATGATAGCATGGGCCTTGCTCATGCCGATGTGTCTGTCACCCTTAAGGATGGGACGGTGCATAGCACCCGCGGTGACGTGGAAACGCCGGAACGTGATCTTGATAGGCAGTGGTCACGACTCAGCGCCAAATTTGCGGATATGGCGGCACCGGTGATTGGTTCGGCCCGAGTAACCCGCGCGATCGAAGCTGTCCGGACCCTAGAGGACTGTGGCGATATCGGTGAAATTGCTCAGATCTGCGGGGCGCCATCGCATGATGCCTGAGGCCAGCGGCCCCTTACAGGGCGTGCGAGTTCTTGAACTCGGCTCCACTGTCGCCGGCCCGTTTTGCGGCCGCCTGTTTGCCGATTTTGGTGCTGACGTCGTCAAGGTGGAAACGCCGACGGGCGATCCACTGCGCACGATTGGTCGGCATTTTGAGGGTAAGAGCCTGTGGTGGGCCTCCATGCACCGCAACAAGGAGACCATCGCCATTAACTTGAAGTCGGAAGAGGGTCGCGACATCGTGCGTCGTTTAATGCCTTGCTACGACGTGGTGGTGGAAAATTTTAAGCCCGGCGCATTAGAAAAATGGGGCCTCGGCTATGACGACATCGCCAAGGACCACCCCAGCCTGATCTTGGTGAGGATCAGTGGTTTTGGCCAGACCGGTCCGTACAGCGAGCGTGCTGGATACGGCATTATCGGCGAAAGTATGAGCGGGATCAGATCCATCACCGGTGACCCAGATAAGCCGCCAGCCCGGGTAGCGACGCCGCTTACCGACTATGTCGCCGGCATGCTTGGGGCGTTCGGCGCTCTGGCTGCAATGCGCCGCCGCGACACGACGGGAAAAGGCCAAGTAGTCGATGTGGCACTCTACGAGAGCGCCTTTTCGATGATGGAAAGTTTTGTGCCGGCTTTCGAGAAGCTTGGCGTTGTCCCGGAGAGGGTCGGCTCACGGTTACACGGCCACGTACCGAACAGTTTGTTCCCGGCTAAGGACGGCGAATGGATCCACATTGCTGCCGGCAATACTTCGACCTTCCGGCGCCTTGCCGCTGCGATGGGGCAGCCCAAACTGGCCGACGATCCTAAATTTGTCGAAGGCAATAACCGGCTGGTCAACGAGGAAGAGCTGGTCCAGATTATTTCCGATTGGTCGCAAGACTGGAAGCTCGATGAGATCTACGAGTACCTGGTAAAAAACGATGTGCCCGTCGCACCTATCTACACAGTTGCAGATGTCTTCCGCGACCCGCAATTCGCGGCTCGAGACATGCTACTTGATGTGCCCCATGAGGAAATTGGCACCGTCAAACTCGGTGGCGTTGCGCCGAAATTCAGCGAGTCCCCCGGCGTGATCCGATGGGCTGGCCGCGCTATAGGTCACGACACACGCACGGTACTGGAGAGGGAGCTGGGTTATAGCGCGGCGAAATTGGACACGTTGGACGCCGACGGCGCCATTGCAACACGTCCACCGGAGAGCACGGCGGCAGAGTAAGCTAGCGTGTTTTGTATGAGTGGAATTGCGTTCGTCGTAAAATATGGCGGTAAGCTAGTAAAACTGGAAGAACAGGAAAAGCGTGCGAAGGCCTCAGTGGCCAGGCATCTTTACGAAGACGGCTGCCTCTGCGTGGAGGCTTTCACCCCCGAATGTTGGAAGAACTAGATATTCTCGGCGAACTATGGCGCGACGAAGCGGCCCTGTTTTTGCACTGCGGCTAGTCGGGTCACGCAGTAGATCTGCTCGTATGGACCAGCTCTGGGAAGGGAAGCAGGTCGGTGGGATAAGTTGTTTTAACCGTATGGCTTTTAAATTCACTGATTGAGAGGCGGCGACGCATTTAGTGCTGCGTTGAACCCTCAGTGCGGACAGTGAGTAATCGAATTGCAACGGTGGTCCCAGTTTTTGCACCAATACACCGTCTTCCCTTGGCGTCCAGCGGAATGGTTCCGGCTGGAATGGTTTTGTCACAGACCAGCCAGCCGCGCAGTGGTGCGCCATCTTGGCCGAGCAATTCGATGCGGTCATCGGCCGGTGCGCCTAGCGCTATCGCGTCCGCTGGGTTCAGACGGATGATCCTCTTCTGGCTCGGCCCTGACGCGACATAAGCATCGGCGTCGCTTTCTGTAACTGTGAGGGTAGGCGATGCTGGGTTTGCCTCAGTGTCGTAAAGTGTCTGCGCTACGTTTTCCGATACAACGCCATCTGATACGTCCCGCGCCAGCGAATTGCGGTCCCGTTCTCTCGGCTCACCGTAGCCGCCGCCGCCTGCGCTTTGCAGTATCACCGTGTCACCGGCCTCTAGCGGGTAGCCGCCAACCTTACCGGGGCTATCGAAGCGGTGCTCGGTGCCGTCCGCCTTCACCACGTAGCTGTCGACCGGCGCGCCGCTTTCCCCACCGAAAATCCCGAAGGGGGGCATCATTGCGCCGTCAGATAGCAGTGAATATTTGGCGGTGCCGCGGGTAAGGCGCAGGGCGCGTCGCATGCCGAGGCCACCGCGATGCTTACCCGGGCCGCCACTGTCGGTGCCAAGTCTTGAGAATTCCACATGCAAGGGAAACTTGTTTTCCAGGACCTCGGTCGATTGCACCGTTGTTAGATCGCCCCAATCGATTGCTGCCATGGCGCTTGGCCCGTCGGCTTCAAGGAATCCGCCATTGCCGCCGCTCGCCCATTCGTAATGCACGTATTCGCCACCGGTGTTCGGGTCTATTCCGCCAATCAAATTGTGAAAGGAGGTTCGATGGATATCGCCTGAAACGAGTTCCGGGCAGGCACGGGCGAGTGCACCTAGCATCGTTGCTATGACCCGTTTGCGGATCTCACCATGACTGCCAGCGGGAGCGGGGTGGCTGACATTGACGATGGTGCCTTCCGGCGCGATTACCTCGACCGGGCGGAAGCTGCCGTGGTTTAGCGCGTGCTGTGGGTCGAGGGTCGATTTTAGCGCTATGAAGACCGAGGCTGCAGTGACCGCCAAAGTGGAATTGACTGGCACAGGTACCTGCGGGGAGACGCCGGTAAAATCCGCTGTCAGGGAATCACCTTTAATGGTCAGGCTGAGCGGCAGCAGCAGTGGCTCGAATCCTTTTCGGCCGAAGGTCTCCAGATAGTCCTCATAATAGTATTTGCCGTCGGGCAGTACCTTGATGTTCTCGCGCATGCGGGCTTCCGACCGGTCAAGGTTAAGGCGAACGCAGTCGAGCATCAGTTCTACACCGTAGCGGCCGATCAGTTCACCCAGCCGCCGCTCCGCCGTGCGGCAGGCGGTGAGACCGGAATTGAAGTCGCCCCAACGTTCCTCGCGAACTCGCATGTTGCTGAGCAGCACCTCCATCAGCGGTTGGTTGATGCGGCCTTCCTCAACAATCTTGACCGGTGGTATCCGCATGCCCTCCTGGTAAATTTCTGTCGCCGTGCCGGACATGGAACCGGGGACAGCACCGCCCACATCGGCCCAGTGTTCACGCACCGCCGGGAAGAAAACCAGTTCACCATCGACAAATACCGGATAAATGATCGTCACGTCGTTCAGATGCGTACCTCCCCGATAGGGATCGTTCATCAGAATAACGTCGCCAGGTTTCAGATCGTCGCCCATGTCAGCCAGCGCTGCCTCAACCGACCATGGTAGTGGTACGACATGACTGCCTATATCCTCCGATTGCGCAACGACTTGGCCCGAGGCATCGAACAGCCCGCAGGAGAAGTCCCGTGCCTCGTAAATCGCCACGGAACGCGCTGTCCGGAATACGGTCGCCCGCATCTCGCGCACGACGGAAATCAAGCCTTCGGTAACGACCTCAAGAGTGATGGGGTCGATCATTTCTTCCCCTTCCGCGTTAGCATCAGGATCCCGTACCGGTCCTGACGTGCTGTGAAGCCAGGCGGGATCACCGTTGTCGCACCGTCTTCCTCGACGATAGCGGGGCCAAAGACATCCGTGGCGACTGGCAAGTGTGTGCGGCGATAGATTGGGGTTTCTTGAGCGACACCGTCGAACACCACCGGCCTGCGTCCGATCTCAGTGTGAGATAAGATACCGCCCACATTAGTTTCTGGCAGATCCGCTGTTTCCGACAGGCCAATGCCTGTTACCCGGAAAGAGACGATCTCGACGGGACCGTCGTCGAGCTGGCCGTAGCGTTCCTGGTAAGCGGCGCGGAACGCGTTTGTGATGTCGGCAACCGTTGCAGCGCTGTCCGGGAGGTCAGTTACTAGCTCAAACGCCTGGCCGACATAACGCATTTCGAGCGAGGTTTTTAGCTGCACCTTGTTGTCCGTAAAGCCATCTTCCGCCAACCGCTCGGTGGCGCGGACGCGCAAGGGAGCGAGAATATCCTGTAGTGTCGTCCAGTCGGCGTTGCCGAGTTTTGTGAGCCGAGTTTGCGTGATATCGTATCGTGTATCTGCGGCTAATAGGCCGTATGCGGAAAAGGCTCCGGGCATCGGCGGGATAACGATACGAGTCATCCCAAGTTCTTCGGCAATGGCGGCGGCGTGCAGCGGCCCAGCGCCACCATAGGCGAATAGCGTGAAATCGCGCGGGTCGAGGCCACGCATAACGGATATCTCTTTCACTGTGCCGGTCATTCGGGCGACAGCAATGCGGACGATCCCCTCTGCCATCCGTGCGGGGGACAAGTCCAATCTCTTGCCTAACTTTTCAACCACAGTCTCGGCCGCCGCCGTATCGATTGCGATCTTTCCGCCGATTGCTTGGTCTGGACGGAAGCGGCCAAGCAGAACGTTTGCGTCGGTAACCGTTGGCTCGGTGCCACCGCGCCCGTAGCACGCGGGACCCGGTTGCGCGCCGGCGGAACGGGGGCCGACTTGTAGGAAGTTGCCGGTATCCAGATAGGCGATCGATCCGCCGCCGGCGCCGACCGTTTTGATCTCGATCTGCGGCGCGCGGTTTGGCCACATGCCGACGTGGCCTTCGGTTGTCATGTCGTGGCTATAGTTGCGCACTAGGCACGTGTCGGTGCTGGTTCCGCCCATGTCGTAGGTGATGATGTCCGGTAGACCGAGCAACTTGGCGACGCCGATCGACGCTGTAACCCCGCCAGCCGGCCCGCTCAACATGGAGTTGACAGGCTCCGCCGCCATCGCCGGTGCCTGCCAGGTGCCGCCGTTCGAGCCCATAATGCGCAGTGGCGCGTCGATGCCGCTGTCCTTCAAGCTGTTCGACAGTGCGTAAAGATAACCCGAAACCTTCGGGCCGACATAAGCGTTCAGCGCGGTGGTTGAAAAGCGTTCGAATTCGCGATATTCCGGCAGAATTTCATGCGATAGGCTGACGGGGACGTTGGTCAGCCGTGTCCGAACAATATCGGCGGCACGGGTTTCGTGTGACGGGTTCGCGTAGGAGTGCAGAAAGCAGATCGCGATGGCTTCGACACCGGCCTCTTTGAGCCGCGTGCAGATTGTAACCAACTCGTCTTCGTTCATCGGTTCGTGGATCTTGCCGTCGGCAGTCATCCTCTCGGTCACTTCCAGGATCCGACGGCGTGGTACCAATGGCGGCGGACGCACCGCCTTGATGTCGTAAAGCTTGGTACGGTTACCACGGCCCACGACTAACACGTCGCGGTGACCTTTTGTGGTAATGACCCCAAGCCGCGCGCCGTTCATCTCCAGCGCCGTGTTGGTCGCGACAGTCATGCCGTGTGTGATACCTGCAATATCTATGTTTCGTACGTTCGCTTGTCGAATTGCAGTCATCACACCGAGGGCCAGATCCTCTGGCGTCGAGGGAGTTTTCAAGCTTCGCAACGCCCCTGTCCGGCCATCGCGTACTACCAGGTCGGTAAAGGTTCCGCCGACATCAACTCCAATCGTAATCATGGCTCCACCTTTCCAGCCATATTGCTAGAGCACAGGAGCTGGTTTTCCAAGCTGTAGCGGTAGATTAGTGTGAAGAGAGACAGCTGTTTTGAAGTGGATTAGGGCATTAACCATGGCTGACGATATCGAACGGGTGATCTTGCTGACCGGAGCGGCGAGCGGGATCGGAGCCGCGACAGCGCGGTCGCTGGCCGGGCCGGGGACGGCGTTGCTCTTGCACACGCGCGGAAACGCGGAAGGGTTAGAGCGGGTGGCTGCGGAGGTGCGCCAAACCGGAGCTATTGCGGGGACAGCGCTGACTGACCTCGCACAGGCGGACGCTGCCAAAAAGCTGGTAGAGACGGCCTGCGATCGTTTCGGACGTCTCGATCAGATTGTTAGCAATGCTGGTTTCGCTGACAAACGTCGGTTCGGCGATGTTGATGCCACCGCCTTGCGGAACTCGCTGGCCACAATCACCGAGGCGTTCTTTGGGTTGGTTACCGCGGCATTGCCGCATCTTGAAGCCTCGGATTGGGGGCGGGTGGTAGCGATCAGTTCCTTCGTTGGGCATAGTTTTGGCGTCAACGACACGATATTCCCAGTCTCCGCGGCGGCAAAGTCAGGCTTGGAGAGCCTTGCCAAAGCCTTGGCCTATCAGTTGGCGCCATCGGGCGTTACGGTCAACTGCGTCTCGCCTGGTTTCACTCAGAAGGATCGTGGCGCTCACGCTGCAGTAAGCGGCGCTGGTTGGAAAATGGCAGCCGATGCCGCTCCGATGAAGACGTTGGTGCAACCCTTCGACGTGGCCGCAGCGGTCGATTTCTTTCTGTGTCGTGAGGCGGAACGTATCACCGGGCAGGTCCTGCATGTGGATGCGGGACTGAGCTTGGTTTGATCGCCAGCGCTGTATTGCGGTAATGTGCGAACACGTTACATGGGAAGTATAAGGAACGCGCATGTCCGAAATGCTGCAGGAGCCAGTTGCTGACGGGTCGGCCTGGAAAGCTACCGACTTTGAGAACGACGATAGTTGGATCTATCGGTTTAGCGAGGCCGAACTGGCCGAAATCGACGCTGCCACGGCTGCCGTGAAGTCGCGCGGATTGGCTGTTCCAAATTTTGGCCGCGACGATTTTCCTCTACCGACCTTGGAGACCAAGATCGCCGCGATTGTATCGGAAGTAGAGGATGGTCGCGGTTTTGCCTTATTTCGCGGCATACCTGTAGATAACTACGACCTGGACACGCTGCGCGTTATTTATTGGGGAATCGGCGCGTATTTTGGGAACCCGATCTCACAGAATTCCAAGGGCCAGATCTTGGCCGACGTGATTGATCTCGGCAACGACTACAATGACATTAACAGCCGTGGCTATAAAACCAATTCCGGTTTGCTACCCCACGTTGACTCTTCCGACATGGTGGCGCTGTTTTGCGTTAATACGGCGCGCTCGGGTGGCGAGAGCATGCTGTCGAGTTCAATGTCGGTCTACAATGAGATCTTGGCGAATCATCACGATCTATTGCCGACTCTCTACCGGGGTTTCAAGCGGGATCTGCGTGGTGAAGGCGTGACCGCGAGCTTAGACGAACTGACTGTTCACGAAATTCCGATCTACAGCTACCACGAGGGTCAGCTGAGTTGTGATTTTAACGACAAGATCATCCGCTCTGCTCACATCAAGATGAAACAGCCACTGAATGCAGTCGAGGAAGAGGTATTGGAACGAATGCTCGCATTTGCGCAACGTCCGGATATTCAGTTCCGTATGTACCTGCAAAAGGGCGATATCCAACTCGTGAATAACTTTACCATCTTGCATTCGCGAGCTGGCTACACGGACTATGATGATCCTTTGAAGAAGCGGCGATTGATGCGATTTTGGGTCAATTCTCTCGAAGGTCGCGCCTTGGAACCGAATTTCGCCAACAAATACAATACGGGCCCTCGTGGTGGCGTCGCTGTCGGAGATGGCGCGCGCTACGAATTCTAGTTTGGATTTGGGACTCGACGTTAACCGAGGCTGAACTGGACTGATTAGTACCGATATTCATCGAGCGTGGCCGGAAGTGCATTTGGCTGAACGCTGGCGCCAAAATTAATAAAAACCATGAAACGGCGCGATTTTATTTGTCAGTGTACTACATTTAACCGAACGAGATTTTCCCGGCCAGTTGATGTCTGTTGGTATTACCCAGAATGATTAAATTAAGGCTCTACCGGCTTTACAGCGTCTGATGCCAGTATCAGGTTCGGAAACGAATTTTAACGATAGCTTGCGATCCTAAAATCTGCATAAGCAGGTCTGATTGATTTAGGCATTTGAATTAGAGAGGGGTTATGGCGAGAGCGAAACGGCGGACCGTTCAGGAATTTGGCGCCCATCCAGTTGACGTTAATGTCAGCCAGCGGGTTAGGATGCGCCGCGTTATGTGTGGGTTGAGCCAAACGGCGCTCGCCAACCGGCTCGGACTGACCTTCCAACAGTTGCAGAAGTATGGGAGCGGCATGAACCGTATTTCGGCGAGCAAATTGTGGCTAATCGCGCAGGCGCTGGATGCGCAGGTACAATGGTTTTTACCGACGCCGCAGTCGGCAAGAGCCCAACCGCCGAATTCGGTGCCAAACGCGAGACCCTAGAACTAGTTTCGGAACTTCATGAATATCCCACCCGAGTCGCGCAACCATTTCCTGTTGCTTGCGGAATATTTAGTTTCGTCCGACGGTGTGACATTGGAGAGCGCTGGCGATTGACCTGTTACGGTAAATACGACGATTCCGACCGCTTCCGACGCAATTAGTTGCGGTCATTGGTTTGGCAGCGCTAGGGATTTTTAACCTCAAAGGTGGTCATAGTGAACGCTGGATAGCGTTCGCCATCTTCTTCAATAGTCGTCCCGATGACTTTAAATCGTTTGCCCAGGGGTTCCAGAGCCTCTGGTCCAGCATATATGAGACTGTCGGGCATATGTCGCATCTTGGCGGTGACGAAGCAGCGTCGCTCTTCGAACGCCCGTTCTAAATGGGACCAATAGGCGTTGTATTCGGCGCTACTGGTTGGAGCGCCGCTTGCGTAGAACGCATTGGCGCGTGTCGCAATGTCAATTATGGTTTTGCCTTCCGTGCCGCCGCAAACTAGGGATTTTCCGGGTTCCGTACGCCATTGCCCAATCGTTATGGCGTCTTCACCAGACAGGGCTACTGTTGGTATTAACAACAGTAAACCGAGCAAGATACATGCAGGTTTCAATCTCATCGAAGAGTCCCGCTATTTGACCTTTGGTAAGTTTGAGAAGGTTCTGGCGGTGGAATATGCAGCCCTTTACGAAAAATTCAATCGGCGGCATCCGCAGATAGTTCCAGCGGTGTTAGGCGGCAGCGCCGGCCGCGCGAATCCGATGAACCGGTCACCGGATCCCAGGGGCCGCCATAGGACATTGCGCCGTTGATGTTGATGTCGAGCGCGCCATACCCTGGGTCATCGCCTAGCGGCTCCCACCATCCCATTCCGGTCGCGACGACGCCGCGCGGTGTGCCATTCGTGACGTGAGCCTTCGCCCGGCAGGCGGTATTCGTATCTGCAGTATGCACTGAGACCCAATCGGAATCTGAAATGCCACATTCGGTGGCGGTATCCGGATGAATTTGTATCAGGGGTTCGGGCGATACTTTGCGAGCCCAGGCTTGGTCGCGGAAACGGGAATGGTGGTAGGTTTTCTCCCGAAGGCCAGTCAGTAGGACGAGTGGGTACGCTGCGCGCCCTGCTGCATCTGATTTGTCGGCCGTTGGCTGTGTGTAATTGGGTAGGGGGTCGAGGCCCAGTGCGCCGAGTTTTTCAGAATAAAGTTCGACTTTGCCGGTGGCGGTCGCAAATCCGGTTTTCTCGAATTGGCCAAGTTCATAGGGAAAGGTCGCGAAGCCCTTCTTCCGAAGAGCTTCGATCGTGATACCACTGTCGCCAAGCAGAAACTCATTGAAGGCGCGTTGATTGGCCCAGGGCAGAAAGTCCTGCGCTAACGCATTCCTCGATTTGAGCCGGTCACGCAGTTCCAAGGCGATCTCGATATCACTCCGCGCTTCGCCGCGCGCTGCGACCACCGGATTAGTATAGCCAATGCAAGGGCCGCCCCAAATCAACTGTACCTCCTCTTCCTCCAAGGTGGTGGTTTTGGGTAGTACGATATCGGCATATGCGGCGGTTGGATTTAGATTTTGTGTCGAGACTGCAACGAAATCGAGTGACTTCATCGCTTCTATTGTCCGCGCTGCGTCTGGATAGGTCACGACGATGTTGACGCCGCTGATGTACATAGCTCTGACTGGGTAAGGATTGCCTGTTAGCACGGCCTCGATGACTGAAGGGTTATGGCAGGCCGTTTGCCAGCCCTCGGGCCCGGCCCAGAGCGGAAATTGCCCGGCGCCGATGGTCTGTTTCTCGACCTCAATCGGCAAACGAAATGTTGGATCGTGAATCAAGTCGAGATAGTTTTGAAAACCCTCTGGCTTCCTGGTCATTCGGTTGCCACCTAGGCGGTCGAGATTACCGCTGATCGCGACCAGACAGTCGAAGGCCCGGAAGGTCTGTACCCCGGCACTGAACGCATCAATTCCATGCCCGGGCACGAATACGGAGGGACCATCAGCATAACAGTGTGCCGCTGCGATGATATTCTCGGCTGCGACACCGGTCAGTTCTGCTGCCCTTGCCGGTGTGTATTCATCGATGCGCTCCTTGTAAGCGTCGAACCCATGGCACCAGTGATCGACGAATGCCTTGTCGTATTTATCCTCGCTCACAAGAATATGGGCGATTGAAAGGGCCAATGCTGCATCGGTACCAGGTTTTGGCCTTAGCCAGATATCGGCGATCTCGCTTGCTGGCCCCTGGATTGGGTCGATGACGATAATTTGACCACCACGCTTTTTCAGAGCCTTTAAGGCCAACCACTGCTTTGGGTCTGCTGCATAGGGATTACGGCCGACGAGAATTGCGCAACGGGCGTTGTCAATGTCTTCGCCATTCTTCATTGGTGTACCGGTGAGTTTTTCTCCGAGCGCCTGGCAACCTCCGCACAAATCCTGATTGATCATCCAGTTTGGTGACCCGATTGAGCGCATTAGAAGCGCCATGATGGCTCCGCGGCTGAAAGCGGCGCCGCTGACGGCTCCGACGATTGACAGAGGCCCGTGCTCGGAACGAGCTGCGGTGAGCCCATCGGCCATCTCATCGAGCGCGTCGTTCCAGGAGATGCGTTCCCATCTGCCACTACCGCGCGGTCCGATGCGTCGCAGCGGATGCAGCAGTCTGTTTTCATTTTCGGTCCATTCGCGAACGGCCCGAATGCCCTTTACGCAGAAGGCGCCTTTGGAATGAGGATGATCCGGATTGGGACCAATTTTTTCAATTTTGCCGTCGTGCATGGTGATCAGGGAACCGCAGTAGGTGTTGCATTCCCAGCATTGGCTCGGGTGAACCGTTTTGACCATAGCCATTCCTCCTGATCCAGGCGCAAAATCCTAACACATATCCGTTTCTGGTGCCTCTGACTTGAACGTGTCGACGCTAGGTCGTTTACTGGTCGAAACCTATCAAGGAACGCGCGGCAGGGAGAAAAACCGCCATGAAGCTTTACACTACTAAGGTCGCTCCGAATCCGAAGCGTGTTCATATCTTTCTGGCGGAGAAAGGTATCGATGTTGAATGCGTCGAAATCGATCTCGGTAAATCAGAGAATTTGGAGGCTGGTTTTGTCAAGATCAATCCGCTGGCCCGTGTCCCGGTATTGGCGCTGGATGATGGATCACATATCGCAGAATCGATTGCAATTTGCCGCTTTTTCGAAGAGCAGCAACCGGAACCGCCGCTCTTCGGCACTGACAAAAAAGACAAAGCCGTGGTGGAG